>NZ_KB902792.1:0-110556 GCF_000379585.1 Bradyrhizobium sp. WSM2793 | reverse complement strand
TCTGCACCACGGCCTCGAGCAGCGGCAGCAGCTCGTTCAGCGAGGAGAGCTTCTTCTCGTTGATGAGGATGTAGGCGTCGTCCATCTCAACGCGCATCTTGTCGGCGTTAGTGACGAAGTAGGGGGAGATGTAGCCGCGGTCGAACTGCATGCCCTCGACGACGTCGAGCTCGGTCTCGAGCGACTTGGCCTCCTCGACCGTGATCACGCCTTCGTTGCCGACCTTCTTCACGGCGTCGGCGAGGAACTTGCCTATCTCGGCGTCGCCGTTGGCAGAGATGGTGCCGACCTGGGCGATCTCGTCGTTCGAGGTGACCTTCTTCGAGTTCTTTTGGAGATCCGCGACGACGGCTTCGACCGCGAGGTCGATACCGCGCTTCAGGTCCATCGGGTTCATACCGGCGGCCACCGATTTGGCGCCTTCACGGACGATCGCGGCGGCCAGGACGGTCGCGGTGGTGGTGCCGTCGCCGGCAGCATCCGCCGCCTTCGAAGCCACTTCGCGCACCATCTGGGCGCCCATGTTCTCGAACTTGTCTTCGAGTTCGATGTCCTTGGCGACGGCAACGCCGTCCTTGGTAATGCGAGGCGCGCCGAACGACTTGTCGAGCACCACGTTGCGGCCCTTCGGCCCGAGCGTGACCTGCACTGCATTGGCGAGGATGTCGACACCGCGCAGCATGCGGTCCCGCGCGTCTACTCCGAATTTGACTTCTTTGGCTGACATAAAGAATTCCCTCAGTTCTTATTTTCTCATCCTTCAGCGCGCCCGGTGGGCGCTCGTCAGGGGGTGAGCTGTGCGAGTGCTGGGTTAGGCGGCTTTTTTCTTGGAAAACACATCGGTGAGAACGCCCATGATGTCGCTCTCCTTCATGATCAACAGGTCCTGCCCGTCGATCTTGACCTCGGTGCCGGACCACTTGCCGAACAGCACGCGGTCGCCGACCTCGATGTCGATCGGAATCAGCTTGCCGGTCTCATCGCGGCCGCCCGGGCCAACTGCAATGACTTCGCCCTGCGAGGGCTTTTCCTTGGCTGTGTCCGGAATGATGATGCCACCAGCGGTCTTCTCATCGGCGTCGATGCGCTTGACCACGACGCGGTCGTGAAGCGGACGGAAATTCATACAGGACTCCTGAGCGTTTGAACAAGTTGGAGAAGTCACATTGTGACCAGCCAATGATAGCAAGAGACAGGCCAAAATGAGTTGAACGATACACGCCTGCAGTTCTGCTGAATCATTGCCTGGCCTGCGCGTGCCTTTGTCCGGAAGCAAACGAACTCAGGTACACAGCCCGCCAAGCTGTTGCGAAAATGACATTGGGTCGTCGAAACACAGGATTGAGCCCAGGTTTCCTCAACATTGCACGGGCGGCCGTTACACCGATCGCAGCGTCCGGTGTTTCGACGACGGCGGCCGGGCTGCACATGATTGCTTCGTCTGACGGCAGCATCTAGCAGTTGAGCCCGGCGAAGCGTGCGGTGCATAAGACTCATCGAAGAGCGGCGCTCGATGAAATCTGACGTAGTCACGCATAATAACAATATACCAACTATCTCGAAAACTCAGGCTATGTTTCCTGTAAGAAGCGGCGGCAAGAGAGGCCATCATCGAATTGTATCGAATTGTCGATGTCCAGCCGTGGCACGGTCGCTCAAAACCTGTTGAAGTTATCCCGTCGTCGTAGACCGATGGTGATCGAAGAGATCAGCGACGATCGCTGCTGAGGCTTGCTTGCGCGCAAACGCGTGCGTCGGTGCTTTGACGGCGTACGCTCTTCTTGCGTCAGCGAATCTGTGATGGCGACCGTCAACCGGTAGAGCCATTTCGCGCATCTGTGATCGAGGTGATTGGCTATTGCTGCGCACGAGAGATCACTCTGCCCGGCACGCTCCAGGGAGAATCGACGACAGATGAAATTCGAGCGAAGCGGATCTTTCGGCCACCCGAAAAAGAACCGAAGACGACGATCTGGCTCACAGAGGGCGCGTCTGCCGACGCTCGGTTGCAATTCGCATTACGGGGCCAGTCGCTGCACCTGTCGGTCCGACAGGTTTCCCTTTTGATGTCGATCATCAAAATAGCCGTCATGGATCAAGGGGACTGACGGACACATGAATTGTATACCTTGATATACGTTGTACCGGCGCGTCTGGCGTGTGATTGCGGCTTCGAAGTCGAAATTCACCCGATCTCAGCGCCCAATGGAAAAAGCACCTGTGTCGTCTGTAGAAGTACACCAGCACATCCTCTCACTTCTTCAGAAGCCGAATCCCGTCATCCTGGATATCGGCTGCAATGATGGGACCGATACGCAACAGTTTCTCAACCTGTGCCCGCAAGCTCAGCTCTACTGCTTTGAGCCGGACCCCAGAGCGATCGCGCGCTTCAAGAAGAAGCTGGGCCCATCCCTCAATAAGGTGAAGCTGCTTGAAATCGCGATCAGTGATCGAAACGGGATGATCGACTTCCATCCAAGCAATGCAGATGGTGATGCGAAGGAATGGGACCTCTCCGGCTCAATTCGCCGCCCGAAGAATCATCTTACTGAGTATGATTGGGTTCGGTTCGATCGCCCAGTCTCGGTCGAAACGCGGCGACTGGACGACTGGTGCAGCGAAGCCAAGCTGAACACGGTCGATTTCATCTGGATGGATGTTCAGGGAGCCGAAGCTGATGTTATCGCCGGCGGCATGCAGACCTTGAGCAACACGCGCTTCATCTATACGGAATATAGCGACCGCGAGCTCTACGAAGGTCAGTTGTCCCTTCAAGCCATTCTTGACCTGTTACCATCATTCGAAGTGGCGGCCCACTATCCCCGCGCAGTGGAGGGTGATGTATTGCTCAAAAATAAGCGCTTGTAGTGGCTACTCATATCGAGCGCCTCATTCATTGCTGGAAGACCTGACCAGCGCGTTTGTGCCGCCCAAAGCTGCACAACTGGTGATCATTAAGGCGAGGGGATATCGGTAGCCGAATGGGCAGTCCGATTTCCGGCTGCCATTACAGACCCCACGCGCGCACGACTGAAATCTCCCAGCGAGCCTCGGCCTTCGGACGCGCTTTGAGGTCGCGTGACTTCCCCGCGAAGTACGACGTGCAAGAGGCTGGCAGTCGCTCACATCTGGAGTACTGGATTCCGGCCGAAGACCTCGATGCCTTCAATGCCGCACTCGTCGCCGTATCGAGGTCGTTGGGAGTTTCCCCTAGCCGCGCCGCCCGATCACCCGCAATTCCAGATGGGTCCGATCGGCGTCCGCGTCCAGCACGGCCCGAAACTGCCGCCGTTGTAGCGGCCGCCGCCGAAGCCGGGGTGGCCGAAATAGTGCCACTCGCCATCCCAACCGTAGTACTGAGGAACCGGGTCAATATACCAGTGGCGCCGGTCGGCGCGCGAGAGCCGACGCATCGCGTCCTTCTGCTTGTAGAGCGGAATGCTGTTGCTCAGCGGCTGCTGGTAGCCGGGCAGGAAGCCGAAGCCTTGCCAGACCGGCTTGAGCCGCTTTTGAATTGGCGCAGCGTTCGCGACGACCGGCAGCAGCGACATGATGATAGTAGCGGTTAAACACACAAGGCGAGACATGGATCGACAATAGTCGGTCGGTTGCGCGGAGGCCATTCAAATTTGGGTGCAGAGTTCTGCGCAATCTGCGCAGAATTTTTCTTTTAGCTGATCACGCCTTATCAGAAAGCAGCCATATCCCTGCTATCCCCACCTGCACGACGCCGAAGCCCGAAGCCGCCGCGCGATAGAAATCCGGCCGCGAGAGCTTGCCGGGACTGATGAGCGGCCGAATGGCTCATGCCCCGCAGCTGGATCAGGCGATGCGAGGAGAGCCGTCGCGGCAATGCGAGTAGGGCCCATGGAGGCGAGCAGCCAGAGCAGGTCGGGGGGCAGGATCGGATCGATCGATTTCAGCATGTGACGAACTATCCTCCCAATCGATCGTTTACGTTTGTCTCTGTCTCCCTAACCCTTCGTCAGACACGGGGTCAGAACACCCAAACTGTCGTTCATTGCTGGCAAAAAAAGCCCGGCCTCATTTCGATGGCCGGGCGGAAGTCAGTCATCGACAGAGGGAGAACTGCCGACGGTTATTGCGGCAAAAAGTTCACCGCAAATTCTAATTACGATTGATCAATGATCGGAGAAATGTGGCGTCATTCCCTTCTTATCAAAACGATGTTGTCGGAATGCGGCTCAACATTGGCTCGCACAAACCTGGAAGGAGGTGTTCTCCGTTGTCGTGAGGATCGTCAAAGTCATGCTGATTAAAAGAGCGGCGCCGAGAGATGATCCGCGGGCTGTTCGCACGGCTTCAACGTTCCGGCCCAAACAAAACCCAGCATCCCCTGGGGCCGGGAAGAAGTACCTTGTTGTTCGCATGCGAGCACTCGGAGCCCGTTCGCGCGATCCCGCAGGCCGGACGTCGCCCTCTGCTGTACACACATCGACCGCATTGGTATCATCGTCTCATCGATGTCAGCAAACAGTGGGCCGGTCCGGCTTGCCGGACATCCTCGTCAGCTACTTCAAAATGGTACAACGTGACGCTACGTGCGATTCAAGCCCTTTTGAGCTGATCTGCATAAAATTCAAGCCGCCGACCTCTCGCAGACAGCTAAGTGATCCGCCAGCACTCGACGTGCATGTCGCATTCCATTTTTGGATGGGCTTATACACGTGAGCGCTCAAGGCACATTGCACGTCATATTTGTTGTGTGATGTCGTACGTGTTCGTGTTTTCCAGAGGATCACGTGGTTTGTTGCGACCGCGAATCTTCAGGTCATCATTTTGAAGCTTCTTGTTGGCTATCCGACTGGGATGGCCAGCGTCGACGATCTCAAAGTCAAGATGGTCATTCTGGCCAAGAGTGGACAGGATTGGTGCGAGCCCCGTCTGAGAATCTTTTACAATGTTGCTTGTGGAACGTGCTTATTCGGATGGTCCCATCACAGCGAGATGCCCAACGGTATTGGCCAACATGGAAAGTCGCTCTCCTGTGGTCGAGAGCTCCTCATTGCCTGACGAGGCAGATGTTCCGGAGCGTGCTGGCGTTCTTTGCGGACGCCGAATCCGCCTCGACGAGCAGGGCCAAGATCGGGGTGGAGGTGCCGTCCACGTCCTCCACACAGGCCACTACACCGAAGCTTTGGATCATACCTCAGCAAGGTTGTGTTTTTGATACGCTGTGCCCACGCTCAAATATTTAGAGCAAATCAGGGAGGCAATTGAGCTCCAATGTGGCTCCTTGCGCGAGAGCCGGCCCGAGGAGGACAAACTCGATCTATTCGTCTGGTGAGCGAGTTTTTGTACGATACGCTCAGATCTGTAGCCGGGATGGCACACTAAGCGGATGCGGCGAGATCGTGGATCGCTGCGTACGATGTTTACTGGCGCAAAAAGACCGGTCTGCCGGTACAATGCTGAGCAAGATTATACTCGAGCCGTCGTTCGCGCTTACCTGGTCGGATAGAGGTTCAACATGAGTTATGCGGCCGGGAACCGCTGTAAAGTATCGAGAATGACAGATGAAGAGCGCGAATTGGCGCGGTGCAGGCAAGAAATAGCGAGACTCAAACAACTGGTTGTGCAGCTTTCTGAGCTCGTCTTGCGCAATGTCGCGGAAAATACCGAGGAGCGAAAGTCGCATGCGGGTGAAGCGCTCGGGCTTATATCGAATAATCAGTCGACAGATAAGCGACGGTAGACAAAAGCATTGTAATCCTCAGCGCGCAGCCCCCGGGAGGCTAGGGGGAGCGACCCCGTCTGGTGGGGTTGACATCGTGCCCGCGATTAAGGAACGGAGTGCTAACTCAGAACCTTTCGCTGCGAACTTGCGGGCCATGTTGAGGGAGATGCCGCTCTCCGATAGACAATGAGAGCGGACATTTTGAACTCTGACAGCTTGCCAAGCGACTGCACATTAACGCCGGCTCATTAGTCGCAGACGGCAAGCCGAGGTCGTCAGTTGGCGCCGCTCAATGGCAAAGCGCAGATCACATCTTCGCCCGCGATCTTCACCTTGAGGTCACGGTCCAGTCGTTGAAATTGAAGTTCATTCCCCCTGGGGACGAGGTGATCTCGACGCCGTATTGGACGCTACCGACGTTTATGTCGCCGAAGTAGCCCTTTGACTTGATCCACTGCAGGATACTCTTGATGTCCACTGTCCCGCTGTTCGTCTTCGAAGTGCGCAGGAGTGAGATGACCTTGTGACCATTGAAGCCTTCAAAAACGTTCCAAGTCGCCCCGCCCACGTCGACGTTGGTGTAGACCGGGATCGCCGCCCCGGAAGGATCCTGCCGATAATGATAAGAAATTGGTTTGACGTTGCCGCTGCCGTCCGGATTTCCGGTGTAATTGGTCCAGAGCATTATCTCATGCTGGTTTGAGCTGTCCCAGATATCGTAGGCGACGTCCCAGGCGCCGCTAGTCGGACCATCCTGATTGAAGTTCGAGCGCAGAGTGTTAATTGAACTCAGCGGCTTTCCGATATTGAAGGCCTCGTGCGGGTAACTCTTGATGCCTGCAGTATTAGGCTGGTTCGACCACACGCCCCACTGGTTGACTGCATGCACCGAAATCGTTTGAGGCCCAGCGCCCGCACCCCATACGTCGTTGTTCCAAGAGTAGCCATCGCGTGAGAAGGTCCCGTATGGATCGCTCGAACGCCAAATCGGAGCCTTTGCCGATGCAGGCGCAGCAGACGATGGCCTGGCTTCACTCACAGCCTGCCTAAATAGATTATGGTTGTCCTGTGTGCGGACGTACCCCGTTGGGGACTCTGGCGAGCCGGCACCGTTTATCCGATTGGAATCCATAATTGCTCTCCTTGCTCTTATTCGAACAAAGTCTCTTGCCGATCCGTCGAGCGGGTACCCCAGGCTCGTCACCAGTCCCGGTCATAGGCGGCATCGGCATCTAGAGACCAGTTTCGAATGCTAGGAAGGTTGGCTGTCGAGAAGCTGACTAGTGCCTATCTGCGGTGATTATGATTCTTTGAAAGTGTTGGGGTAAGGTCCTCCAGCGGCAGACCGCATCATACGCAGTTCCGGCAATCCGTTGCTGCGGGCGTGCAGAATTGCTCGTGGATGAACTACTTCATGGAAAGCCCGGCTGTGCTGCACTTCCGAGCAGGAGGCCGCCGGCGCTCTGGAGCGTTCCCTCGTTTAAAGCTGCGTGCTGGGCAACCACGAAGCTGTCGCACATGGCGCGCGCTAAATTGCTCGTGGTATAGAGCGACGCAGTTCCAGCGAGACCGCTCGCAATCTGGCAGACCTCAGCGCTCTGCCGCGCGGCGTTCGTCGCGGCGAGCCGCATCAGCGTCGCCGTGCTCAGGTTTACCGCACCCTTGAGCGCTTCCTTCCACAGCTCCTCGGTGGCCTCATAGAAGAAGGAACGGGCGGAACGCAGCATGGCCTCGGCTCTGGCCATCTCCAGCTGGATATAACCGCGCTCTGCCATCACGGGCGCTCCAGTGATCGAGGCGCGGCTTCCGGCCATGGCGATCACCTCGTCTAGCGCGGAGCGCGCAATACCGATGCCGACAATCGCATGCGCCTGCGCAGCGAAAGCCACGGATGGATAACGATAAACCGGCCCGTCGAGTGTCGGCGGACCGCCGCGGATCAAGGTCCATTCCTCTGGCACAATGACGTCGTTGACAACGACGTCGTGGCTGCCGGTGCCTTGCAGGCCGATGACGTCCCAATTGGGGCGGATTGTCACCTTCTCGGCCGGCATCACGGCTACACGCGCAAGACCACCGGTCGGATCGTCTTCCACAGTGATGCCAACGCCTATCAGATCCGCGCCCGGTGAGCCGCTGGCGAATGGCCACACGCCGTTCACGACAAACCCGTCGGTGCTTCGCCTGGCGGGCTGGAGCGGGAAAAGCGCACCTGCCAACACCACGTCAGGTCCATTCGCGTATACCTTGCGAAGCGTGTCGTCCGGAAGAGCAGCGAGGTAGCGAGCTCCATCGCCGAAGCTGGCGACCCAACCGGCGGAGCCATCGGCTTCGGAAATGCGCTCGATCAGGCGACAAAAATCGGCCGGCGTTCGCTCCTCGCCGCCGAATCGTCTGGCGGCCATCGCCCGATAGACGCCAACGCGCTTGAAGCCCTCGATGATCTCGTCTGGAATCTTCTGCGCGCGAGCGAACTCGTTTCGACGCGCCCGGATATCGACCAGTAGCGGCGACAGATTATCCCAGGTCGCAGCCGTAGCGTCGGTTTCTGGTGTGATCTTCTCTGGTGGAGCGTTCATAAACTGTCCTCACTGTCTTGAGTCGATCGAGCCGCGCGTCATTGATATGGACTGCGCGCGCATGGCGAAGCCGGCCGGATTGATGCCCAGCCGGAGGGGATCGTCGAGACTGTCGCAGTTGATATCGACTGTGATGAGATTGCAGGCGGTTGCGACTCCAAACTGCGTCCCGAACGGACTGGCTTAAAAAAAGGTCGTGAGGGCCGGGAAGGCTGACCGAGATATGGCCGTTGATGTTCTCATTGTGGTTGAACCGGCAAAGCAGCCGATATGCGGCGGCGAGATCGATCCGCCTCTGCTGCACTATGTCTCCGATGGTCGAGGGCACCGCAGGTCTTCTCATGTCTTCTCCAACCGACGGTTTGTCACACTTGGGCCCGGGCCGGCTCGAGCCACGTTGTGAATTCCTGAGTTGCGACGGCGAGGTTGCCCAAGGCTGCGGCTCCGTTTCCATCTCCCCAGCAATCGACGTGCCATCAAAGTGATCTGCCGCCCTTGTCTGAATCGAGCGAGATCACGTGGCCCGTGCCGCGCGGAGAAGGATGCTCGCGCCTCCGTGTCTGGTTCCAGGCACAAGGCGTCATCAATCGGACACGGCGGTAGGAGAACGACTGAAGTTGACCTCGACCGCGGACCAGTCGGGCTCGGTTTGCTACGTCAGACGGCAGGTGTTCAAAAACGCGACGGCGGCTTTTCCGGCCGCTGGCGCCTGCATTTGGGTCCGATGCTTCGGATCATGGCTGAGCTTGTCCAACTCGCCCAGCAACAGCGTCAAAATGGCCTGCGGGTCCTTCTGAGACCACTACTGTAGAGGACGCCGAGATCGCGATCGACGTTCGCGCGCGCGACGTATCCGCACATGTCGCCGCTCCTTTGCCCGGGACGGTCCCGCAAACCTAACGTTGGCGCCTAATACCAGCAAGCCCAGCAATTGTCGCGGTTTGGGCCAACAGCCACCCGGTAGAGCGACTGAACTCCCGCGCGTCTGCCGGCTGCTAAGCGCAACACGACCTGATCAAGTGTGCCCGTGCAAATAGCGAAAATATTGTCCCAAACGGACGATGCACGCAGCCACATCTTTGACGATCTCATCGATGTGAGCCGCATCCTTGGCGGCGAAGAGACGATGTAACGAAGCACGGATGCGAAGCTTGTGTCGCAAATCTGCTAACCTGCCACCCATTCGCCACCTGGAGACCGGGTCCCGGTCTCTGTTTCTCCATCACCTGTCAGAAAACTCGTGAGATTGACCGCATCGCAATGCTGGTGTGGTTGCCGTGACGCGCGGCCGGGCGGCCGGTGGTTGGCACGCCGAAGCTGGAAATCTTCTCACACTCGGTTCGGTACGCACCGTACGCTTATGATACGATCAGATCACTCTCGCTGAGAGAGTGTGCATTTGTCCGGTCAGTACGAAGGTTGCGCGCGCATGCCGAAGCGCAATCTGCCAAATAACCATGCGGGGGAGGAATCGTCCGCACCGTAACGGTTCCTTCTTTTGGCGGGGCTTTGGAAAGGCCCTTAGGCGGTCTCCGCGTGGCGCTGGCATCAAGGTGTGCAGCGGCGGCATCACCGGCACGGGCGAGGGTGTCGAGGGTGGCCTCGGTATGCTGATTCTGCCTAAGCGTCTATCCTATGGAATGGCGTCAAGCATGTGCCGTTTTTGTGCGACGAAGGCTCGATCGCGCGCTGTCGCGGGCGCGGGATAGTTGATCAACAGACACACTGTGACCTGCCAAAATCGAAACCGAAGCGCGATCAGCTACGTAATCGAAGCACTCCAGTCGCCAATCATGGTGGCGATTAATGGGCGCGCGACTGGCTGCAGTTAAGCGTCCTTCGAGGAGGGAAAAACGTGCAGGCCGCGCATCGTGCTGGTTCATGGGAGACAGTTGCGTCCGACCGGCTTGATGCACGGTGGATCCTTCATCTTCTTTTTGTCGCCATCACAGTCGTTTCAGGAGTGATGGCATTGGGCGGATTGAGCAATGTACCCAACCCATATAGGCAAGCTTAACAGCTATGCCGCGGCCCTTGAAGCCTTGAGAGGAGACGATCGACTGCGTGGCCTAAAGCCGCGCGCAGGGACTGATTTTGCTTCGAACGATTATCTGGCCTTGGCGAGCGCGCCGCGTATGAAAAAGGCTCTGCTCACCGCGCTTGAGGCCGGCACGCCGATCGGAGCTGGTGGCTCACGGCTGCTGCGCGGTAATTGCGAGGAGCACGAAGCTCTCGAAGCCGAGGCGGCGCAGTTCTTCAGATCGGAGACAGCGCTGTTCTTTGGCGGCGGTTATATCGCAAATTTCGCTGTTCTGACAACGCTGCCGCAGCGGGGCGATCTGCTCGTTCTCGATTCGCTCGTGCACGCCAGCATTCATGAAGCCGCGCGAGCGGGCCGAGCCGAGTTTCGGATAAGTGCCCATAATGATCTACAGTCGGTTGAAGATACGGTTAGCGACTGGCGCGCCAAGGGCGGAATGGGGCGCATCTGGATCGTGGTGGAGAGCCTCTACAGTATGGATGGTGATCTCGCGCCGCTTAAAGATCTGGTCGCAATCGCCGAGCGCTACGAGGCGTTCCTGGTCGTGGACGAGGCTCATGCCACAGGCGTTTACGGCGAGCAGGGACGGGGGCTCACCGCTTCCTATGAGGGGCGCGAAGATCTGGTGGTGGTCCACACCTGCGGGAAAGCGCTGGGCGCGGCGGGCGCGCTTGTCACTGCTTCCGGCGTATTGTGCGACTTCATGGTCAATCGGTGCCGTCCATTCATTTTCGCCACCGCGCCATCACCCCTTATGGCTGTCGCGGTGCGAGAAGCACTCTTGATCCTGCAGGAGGAGCCTGAGCGGCAGCAACGCCTGATCGATCTGGTCGACTTTACACATCGTCAGCTCGTTTTGTGCGGGCGGCCGAGCCGTTCGAACTCCCAGATCATTCCTTACGTCGTGGGCGACAACGCCCGCGCGATGCGGCTCGCCTCTGCACTACAGGCGCGCGGCTTTGATATCCGTGGGATACGGCCGCCAACAGTGCCTGTGGGAACGGCAAGGTTGCGGATCTCGCTGACGCTTAACGTCGGGCAAGTTGATGTATCCGATATGATTGATGCGTTGGTCGAAGAGACTTGGGGCGACGTGCGATGACGGCGCGAGCCGCGATCATGAGGCGGATGTCCGCATCGGCAAAACGATCTTCAAAGGTGCGCGCCGGCGCGCGAAGATGCTCCTTTTCGATGCGAACTTCGGAAATCCAATGCAAAGTCTCGCCTGCGCAGAGCCAGGAACGCTCTTTGGATGGCATGTCAGGGCGTTCATCGATAGTTGACCGCCAGGCCTGACGAACTGCGGCGAGGGCACAAAGGATTGTTTTCCACTCGAACCGGTCGCAACTGTCGGACGCCGGACAAGTGTCGGTTTATGCTGATCCAGGGTACAGGCCCAAGACCAAGACAGATGCAACGAGGCTGCTTTTCCGACACTGGCGGTTTCCCAAATGGCTGATGCAGGAGAGACCGTCCGATGCCGACGCGAGTAGCATTATTCTTTACATCCGCAGGCTGGGCCATCATGGTAGTCGTAATCCTGCTCTATGTGATCTTCGGCCCTGGCTGAGCTGATGATCGTAAGCAGGACCATAGGTGGCTTGCCGGATCGCGGGTGAGAGTCCGCCGGAATTGTCGCGTGTTCTGGAGGCCGAGAGCTCACACCCAGTATACCTCACACCGCAATCTGGCGCTTGAATCACCTCTGTTGGCCTAGCGCATCAACGTGGAGGCATGAATGCTGTCGGCCGCGGTATGAGTGTTTCTTGGTGCTGGCCGCGCGTTGCCAACATGAGTACGTAGAATACGAGGAGAATTAAGAAGCCGCGCATACCAAAGGTCTTCCCGAAGCTATGACAATTGTGGAGCGGATTGTATTCGGTGCATTTGATGCAGCCGGTGGACGAGCGAATTGTGCGGAACTCGATCGAAGCCCTGTATCAGGCGGCAAACGACTGGCCGGCCGCGCGAAGGTGCCAGCGTCAGCTCACCAAATCGACCCTGCCCGTGGCGAGCCGATACAGGCCCCCGACGACCTTCAGTCTGTTCTGCTCAACTGCCGCGTTCAGAATCGGCCCCGCCGATTTGAGTTTGTTGACATTATCGATTACATTTTGTCGGGTTGCTTCGGCGAATGTGTCACCGGTTTGCTGGCGAGATGCTTGTACCGCAGGCGCAAGCGCAGCGACGAGGGATGAAATGTGGCCCGGCGGCGGCTTATCGTCCTGGAGCGACTTGATCGCGGCGTCTATCGCGCCGCAATGATCGTGGCCAAGTACCAGGATCAGCGGCGTGTTCAGCACGGCGACCGCATATTCCATACTGGCGAGCGTGTCATCGTTGGCGAAGTTGCCGGCGAGGCGGCAGACAAACAGATCACCAAGTCCGGTGCCAAAGACAAGTTCAGGCGCCACGCGAGAATCGGCGCAGCTCAGAACCGCCGCATATGGGTTCTGCCCATCGACCAAAACCGGGCGCTCGCGCTTGAAATCGTCGCCTCGTGATGCGCCCTGGACATAGCGATCGTTCCCTTCCATCAGCCGCTTCAGGGCAGCATCCGGCGAGAGCAGGTTATGTGGCTTGGGCGGCGCTTTTGCTTGCTTCGCATCGACAATGTTGTTGCCAAGCCGTAGGCAAACCGCCGAAACAGCGAACAGCAACAGCGAGCGGCGCGAAGCCGCGATCTTGGTGAGATAGGACATATTCGGAGAACGGCCTGCATGCATGCGTCTGACCTCATCGCGCGGCTTTACGCCACCCGGTGGCTTCGGCTTCCGCCTCGCTGCAGAACCAGCGTTCACCGGGCTTCTTCGTCATGTCGATTTGTCCGTAACTGAGTTGCCCGGGCAGGTGATAAATGCGCTCGCCGTTGAGGTCCACGGTGCCTTTTATCAGACACTCGGGCGAGGGCGGGTCCGATAGCAGAGCGGATCCGAGCAGGAGTTCCTGAGCGTCGATCGGAATCGAACTCGCGCCGACGATGATCGTCCTCTTGTTGCGGCGACGCCAGTCCCAAGGCGCGATGAACGCCCCCGACCACAGCCCCGCATAGCCTGTGCTCGCCACCAACTCATAGATAGCATAGCTATCGGTTAGATGGACCCGACGATAGTGCCCAGCCCGAGCGTACCATCCAGGCGTTCACATCTTCGCCTTCGATAAAGCAACTGCCGAGTGATCTCCTGTACTCATCAACTCCTGTGGTATGACAATCCCACGTTCGTCCGTTCGAATGCTTGATAAGCTCGTCGCGAGCAGCTACGCCGCAAGCCCATTTCCTGCCGTGGGCGTCGAGGCAAATCTGATCAGTCTCAGGAGCTTCGATCCCTGAGAGCCGAATCTTGGTTTGCTCGATCTCGATCGTATTGCCGTCGACGATGCGCGGAGCACCGCTGAGTTTTCCCGCGCAGACCGGAGATGTGATGAGAGCGAGCAATGCGACCATCATTACGCGGTGTTTCATCCCGACAATAACCTTTCGCTCTTGATCCATGTTCACGCACGAGCCGGTGCCGCCACATTCGACCGCTGGACGCATCATGTCCGTTATTCGGCCGGCATCGTTCGACGTGTGCTTTATGAAAGCTTGGTCGAGATTTCGAACCTACGACCTGACGCTGCGTGAGGTTCAAGAGATTTCTTCTGGTGCGCGTGTCGCGGTATCCTTCGAGCGTCGCCGGTCTCTCTCACTGGGCGCGCACTGCACCCTCTCGACCTGAGGAGGAGATCCCCATCGCTCAGCGCCGAACTCGCGATGCAGGAGAAAGCCGAAGCTCGGAACGCTGTTTCTGCCGCGCTTGAACAAAAAGCGCCTGTGAATTTTTGGCGGTGGAGTAGAAGTCAGGCGTGGACGAGCGACCCTGCTATGCTTCGTGCCAACTTCCATCGGCAGACAGAAGGCTGCCGGCGGTCTCGACGAGAGCGATGACATTTCGCCGTAAATTCCTGTCACGAAAAGCTCTGGTGCGGTTTGGCCGACTCAAGCTACGCATCATTCTCAACCACTCGCTGCACAATGGGAATGAAATGGTTGCAGCCACCCGTGAACTGCCGGTCTCTTCTTACGCGCTTGAAGTGGATGGCCGACTCAGAGCCGAATTCCCAACCAGAGACGACGCTAGGGCAGGTGGAGCAGAACTCAAGAAGCGTTTTCCCATGCGAGCTAATCGTGCTGCCCGAGGTTTTCGATGACGGGCTGAAGCCTGCGGGAAAGGCTCGCGACTGTTGCGAAGGCGTAAACACTGCGACTTTAGGGCTGATATGTCTTGCAGTTGCTCTGAGGCGTTCGGCGCTAAAGGAGCTGCGGTGCGATCTTGCTCTGCGGGACCATTTACCGAGGCCTTTCGCTCCCCTCTAACTCGTCCCGTTCCTTTGGCTCCATGCGAGCGAACCAGGAGCCAGGAGGAAAGGCCGCGATACGCTTGGCAAAAGAAGATTGCGGCTCCCAATCTTGTCCTTCGCTCTTCTCGAAAGTGATGACCCCGTTATGGGTAAAATAGCGGGGCCCTGCGATATTACAGTTCACCAAAAGCAGAACGCGCCACAGATCACCCTTCTCGGTTGGCTTGTCATTCTGCTTCGGCAAGTAGTTCACTCCGACAGGTTCAACGATGTTGCAGCGGCCCTGCCGCAGAAGATCGCCGAGCTGGCCCTGCGCGGTCGTCACAAAGTTGAAGTTGGTCGGGTCATGCAGAAAGCGAAGATTTGCGTCCCTTTCGCCATCCGCGACTTCACTGGCGATCAACGAGAGCGCCAGGGCGCGCCAGCCCAATTCCATCGGCTTTGCATAGGTCGACGCAAGTTCAATCGTCCCGTCGAGCGCGATCTTCCAGGTGATAACGTACTGTTCGTCTGATTTATTGTCCCGGTGCCTGGTCCACGAAACGAAAACATATTCATTTCGGTCAAGTTCAGCGACGCCCCACGTTCGAGGGACGAAGTGTGCCACCTTCGAGACGTTGGAGAGAATTTGTTCTATCGTCTCACCATCTTGCGCTCGCCACGTTGACTTGACTATGTCGACAAGGGGGCTGTCGTTGGCGCGAACACTGTTGCTCATGGCAGCCAGCGCGGCCAGGCAGATCAGCGGTCCACCGAGACAAAACCATAGCGCGCGTCTTCCAGACATTCTCTTCATAACCGTCCGCCCATCTGGTTTTTCATCAACACGTCTTTCAAAGCGGGCAACCTTCAACTTGTTATGCGCGAGCGCAAGAAGTTAGCGGCTACGCGACGGGGCGACCGATGGTGTCCCGCGCGAGCAGGCGCTCCCCTCTATGTCACGCGCCGCTAACTTCAGTCGCCAGCGACAGCCCCAATTTGCTGTGCTGGACATGCCCAGCAGGAGGAGACTGGGCATGCCGAGGACTTGCATTCTTCGTGCCAGGTAATAGACGGCAATTCGCACCGGTTTTATGTCCTCTTTGTCGACTTTCCGACTTGCGACGTTTCGATCGTTCCATTCAGCCTATCCATCGCGGCTTATCTATCCTCGTCACGCACCGGATATTCGACGGCGCAGGGGAACGCCTCAGTGTCCTGATGAGAATGGGGAGCACGTTTGCCGCCATTGAACCGTTTGGTTTATCGTTGCCGGAATGTGGGCCTTCGATCTCTGCCATGCCTTTGGGCACTTGTGGCCAAGGGGCCGCGGCGCGGTTGGCGCTCTTTTCGCGATATGCGGCGCTCCGGAAGTCGAGGGCAGCCTCCGTCAGCTGCGCTTTGCACAAGATGGCCAAGGACGCCAAGCCAATCTTCACCGTTGAGCATTTGGAGTCTTGCTGGCACGCAAATCAACGTGTTCGCCGCGTATGTTGCTGGCTTTCGCCAGGTGTCTTGGGCCTAATCAACACGGATCCTGTTGGTCGAGAAGGCGGCTGGGATGGCGGACGTGCTCGAAGAACCGCTGGGAAGCCGGGACTCGCATCAAATGCGTTCTGCTCGAGGCAGCAGTCCCGGCCGCGCAAGCCGCATTTGTCCTTTCCACCGATCTGGCGTGCGGCCCCACGCGCAGGTAGCTACGAGGTCATTCTGATATCGCTGATTGGAGAGCGCTTCTAAATCGTGGTCAGCGATAGAGAGACTCGGTCATTCGCGTAGCAGATGTTCGCAGCATTAGCTTGCGACATAATCTGAGAGGTTGACGGAAGAGTTCTCTTGCCGATAATCGAAGTCGTCGAGGTTCTCCGGTTTGCATTTGATCCGGAGCTAAGAGGGAAGCCGGTGAAAATGCCGGCGCTGCCCCCGCAACTGTGAGCGGCGAGCCGCTGTCCAACGATGTCACTGAAGCCTGCGCGGCTTCGGGAAGGCCGGACAGCAGCGATGACCCGCGAGCCAGGAGACCTGCCCCGACAATATATCGTCCACGGGCGGGGTGTCCCGGTGGTGCGCCAAGCAGCCGTCGCACCGCGCGACTTCCCCTGCTGCGTCCGCCATGGCCTTTGCCCCCAACATGGGGTTTACGCTATGTCTCTTCTCTCCCTTCCGGTTGCCACGCTCGGAACGCCACGCATCGGTCCCAGGCGCGAGCTCAAACTCGCTCTAGAAAGCTACTGGGCCGGAAAAAGCGGCGAACAGCAGTTGCTCGAGGACGCAGCTGGCCTGCGTGCCGCGAACTGGGCTCGTCAGAAATCTATCGGCGTCACGGTCATTCCATCGAATGATTTCTCGCTGTATGACCAGGTGCTCGACACAAGTGTCATGGTTGGCGCCATCCCGGAGATCTACGCCTCGAAAGCCGAATCCGTTTCGCTCAAGACGTACTTCGCCATGGCCCGCGGTTCACAATGCGACGACCAGGATGCGAGTTGCGGTCATGGACCGCGCGGATTTGGCGCTTCCGCGCAGGAGATGACCAAGTGGTTCGACACCAACTACCACTACATGGTCCCCGAGTTTCACAGGGGACAGACTTTCAGGCTATGCTCTCGCAAGCCGATCGAGGAGTATGAGGAAGCCAAGGCCCTTGGCTTTCAGACCCGCCCTGTCCTGATCGGGCCGGTCACATTCCTAAAGCTCGGCAAGAGTGCCGATCCTGCGTTCCAGCCACTCTCACTACTGGATGAACTGATACCGGCCTATATCGAGGTTCTGCAGGAATTGGCCAAACGTGGGGCAAATTGGGTTCAGTTCGATGAGCCCTGCCTGGTTCTTGATGTGGATGAGGGGGCGCGAAAATCTCTGCTCCATGCCTATGACCGGCTCGCCAAGGAGGGGCCGGCCATCAAGATCATGGTTGCCAGCTATTTTGGCAACCTCGGCGACAACCTGGACACCGCCTTGAGGCTGCCAGTTGCCGGACTTCACCTCGATCTGGTTCGAGCGCCACAGTTATTGGACCAGATCATTGCTGGCCGCCGAAGTGATCTCGTCATCTCGCTCGGCGTGATCGACGGCCGGAATGTATGGCGGTCGAATTTGTCCTCGCTGCGCCAGCGGCTCGAACCCGCGATTGCGAAGCTTGGCAAGGATCGTGTACAGATCGCCCCATCCTGCTCGCTGCTTCATGTGCCGGTCGATGTTGAACTCGAGACCGGGCTCGCTTCCGACGTCAAGAGCTGGCTTGCTTTCTCGGTCCAGAAGATGCGCGAGCTTGCGATCCTGGCGCGGGCACTCGCAGGCGACCAGAATGTTGCGCTAGCTCTTGCCGAGTCGGAATGTGCTGCGACTGTCCGCCTGACTTCGCCGAAAATCCGCGATGCCAATGTCGCTGCCCGGATGAGAGCGATCGACCATAGCATGCGCCGGCGCGCCAGCCCATTTGCCCGTCGTGCCGAGATCCAAAGCAATCGTTTCGGACTACCGGCTTTTCCTACCACGACGATCGGATCGTTTCCGCAGACCCCAGAGGTCCGGAATGCCCGTGCGGCGCATGCGCGAGGCGCGATGAGCGACGCGCAATACGACAGGTTCCTCAAGGAGGAGACTGCGCGCGCCGTACGTTGGCAGGAGAACATCGGTCTTGACGTCCTCGTGCACGGCGAGTTCGAGCGCAATGACATGGTGCAGTACTTCGGCGAGCAACTCGCCGGCTTCGCATTTACCAGGAACGGATGGGTGCAATCCTACGGCTCGCGCTGCGTCAGGCCACCGATCCTATTTGGCGATGTCTTGCGGTCGAAGCCTATCACCGTAGACTGGTGGCGCTACGCGCAATCACTAACGAGCAAGCTGATGAAGGCGATGTTGACCGGACCGGTGACGATCTTGAACTGGTCCTTTGTTCGCGATGATATTCCCAGAAGCGAGGTCTGCCGCCAGATTGCGCTCGCGATCCGAGACGAAGTCCGTGATCTCGAAAATGCTGGTGCGACCATGATCCAGATCGACGAAGCTGCACTCCGCGAAGGATTGCCGTTGCGCCGATCGGAGTGGACGGCTTATCTCGACTGGGCCGTAGATTGCTTCCGCATCTGCTCATCGGGCGTCGCCGATCAAACGCAAATTCATACGCATATGTGCTACTCGGAGTTCAACGACATCATCGGTGCGATTGCTGCAATGGATGCGGATGTCATCTCGATCGAGACGTCGCGCTCGAAAATGGAACTACTCGACGTGTTCAGGAACTACAAATATCCAAATCAGATCGGGCCGGGCGTGTACGACATCCACTCTCCACGCGTTCCGGAGACGGGCGAAATAAAGGAGCTGATGGCATTGGCTCGGACACGGCTGCAGGATTCGCAGCTCTGGGTCAATCCGGACTGCGGCCTGAAGACGCGCAAATGGGAGGAGGTTCGGCCGGCGCTAGCGAACATGGTCGCTGCCGCCCGCGAACTGCGCGCTGCATCCGATCCGCGAGGCCGTTAATCCCGGGTTTGGGTCTTTTCTCGACAAAGCTGATCCGCTTGTGCTCATTTGGGTTCTCGACGATCGAGGGAGCCTTGGGAACACAAAAAGATGCCCGGCCCCGCTTAGCGGGCCGGGCGGAAGTAAAGTCTGGGAGGAGCGACGCTGACGCATCGCGCGGACTTCCATCGGCGGAGGGAGGACAGCCGCCGGTTCGATCACGGCGAGGACATTCGCCGAAGATCTGAGCCCAGTTGAAGCACAAGCTCAGCGTAGCTCAATTATGCCGTGGTATGCGACCGATATAGCTTGAGATTAGAAATCTACACCAACGGTTGTCGCTCATGTGCACGTTGGCAGCGGTTGCCGACAGCAACGAGGGGCAGTGATGCCGGGCGGTCGCCGCAGGGCACCAACCGCAAGCTCGGTGCGCTTTCCAGCCTGGAAAACTTATGCTCGATCAGCGCGACGATACCAAAAAAAACCGGCTCCAAGAATCTCCCAAGCGTAGCCAGTGCATGAGCGGTTACTATTGATTTGGACCCTGCTTAAGGCATCCTTGGTCGACCGGTTCCACCCGATAGGCGGGTTTCGGCTTGGGCCTCTGTTTGAGATCTATGAGCGGGCCACGCAGAGTATGTCACGAACTTAAGGTGGCGTGTGCCGACAGGGTGCTCCTCAGCCGTGAGTGTGGTCCTGCTCGGCGCAGCCGGTTCAGACCGCCCGATGCGAGCAAGGTAGTCCTTGGTCGAGACGGCGTTCACGACGAACCCTTGCTGCATGCGCCCGATGGCGCTGGCGCCGAGACCAATGAGGGCGTCACGCAATCGTCAGTATAGCCCTGGAAGTTGCGCTTCAGCCTGCCTTCCTGCTTCGCCCGGGCAAGACTTTCGTGCGGCAGGGCAAAGTGATCGATGCCGACGCGTGCGTATCCAGCATCAATTAAAGCTTCCGCGATCGTTTCGAATTGGAGGTAGCGCTCGACACTGTCGGGCAGATTGAATTCATCGATCTTGCGTTGATGCTTCTTGAATGCAGGAATATGCGCGTAGCCGAAGGCCGAAATCCGATCCGGATGCAACTCGAGGCATTTGGCGACGGTGTCCAGGCACGAAGCGACTGTCTGCTGGGGCAGGCCATAGAATAGGTCGAAATTGATCCTGCCGACGCCGGCGCGGCGTAACCGATCGACCGAAGTCGCGGTCTGACCGAAGCTCTGCAGATGATTGATAGCCCGCTGAACAACTGGATCGAAGCTCTGGACGCCAAGACTCGCCCGGTTGACCCCGCAATAGCCAAGCGTCTCGGCCATCGGCTCGCTCAACATGCGTGGATCGATCTCCACAGCGATCTCTGCATCAGGTAGGACGGCGAACGAATAACGTAACGAACCGACCAGATCAGCAAACGTTTCAGGCGTCATGACCGTGGTGATACCACCCCCGAAGTGGATATGAGAGATCGGTTGTCGTTGCCCGGCTACCTCTGCAACGAGGTAGGCTTCAGTCCGCAGTCCAGCCGCATAGATCGCGATCGGCTCGTCGCGTTTCGTAACAGACGTGTGGCAGCCGCAGTACCAGCACATGCTTCGACAAAATGGCACGTGCACGTAGATCGAGGCGGATTGCTGGCCGCCCAAAGACTTGAGCCACGCTTGATAGTCTAACTCGCGAACTGACGCTGAGAAATGCGAGGACGTCGGATAGCTGGTGTAGCGCGGTAGGGGGCCAGGCCGTAGAATTGTGCCAGGTCCGGTCGCATTCGGATGCCTTTCTTGCTTTCTGGACCCGATTATCGGAGTGTCGCTGATGGCTATGGCCACTCCGAGGCGCAATGGAGGGGCATGCTGCACGCCGCATACACGAATGTTGGATGGCGATGAAGCGGTCACACACCAGAAATGAGCTTCCTTTACGGTGCGGAGCCCCATAGCTCGTTGTAATCCAATCGCGCCAGAACTGTGGTGGCGATTGACGTCCAGCGCCTTGTCGTTCCTGCTGAACGTACCCCGGCGTGGCAGTGCTTCGCAGTTGGCGTGCAGTGAGTCGAACCGGCTGCGGTCGGATGATTCAGAGCGTGCTGGGCTGGGCTCAAGGAGTGGGAGTGCTTCGCCGCACCCGCCTGGCCGCAATCGTCCGTCCTTATCGGTTGGCGGACATGAGAGGCGTCCGTTTCGCGCGATATCACTGCGCAACTGCCAGGCCTGCGACGGTCACATTGTGGAACGCGCCGGAACCAGAGCTCAAGAAGGCCTCGGCCATGCCGTTTTCATTGATGGTCGAGGAAGCGATCATATTGCGCAGAAGCCATTTTGGCGGCACGGCAGCCTACGCGCCCGCGAGCACCCCATTTCACTTCTACAAGATGAGCATGAGGTCCACTTCCTGCTATGAAACGGCAGCGATCAATACGGCCCATCGTTTTCGGCGCCGTGTCACGGGTTGCCGGCCTTGGCGGACGAAAACGCGACCGAGCTCCGTTCGGCTTCAGCTTCTTGCTCCAATTGCAGAATATGCGCTCTTAGCGCATCGGAAGTCGCTGCCGCTGTCTCGCTGAACAACGGATCTCCATGATCGGTGAGGGCGGAAGCGATTTCGGTCCAATCCTGAGCCGAGAGAGCCTTCAGGGCGGCGGGAAAGAAATCTCGTTCTTCCCACATCATGTGGTGCCGCTCGCGTACTACAAAGTCGCGTATGATATTGCCGACGTCTTGCCGAAGGAGTTCACGATCCGCGAGGATGGCGTCTATAGCTTGCGCGAAGTGATGCAAACGGTCGACGACTTCCTGGTGTTCAAGCGCGAGATCGCCGACGATTGCAGCTGCATCCGGATCGCGAGCCTTGAGCTTGGAAAAAATCAAGTCTTCCTGTGGATGATGGTACACCTCGGGGTAAACCTCGAAATAGCTGATAATCGCGCGAATGACCTCATAGTCGGGGCGGATCCCATTGCCAAAAATCTCCAATTCGCGTTGAAGAGCGACCAGAAGCAGATCAATGTTGCGATGCTCTCGAAGCAAAAGATCGATGATCATTGCGGTGCTCCTGGAGGCACAATGTAGGCTGGAAGCGTTTCTGCCATTTGCAAGATCGCCCAAGCCGAATTCGGTGTCCTTCGCTGCGCTGCAATGTCCGCGCTGTTCGACGCAAAGGAGCGCTTCAATTTGAGCGGGCGTAAATCAACTTAGCCGAAGTGTTGCACAAAGCTCCTGGGCAATCTGTCGTTACGCAGCTCGACTCGGCGTGAGGTCTGCAGGGCGATTACGCCATTTTGCTCAAGTTGGGTAAAGGTGCGCGACACCGTTTCGATCGTTAAGCCAAGATAATCGGCGACATCCTGCCGTGACATGGGCAGTTCGATGGCAGCGTTCTTCGTAGCGCGGCGAGACATATCGAGCAGAAAGGCGACGACCCGGTCTTCAGCGCTGCTGATCAGGAGCATCATATGTTCCTGAAAGCGGCGGAGCTCGAGCGCCATCGCGTCCCACAGCTGCCGTGTTAGCTCCCTCTCGTGACTAGCGTGAACAATGAGGGCGGTGCGCTTCACCATCAGCAGCTGTGTCTCACAAATCGCTCCGGCCGAAGAGATATGGCTTTCTCCGGCCTCGAAGCCGAAGATGTCACCGGGCAGATAAAACGCGCCGATCTGACGGCGTCCGTCTTCCAAAATCTTATAGGTTCGCACAGCGCCCGACACCACCTGATACAGGTATTCCGCTGCCTCATCTTCGCTGTAGATCTCGCTATTGCGAGTGAACCGCATCAGTGTCGCAATCATGCCAAACGGTCCACGACGATGAGGTTGCCCACGCAAGACGCTGGTCGGATGGCGGCTGGTCTCGGTAAAACTGGCGGCCTGGGCGTGCATGGCGGACCCTATCTTGCGAACGTCGATGAGACGCAAATTGGCCGCTCGTGACGAACTGGGAAATTTGGATGTTTTCCCTAGGTAGAAGCCCCTAAGTATTTACACGTAAGTCCCATGAGGAGCGCCTCTTGAATGCGGGCGGCGCATTGGTTGCTCAAACATGCTCAAATCGGGTTAGAAAGCTGAATGCTGGCTTCGTCGGCCGCGTCCACGGAAACAGTCGGAAGCGCACGGCCGCAGCCGTGAAGAGCTCCAGCCAACCGAAAGTTGTCGTCCACCGCCACTGTCCGCTCGCCGCAGGAGGTCTTGCTCGGACGCCTTGACTCTGATCCTCGTCAGCATCGGTCGGCCGCAGAGGTGACGAGGCGGATATTGACAGCATCCTCATCGATGTACGCTCGCCGACGTGGTCGACGTGCTTGATGATCATGCGATACGTGCGCATGTGGACCGAGTTGGGACCCACCCGTATCATAGTACTCGGTTCGCGTGACATATTGACGTAGCGCAACGCCGGCCTTGCGGCGCTCCAGCAATTTTTGAAACCGCAGGAAATCGTGGCTGGCCTGGCTTGTCGCTGAGCTCGGGGCATCGCCGGATGGCCGGTGACAGACTGCGAGCAGTTCCTGCGGCATCTCGACCGTTAGCGCATGTGCAACGTTCGGAGCAGTGTCGAATGATGGCGGGCTCGACCGCACCTCGTCGATGGAGCACCGGCGAACGCGCTCGCGTCGTGCAACGCGCGGGCCGCACGGCGGCTGCCGCCCCAGCAAATCCCGATTCGTCTGATTCAAAAAGCGCCATTGAAGATGTATGGCAGGTACAAAACAGGGCCGCCGGCCTGGCAAAGGGAATAGAGTTATCGTAGCTGTCGTAGCCCCTCTGAGGCTGTATGACGATGGTTAGGTTGTAGATCCGCGCTCTGGCGCAGATGATCCGGCGCGCCTCGGCCGGAACCGCACTCAGCGCGCTGGTATGCCGGCGTTCTGTGCCCGCAGTGCCGCTTCGGCCCGCTCCAACGCACGAGACCGTTTGATTTCGAAGACCGAAGTGACTGCGGCCCAGCCGAGCGCAACGACCGAATGATGGTCCCCTCGTAACCGATCGCCAGAGTGTCAAAGATGCGCACCCGTGCCCAATGCGAAGGAAATCGAACCGTTTACTGCAGCCCTCACCGGGAGCTCCGTTGGCGGATGGATCAATATATTGCCGAACTATGCCGTTCTCTGGGATGACAGACCTGCTGTCCATCGGAGCACAAACCGGGGCCGACACAATTGATCTGCTTCATGTGCCGTCGTGATTTTGTTTAAGCACGATCGATCCGGCAAGCAGCAGCTCTCGCAATGGTCCGGAGGCAAGAAATTAGCGTCGCGTGTGTTGCAGCGGTAGTCGTCACCAAAAACATGATCGGTGCGGTGCGCCCGAAACCCCTGCGTTCGTCGTCTGGACTGCGCAAGCTGAATGCATGAATAAGCCATTCGCGCCATTTGCGCTGCTGCTAGAGTCCCGCTGTAATGGCGATCCGCATCAACTCGGACATGCTGCGGACATTGGTCTTGGCCATGAGGTTCGCACGGTAAACCTCGACCGTCCGGGGACTGATGCCGAGATCATGGGCGATCACCTTGTTAATCTTGCCGGCTAATAGTCCCTCTAGGACGTCACGCTCGCGCGACGAGAGGTCCGCGAGGCGGGCTTCCGCCTGCAGTTTCGCTACGTCATCCGTTGGCTTTGTTGGTCGCGCTTCCAAAGCACTATTGATCGCACGCAATAGCACCTCCTCCTCGAACGGCTTCTCAATGAAGTCGACCGCACCCGCTTTCATCGCTTCGACTGCAAGCGATACGTCGCCATGACCAGTTATCAGGACGACGGGGCAGTCGACGCGATCGGCCTTCACTTTGCGGACCAGTTCGAGGCCGCTCATACCCGGCATGCGAATGTCTGACACAATGCAGTTAACCGGACCGCTCGCGACGTCATTAAGAAACGCGGTCGCCGTTTCATAGGTTGCTACGTAGAAACCGTTAACATCAAGCAGAAACGCGAGCGAGTCCCGCATCGCGGCGTCATCGTCGATCACAAGAATGCGCCGGCCAATCATGTCTCTTCACTAAGCTCCGCAAGCGCGGTGAACTGAAAGATCGTGCCGCCGCCCGGATTCGCTTCCGCGACGATGTGGCCGCAATGTGATTCGAATGGTCCGGCAGATTGATAGCCCCACACCCATGCCATGGTCTTTGGTCGTGACAAAGGGCTGGAACAGGCGGCCGGCCCTATCTGGGCCAGATGCGCCAGTGCGTCGGTTGCACGGCTACGTGTTCTCCGGTCTTTGCCTTGATCCAGCCGCCGAATATCCGGCGGCAAGGAAAGACCACCCGGTGAATCGTATTACCCTCGATCACGGCGATCTCCAGATCCCGATCAAAGGGCGGCGCCGTTTCGAGCCGCTCCCAGGTCAGGTCGCCGTTAGATCTTGAACGGCGTTCATCGCTGCCGGCTGACAAATTCAGGCAACCTTCTAAACAGTACGGACGAGATCGCTTGGCCGACGCGCGAACAGGCTCAGCCCAATATTACCCAGGCGGCGCGTGGTCTCGATCACGTCAGCCGCGGCCGGGGTTTTATCGGCCGTGGCGCCGTTGAACCTATCGTGCCGGGGCATGATCCGCTCACCAACCGAAATATTAGGATTGGCGCTGCGAAACAACTCCGGGGCTTCGGTCGAATCGATCTGGATCAGCTCAAGCCCTCGGCGGTTGCTATTGATCGCTGTTCTGCAGAAGTTGAACTGGACTGCCGCTCCCGCAATCTGGCCCGCGGCGGGACAAATGGCGCCGTAGTCTGTCATGTCGAAACATCCTCCGTTGATGAGAAATCTCCTTGTCCCACGGCGTCAGCGTGGGGCATTGGGTTGTGATAACGTCAGCCGCGCCCTTGCGAGCGGGGCGGCATCCCCAGGCGAGAACGGGAAGACGCTGGAGTTCGCTTGACGACATTCGGATGGGCCGAGCTGCGCTCGGCGCCGATCATCGCGCCGGTCCGCAGGTCGATGAAGTGGACGCCATCGCAAGCGGTGCAGGTTATCTCGTGCAGGTCATCGGCACGCAGCTCGGGTGCGTCCGGCAGCAGTCCTTGAACTCGGTCGCCGGTATCTGGACATGAAAAGATGATGGGGCGCCAAGTCTTTCTGTCTGCCATGTGTCTGACCTTGGACTGGAAGACCACTTCTATCAGTAAGCAACCGCCGCAGTATTGATACAGGTCAAAAGGAGCTGTGCGCGTCCAGCATGGCCGAGCTCGAGCGGCCGCTGTGAGCCGGACAGGCCCGCGTTGGCAGACGACATGTCCCAATTCGGGCGATCCGCCAGGGACTCGCGTTGGTCCGCAACACGCCAGCGTGTAGCCGGGTTGATGAGGCGCACCGCACGCGAATGGGCCACGACAGCATTCGTCCTCAATGCTGTGATCGGCCGGCAAGCAGATGGTCAATTGATCGCTCGCCTCGCATTGTCGGTAGCCTTGCCGGCGCTGATCGAGCCATAGGCTTTGGCGCTGAAGTCCTGAACCTTGGCTTATCGAAACGTTGGCTGACTGCGACAAGCCTGATCATCGGCTTTGCTGTCGCGGTGGCAGGGTGGACCGTCAGGAGCGAGATCGGGGCGGTTTGCCTCATTGACCCAGGATCACGTGCGCGTAGGTCTCGCCGTCAATAGCGCCCGGCCGACGGCGCGCGTCAGAAATGGCTTTGCGGTGATTGGCCAACGACCCGGTGTTTGCGGCAATGCCTCGTGAGACCACGACGTATCGCGTGCAATGTTCGCGGCCTCTCAAGATTCCATTGCCAGCGGTTGAGTATGGGATCGATAGAGATCAATAGCCCGCATCTCGGGCGTGACGGCGCATTCTGCTCTCAATCGTCGATTTAAGACATTCCTCGATCATCGACTCAATTTTGTTGGTCGAAGGCATGAGCAGACCAGAAGGCGCTGTCGCTCGGCTCAAAACAGAGTGCGGTCCGCAAGCCGGACAGCTAGCGATTGCGGGGGCTGCGGGACAACAGGAGCGCTCGAGCCGCGCCGCCCAAGTCTCGACCGCATCTCCGAGGAGCGGACAACCTCCTGGGGATGCTGCTTGAGGCAGATCAAATACTCTTGTGGCGCGAATGGCAGAATGGCGGATAAGCAACCCCCAGGAAGACGGTGCCATGCCTTCATTTAACGTTCGGTTCATTAAGACCGTTTGTGACGATACCGGCCACGAGCATCGTGCCTGTCAGGCAGCGTTCAAGATCGATGCCGCCTCGCTGAGTGCTGCTGCACAGCAGGCGGAGACCGATTTCTGCAAGCAAAAGAGTGTCCGCGATTGGACAGTCTTCGCCGATGTGATCGAACTTCGAACCCCGCCTGCATTGCCGCCGGCATGGGGTGGTTAGCTTGAGTGTGGCCAGGGAAGTCTGCGAATTGAACTGTGAGTCAATCCAAGAATCTAGGCGCGATCCCGGACAGCGTCGTGCCGACCGTCGATTCGAGAGAACAACTCGTGACGCTGTCGTCAATTCGGCAGGCGACATGTTGTCTCACGACACCTAAGCGGACCTCGCTGGACGGTTTGCCGGCCTGCCGTTCAACTGGCTCTGCAGCGCTCCGCCAAGCGTCGTACCGGCGCGCCATCCGGATCGAAGGATTTGTTCCCACAAATCGGTCTTATTTGATTGATGTCAAAAACAAGTCTGCCTCCTGCAGCTATGGCTTTTTCGAAAAGTATGCATGTTTGGCCAATCTGCACATATCGATGCCCTTGTCGGTTTAGGAATCTCCTCAGCCGGTTACGCGCGAGCCGTCCCGGAAATCCGAACCGACTCACTTGAGCCTGCAGGACATCGATGCGATCGCACGTGAGCTTAATCTGTCCACATCCGCCTTTCTAACCATGGCGCAAAGACCGGGCTCTCCTGAAGCCTTAAGCAAGCGCCTCTCACTTGCCGGTTTTTCCGAGAATGCGCTTGCTGCTGCCAAGGAGGCGTTTTGCGCGAGGCAGCGGGTGTGCGGCCTGTGTCAGGCCAAGACCCGCTGCGCCGCCGACCTCGAGAGGCAGAACCATGCAATCCGCTCAAAGACTGCCCAAACGAACAGGCCTGCGGCGCGGTCGTGAGATATCCTCCCGCTGCGCTTTCGCGATCGATCGCGCTCAATCAGTTCCTCGCCGAAGATCTTGACTCCTGAGCAAGCCTCATTTCAAAGAAGGCCAATACAGGACAAGCCCATCGCCGCCTCGAGATCCACGACATGGGTGAAGCAGGCCTGATGTCTGTATTCGTTGTTTCTGCCTACGTTTGCTTCTTTGCCGGAGCGGTGGGACACGATCCGGCGTTTACCTTCTGCGCATTGCTGGCTTTCGCCGCCAGTCTGGCCGCCGCCGCCGTCATCCTCAATCGCCACTATGAACGGCGGGCGCGACTGCTGCTGGCGCAGATGAACGGTCGGCCGAGCTACAACTCGGTCCGATCAAATTCGCCTGGCGATGTGGCATCGCTGGGTTTTCCATCGGTCTTCTATCGCGTCACAGCTTGCTTGGCCTGCACTGATTTCGGTTTGTCCTGGACGAGCTTCGGGCGACTCCGCCCGCTGCATACGTCGGCTATGATCTTTGCGCTCGGCGGCAACGTGCATATCGCGACCTCGTTCTACGTCGTGCAGAAGACTTGCCGCACGCGACTGACCGGCGATCGCCGTGGTTAGTGGTCGTCGGCTATGGTGTGTGTCAATTTTTTTGTTTTGGTCGCGGGCACCGGCTATCTGTTCGGCGCCACCCAGTCGAAGGAATACGCCGAGCCGAAGTGGTACGCCGATCTCTGGCTCACCATCGTCTGGGTCATCTATCCCGTTGTGTTCCTTGCGACATTGGTGAAAAGGAAGGGGCGGCAGTCTTTAAACGCCACTGTTGCTTCGATGTCACCAAATGGATGAACCGGCGATCTACGCTCGTGTCAAACGAGGGACGTCATGTTCGATATTTATTTGAACGGAAGACACGATCTTTTGGTCGTTCCGCGAGGCTTTGCGATCCCCGCGGGATTGGACGGCAATTGGAAGCGAAAGAAGCGGGGGGTGCGTTCAGTGAGCGATGTCATTCGCCAAGATGTGCAACAGCGCGGTTACCACCGACGTAGTTTGATCTCAAATCGGTCGAAGGCGGCGGTTGAGACTTCGTCACACGCGTAGCCAACGCGGCTATCCACGCTGAGCCATTCTTCGAAACACTCTGGGCAGGATGTCGCCGATGCGGTCGAGAAACTTGCTTACCGCGTCGACGGCAGATGGGGATCCTGCTTCATTAGGCTTAAGGAGCAAGGTTTCTTTTGAAAAGCGGCGCACGGCGCTGCGGCTTCCCTCAGGATAAGTATTATGGAGCTTTTCCTTGAGTCGATGGCGAGCGCGCGTGAGTTTTCAGCTGTCCATACTGAAGATACTTGCCGGCCAGCCGCACGGACGGGCGAGCATCGAAGTCGTTAAACAGCATTTGGCCATCTATTATAGCAGCGGCTCAGAGTGGCCGGCGCGTATGAAGCGCATCGCGAGCCGCGCGCCCCAACTCGATATTTTCGGCCAAAGGCTGATCGAGCGAGAGGCCGGGTGCTGGATTATCACCGAGGAGGGAAGGAAGTTTCTTGAGACGCTCGAACAGCTAGATCGGGGTGCTATGCAAGGTCAGGTTGAGCGGGAGACAAGCGATTGAGCCTGCGCAAAGGGCTATTGGCGTGAGGGCTTGCCGCCCAATCCCTTGCTCATGGCGACGTACTCCGATTAGATCGCGCAAGTTCAGTTCGGAGATCATGCAGCGGCAATGGGTACGGTGAACTGGTTCAATGCGACCAAGGGATATGGCTTCATCCAACCTGAGGATGGAGGAGCTGATGTCTTCGTGCACATCGGCGCGGTCGAGAAGGTCGGCTACACCAGTTTCGCGGAAGGCGGCCGGGTCAGTTACGACATGAAGCCGATCGTTCAGGCAAAATCCGTGCGGAGAACTTGCGTATTGGTTGACGACGTCGCCTGGCGAGGGACTCTGCCCGGTCCTTCAGCGCTCTGACCGCCTCTGGCGTTCTGACCTGGGGTCTGGCTTCCTTATGAAGCCAGCGATATGGCCTCAGCATGTCATCTCGAAGGCTTGTCCTACTGCTTTTTCAGCAAACATCTTATGCTCGAAATTGGGCATGATGATCTTGAGGTTGGAGCGGAGGGCATCAATTGCGCGGGGGCATGCGGAAGATCGAGCGCAATCTTCGAGCATTCCGGATGTGACCTCGGCACGCGTGAACCTCACCGACAACCGGCTCGCTCGAGTCGAGGACCATCAAGGGGCCGCCGCGGTCTACGCGAAATTGGATACATCACACCGAAAGCGAATTGGACGAAGAGCGTGCGATCAAGCTGAAGCGTGGCCCGTGCTCTTCACGTCGGCCGCCTCCTCTAAGAAAACATAGCGCACGCTGAAACCACAACGTTTTCCGTTCTCTGTCCTTCTTTAAAAGAAGTGAAAGCTGTTCATCCGGCCACGCTTTGCCCCTCGAAGTGTTGAGCCGAGCCCGGACGACGGACGAGACCGATCTGGCGTCTAGATAACGCAGCGCATCGTCATAAGGCGACCATAGTAAGAGATCGCCACGATGTCTCACAGTGCCTCGTGTTTGATCGCTCTAGGCTTAATACAAATCACGAACCTCCCCGAGTTGCAGGTGTTCAAGTTCATCGCGATTGGCTTGCTCATCCCAGAACATGTTAGTCTACGTGCTTGGCTTCAATAGAAAAGCGTCGATTGGGGGGCATTCAATTATAACGAAGCCTCTCAACACGGCGTCTGTACGAAGTTTACAATTCCACAGCTGCACTAGTCCAGACGCCTTGTCTTCCGAAAGCATGACCGAGCTTATACCCTGGCGCGAGTTCCTATGATTGTCTCTTTTTTTACGGTCGTCGTTCCGAAAAAACTATGTTACAAGCCGCTCCTCTCAAAAGGAGCATTCATCGTGAAAAAAGCAACCAAGAAACGCGTTAAGCGGCGCGAGTGGACGAAGGCAGATATCAAAGAGCTCAAAGTCCATTCGAAGTCTCGGACCCCGGTCATAAAAATAGCAAAAATGACCAAACGCAGCGTCGGTGCGCTACGCCAGAAGGCCTTAAATCTCGGAATCGGACTCGGACACCAGCGGTAATTTTGAGCAACGCTGGCTACTGGCGCGGGAGGGCGGCTCGCGGGCCGCCATCCATGGCCATACAAACTTTGTATCGCACATTAGCTTTGCCGATCCGCGCTGAGAGAGTTTTTCAGGCACGTGCTGGATGGCCTTCAATGTCGCGGAACGGGCTCCAACGCCTCCTCATCTTTGATCGTTTCGACGGCCGCTTGCGATGTATGATCGCGAGTGAAGACATAGTCTTAGCCATAGCCCTGTCTCGAAGATAAAACCCGAAACACTCGGTCCCGGCACGGATGCGATGGGGCCACAACGCCCAGTCCGAGGCGCGTTAGCTTTCGAGAAGCTGATCACTCTCAGACGAACTCCCGTTGGGGCCGAATCTAGCATCCGTTCGGCCAGCAGCTTATTCAGCTGCGCGCCCTCGGCGTTGTGAACGGACCACAACCACCTGCGACCGCGCTGCTTCAAGAAATACTCGAAGGATGGCAGACTGGACATGGTTAGCGAGCTTCTGTAACAAGCTTGGCAATGAACTCGCTGGATCGGTCAACATCGAATTCATCAAAAGCGAGCTCATCCCGCGCTTTCTGTCGTGGCGCCAAAGTCGCGAGATGCTTGCGCGTTTTGGCCGTCAGCGACATCTGCACGATCCGGGCATCGCTTGCGGAGGACTTGCGCCGCAGGAAACGTTTTTCTCTAGCAGCTTTATAGTGGGTGCTCACGAAGGAAGGGTCGACGTGCATCGATCGTGACACCAGGTTGAGCAGTACACCCTTTTTCTTTGCCTAAATAGGCTACCGCCATCAGGATCGTCCATCGTGGCCCAGATGCCCGGCACATTGGCAGAATTTGGCAAGTTCTTCGAGACACGCATTGATCAATCTGGTCTCCCACATGAACGGCCGGACAATCTCATCTCCGTCAGTAGAGATGCGGCCAAGCGCGCTTGCTGGATCAGGTAAATCCGGCGGCATCTTAGGTCAGGTTCCATCCTTGACAAGCCTGCCTAGCGCCGAATAGGGAGGAACAACGCTGCAAGAACAGCTAAATCAAATACTTGGTCTATTCGGAGGGACGGGCTTGCGAAAAACAGGCTGGCCGGAGCTATGGCTCAGTGTCTTGACGGGCCACGGCAGCATTCAGGGAAAGTTGCGTCGGATCAATACGCGCTGACAAGATTGATGCGCCCTGCCAAGTGAGATGTCCGCGATATGATCTGCTTCTTTGCCCCGCTCGCCTTAGCCGAATTTCTTTGGTGTACGCCGAGCATCAGCGAGGTGCATGTCGCATTTACGTTTTAAATGGCGCACAGCAACGTGCCGATTATAGGTAGCAACGTTCCATCTGCCGCGGACGGTTATCCGGTAAACCTCCGTATAGTTCTTTCCAACCTTCCCATATCCGCAGGCAATCTTCGTGCGATTGAGTTGGCCCTTGACTTGGGCTCAGCTGTCGAGCAACCGGGGCGCGATTGCCGGTGTCGAACCTTTCTGTGATCCGCCCAATCGATCAAACTGAACGGATCTCACATCATGAGTGGCAGGAAAGATTCTTGTCGTATTGACGCTTGGTACGCAAGCAGTCGGCCCCAAGATATCTCGCGGTTGGCTTTATTTGGCTCGATCGAACGAGCGGGGACGAGGTTCGCTTTTCAAGCACGAGGGTCTGAACGATGAGCGGACGTTTTGGCCGTTCGCCTGCGGTGTGCTTTCTCCTCGGTCTTCCGCGATCCGGAACGACACTCCTGGCGCACTTGCTCCAGCACCACCCAGACATCGTGGCTCCGCCTGAACCCTGGTTGATGTTGGCGCTTGAAGCATTTGGCAGGCTGGATCAGCGTCACCCGGCGGGCAGCTCACTGATTAAGGCCGCGACCTCCGAATTCCTGGGGCGGATAGATCGCACGATCGTCAGCCGCGCTTTTGCCGATACAGCATACGATCAGTATCTGGCAGAAGCGGGCAAGCGCATCATCATAGACAAGACACCACGTTATTGGACGGTGCTTGAGTTTCTTGAATCTGTCTATCCAGACGCGGCACACATCCTTCTGATGCGCAATCCCTATGCCATCGCCGCTTCACTGAAATCGACGTGGGGCATCCCACTGCGGACAGAAAGCTCGCATTCGGTTAGCGTATCCAGTCTCGTCGATCTCATGCTCCGTCTGCCCGACGTCATCATAACTTCACTCGCCGATTTGGTTCTGGGCCTTCCCAAGCTCGCCGCGCACCGCACTCGCCCCCAGACACAGTTCGTGCAATACGAACTGCTCGTGGCGCATCCGGACGAGGAAATCCGGCGTCTGTTGACGGGGCTCGGCTGTGACCCAGCGGCCGTCGCATCGGGTGGGATGAGACAAGCAGATTATCTTCGATCCAGCAGCTTTGGTGATCGAAAAATCCTGGAACGAAACGCCGTCGACGAAAGCTCTGTCAAGTCATGGCAATCTCAATTGAGCGTCGAAGAGATGCAAACCGTGACTGATTTGGTCGGCGCTGAGCTTTTGCTAGAACTCGGATATGAGCAGGAACTGCTGCATGCACAGAAAGCCGGAGTGCTGGATAGGGGAGGGGAGGTAACCGAACTCTATCGTCGGATATTCCGAACCTGGTGGGATTTGCGAAGTACCAAGGCGGGAGCATTATCCGGCCCATCTCACGCTGGAGAGCCGGTCCACACTGCTTGGAACGTTTCGGAGAACCGCGACGCGGCTATCGAGATGTTGCGAGGCGAGGTCGCGCGGCTTGAGCAAATCCTCAATATCTCCTAGGGCGATCTGAATGCTTGCGATCAAAACACGCTGGTTGATTTAGCCAAGATCCTTAACCCGCACGAGCTGATCTCCCGATCAGGTGTGACGCAGGCGCCGGCCGCACCAGCGGCGGAGTGCGATATGCTGCCGCGTCTGCAAGTCTGCTGTCCAATGGGGCTTGACCACATGGACGAGCCTGCCTCTTGGCCGGCCGTTTCCGCCGCGGATATTCCCCACTCTGGGCTGGAGCCATAGAACGGCGAAGAACAGAGATCCTGCATCGAAAAGAAGATATATGCTGCCGAAACATCTGCGCCGTCTCGAAGCTGAATCGATTGAAATCATGCGTGATGTGGTCGCCGAGTTCAAAAGGCCGGTCATGCTTTACTCGATCGGAAAAGACTCAAGCGTGATGCTGCACATTGCGATCAAGGCGTTCTATCCGGCAAAATTGCCTTTTCCCCTGCTTCACGTCGACACGACCTGGAAGTTCCGCGAGATGATCAGCTTCCGAGACGCGACAGCCAAGCGGCTCGGCCTCGACCTGATCGTCCATGTCAACAAGGAGGGCATCGCGCGCGGGATCAATCCGATCGATTCCGGCTCCGCGCTCCATACCCAGGTGATGAAGACAGACGCGCTGAAGCAGGCGCTCGACCTCCACGGATTTGATGCCGCCTTTGGCGGAGCCCGGCGCGATGAGGAAAAGAGCCGCGCAAAAGAACGGATACTCTCCTTCCGTTCGGCCGGACACGTATGGGACCCCCGTAACCAGCGGCCGGAGCTTTGGAGCCTGTTCAACACACGAATCCGCCAGGGCGAAACCATGCGCGTGTTTGCGCTGTCAAACTGGACTGAGCTCGATGTGTGGGAATACATCATGCTCGAGAAGATTCCGGTCGTTCCGCTCTACTTCGCAAAACAAAGACCGACAGTGCGTCGAAATGGTGCGACGATCATGATCGACGACAAGCGATTGCCGCTTAACTGCGACGAGACGCCGGAAATGCGGATGATCCGCTTTCGCACGCTTGGATGTTATCCTTTGAGCGGGGCTATTGAATCCGATGCGATGGCGATCGAAGACATCGTCGCGGAAATGCAGACTGCGACTGTGTCGGAGCGCCAGGGACGCCTAATTGATACCGATGAAGCCGCTTCAATGGAGAAGAAGAAGCGGGAAGGCTACTTTTGATGTTTGTAAAGCCGACAACGGAAGCGGTCCCGGCCAGGACAAAGGATCAGCTGCGATTCATCACGTGTGGCTCGGTGGACGACGGCAAATCAACGCTGATCGGCCGATTACTGCACGACAGCAAGATGATCTACCACGATCAGCTCACGGTGCTGGAACGCGACAGCATCAAGCACGGTAGCACCGGGAATGACATCGATTTCGCGCTGCTCGTGGACGGGCTGGAGGCCGAACGGGAGCAGGGCATCACGATCGACGTCGCCTACCGCTTCTTCACGACGCCGCGGCGTTCCTTCATGGTGGCCGACACTCCCGGTCACGAGCAGTATACCCGAAATATGGCTACCGGCGCCTCGCATGCCCAGCTCGCCATCATCCTGATCGATGCCCGCAATGGCGTGATGGTTCAGACCCGCCGCCACTCCTTTATCTGTTCGCTGCTCGGTATTCGTCATGTCGTGCTGGCAGTGAACAAGATCGATCTTGTCGCATACAACAAGGAGTGCTTCGATCGGATCGCCCGTGATTATCTGGCCTTTGCCGCCGGTCTCGGCTTCACCTCGATCGTTCCGATCCCGATCTCGGCCCGCTACGGCGACAACGTCGTGGACCGCTCCGCTCATGCCAACTGGTATCATGGTCCCTGCCTGCTCGAGCATTTGGAGAGCATTGACATCCCGTCCGGCACCGCAGGCCAGGCTTTCCGCTTTCCGGTCCAATGGGTGAACCGCCCAAACCCGGATTTTCGGGGCTATGCCGGGACGGTGGCTTCCGGGAGGATCTCGGCAGGAGACGAGATCGTTGTCGCCGCGTCGGGACGGACCACGCGCATCAAGCGGATCGTGACCCACGATGGCGACCTTGTCGGCGCCGAAGCCGGCGATGCGGTTACCATTACACTGGAAGATGAAATCGATATCGGCCGTGGCGACATTCTGTCGCGACCGGACGACCGACCGAAGATCGCCGACCAGTTCGCCGCTTATGTGATCTGGATGGACAAGGAGCCGCTCGCCCCCGGACGCAATTACGTTCTGCGGATTGGATCGCAGACGATTACCGGCAGCATTACCGCAATTAGGCATCGGATCGACGTCAACACTTGTGAGCATCTGGCCGCCGGGATGCTTTCCCTCAACGAGATCGCCTTCTGCGATGTTGCGACCGCAATGCCCGCAGTATTCGATCCTTACGACCTCAATCGAAAGACCGGATCATTTATCTTCATCGATCGTTACACGAATCGTACGGTCGGGGCCGGCATGATCGCCTTTCCGCTACGGCGGGACACCAATATTGCTAGGCAAGCGCTGTCCGTGGACAGGAGGGAGCGCGCCGCGCTCAAGAATCAGAAGCCTTGCGTCATCTGGTTCACTGGCCTGTCTGGCGCGGGAAAGTCGACGATTGCCAACCTGGTTGATCAAAAGCTGTTTGCGATGTCGCGGCATACCATGCTGCTGGATGGCGACAACCTCCGGCACGGATTAAACGCGGACCTCGGCTTCTCGGAGGCGGACCGCGTGGAGAACATTCGGCGTGTCGGTGAAGTTGCCAAGTTGATGGCGGACAGCGGCTTGATCGTGATCTGCTCGTTCATCTCGCCCTCTAGGGCCGAACGGGACAGGGTGCGCGGCCTGGTTGGCAAGGAAGAGTTCATAGAAGTCTTTGTCGATACGCCGATCGAGGAATGCGCGCGGCGAGACCCAAAAGGCCTGTATTCAAAGGTGAAATCCGGCAAGATCAAGGACTTCACCGGGATTGATTCGTGCTACGAAGCACCAACAACACCGGAGATTCATCTCAGGACTATGGAACAGACCCTAGAGCATTCAGCGGAAGCGGTAGTGGATGTCTTGATGGCGCGCTCAATTGTTGATGGTTAGATGTCCCTCGCATCGCACCATCGATTCGCACAATATCCTGCTGGCCCGGCCAAGGCGATTCGGCTCAGGCGGGCCTGCGATCGGACTTTTCGCTCTAAAGGAACAAAATGGTATCACCCGCTCCTCGACTGCCCGCTTCCGGTTACGTGCTCGAAGTGGATGGTCAATTCAAGACCGAGTACGCGAGCAGAGATGGAGCATGGGCAGGAGCGGAGGAGCTCAAGAAGCGCCGTCCCATGCTCCAGATCAGAATCTACGACGCGATGACAAAGGCCAGAGAGGAAGTCCGACTCCCAGTAGGTTAAATTTCGCTTAGCGCTTCTTGCTACGCGTGCGGCCAGCGACACGCCGAGCTCCCATAAAGCCGAGCCAGGCAGCGTCTCGGCCGGCTTCGATCTTTCGCGCAGTATGAGGGTGGGGCCTCGGTTTTCCGGGCCTGGCCGCATCCAGCGAGCGGGCGCTTGCTGCCCGGTATATTGACCAATCCGAACTTAGCAGTCGGTCACGACTCGCTCCTGTATCGCGGCCGTGCCAGCTTTCGGAAAGCCTGCTTCCTTTTGGCCCGCCGCTCGTCGGCGGACACGGCTGCCGACGCGGCGCGCCTTCGCATTGCGAGACAAAGCAGCCGCGAACCTTAGCCATCCTGCGCTGCGCTACGGACCTCCGCCGCGCTTCGGGTTCTGCTCCATTCCGCCTGCCGTCCTTGATCGCCATGAAGGCGGCGATGGGCGGCCGAAAAGGCAAGGGAGCTCATCCATTGCAAGCGAAGGACAATCTCTTGATGATCTGCTCTGCTCAACCGTCAACCGTTCGACCGCGCGGTACACCGCGTCGAACGCGAGCTCCCATGAACGAACAGGCGCTGCAGAGGAGCCGACGCGAGCAGAACGGCTCGGAGATGCGATCCGTCGAACCAGAGCGCCTCACGGCCGAGGTACTTGCGCTCATTGAGTGCCGGGGCGTGATAGACCTCCGGCTCGCCTTGGGGCGCAGGCTTTGGACCAACTGTCAACCACGGCACGCTCACCACGGCGATGATTGATCCGTGAGACGTTCTCGCCGCGAAGCGGCGCGCAGAACCGAGAGATGCTGCCAGCCTAGCGATCGCTTTCAGAGAGGAACACGTGCCACTCATCTGGAGTCGGCTCGACGTATTCCTAGCAAAGCAGAACGACGTGTTCTGCTTCACGACGACTCGCCGAAAAGTGTCGAACTGATCGTTGCTAAACGGCCAGCGATCCAAGGTCGCTCAATTGCCTTCAAGCCGGACTCGACCACAGCCTGCCAAGGCCGCTCCATTCAAGCGCAACGACGTGATACCGGAAGTCATGTGCGACGAGGGCGTGCAGTTTCCAGGCACAAGCATCCAGGAGGATCTCGCAGGCTGGGGCAGAAGCTCGGTACCTCCATCTGGGGCTGGCGAGCAATCGTACGTGAACGGGAAGATTGGGCCATCACTTACCTGCAGGTAGCGCGCTCGCAGGCGGAATGCCGACAGTCCTGATGTCGAACTCGCAAATGATTCTATCTCGCTGTGAATCTCCGCATTCTGCTGCCTACGTCGGCTTGTCGCCGCCAGATGGGAGTAGGTCATGAAAAGTTCACGCGAGAAAATCGCGCGAGAGGGTTGAAACGCCCCTAACGTCAAGTTGTACGATCTCAATATGGACAAGGACAGTCATCAGCGTCCCAAACCCTCAACGCGCGACGGAGTGCGAATGCATCAAGTGTCAAACCCACGCATAAGACTCCCGCTGCCACCGATGATCATCAAGTGTGCCATGCCTTGATCTGCATCCGGGCGCGATGATCCGACTGAATCGTTTTCCTAACGTCAGGTTTGCCTGAATGGCGCAGGTTCACACGTAAGTCGGTCGGCCGACCTGACGCTTCGTGACGCAAGAAGGCGACCGCGCTCAAGCCTGCGCATGCGTGATGGCTGGATGAGATCGCGCGTCGGCGCCAATTGCGTTCGAGAGCGCGGTGGCAAAGCCAATTTCTGGGAGGTCTGAATGGTATTAGTGAGGAGCTTTGTGAAAGTTCGTTCTGCATCTGGGATGAGATATGGAGGTTGCCCTCCGACAGGGTTTTCGGACAGCGACCCGAAACGCGCCGGCGATCCATGGCGTTTGACTCGAAGCTGTTGAACCCAGGAAGTCGACGCTCACCACAGGGGCTCCCTGGTAGGTTGGGCGTACTCCAGATCCATTGACGAATACAACTTGAGGAGGAATGGTCTTGACAAGACAGCGCTCTTTGCTGACGCCTGGTCCATTGTCGTTATCGCTGGCGGTCAGGAGCCACATGCAGCTTGATCTCGCATCGCGCGATTGCGAGTTCAAGGAAGTGACCGCCTGCATGAGGCGGCTGATGCTCAATTTGCTGGGAAATGCTGACGACTATTCGGTGGTGCCTATTCAGGGAGGCGGCTCCTTTGCAATGGAAGCTGCTCTCTCTTCATTTGTGTCCCGAGCCCACAGGCCGCTCGTTTGCATAAACGGCATCTATGGCGAGCGCATTTTACAAATTTTGCGGCTGTGGGGCGTCGAAGCACTGAGGCTTGTCAAGCGAGCGACCGATCCTTTGGATCCTCAAGAAATTGGCGAGCATCTGAGCCGAAATCCTGGCGTTACGCACCTATGTTTCGTGCATTGTGAGACGACAACCGGAATCGTCAATCCGCTGGACGCGATCGTGGAGGAGGCGAGGCGACGTGGCATAAAGACCATCATCGATGGGATGAGTTCTTTCGGCGCCCTTAATATCGATCTGAGCCAGCGTGGACCTGACGTCCTGGTCACCTCGAGCAACAAGTGCATAGAAGGGCCGCCCGGAGTGGCGTTTGTCATCGCGTCTCGCGAGCTGCTGGAGAATGCGGTTCAAGAACCGAGGTCGTTTGTGCTCGACGTGAGAGATCAATGGCTCTCGCTCGAGCGCACGGGTGAGTGGCGATCGACCCCTCCCACCCACATCGTTCAGGCAACGACAAAGGCCTTGAAGATTCTGCACGAGGAGGGCATCGATGCCAGGCGCTGCAGGTACGAGAAGGTCAGGGACGATCTCGTCAAAGAACTCGAAGGAGTGGTGTCTCCGCTGCTGTCCCCGGACTTGCAGTCGCCGGTCTGCGTCGCGTTCAGTGCGCCGTCTGGAATCGTGGACCAGGCAGGATTCGATGGGCTGTATCGCCACTTGGCGGCCCACAACCTTTACGTCTACTCGAAGCTGCATCTTCCGACGCGGAGTTTTCGCGTCGGTTGCATTGGGGAAATCCAATCCAGCTGGATCGAGCAGTTGGGGTGCGCTTTTCGTACATATTTCCGGTCCGGTCAGGCTCGGTCAGCAAGGCCGATGTCGAGCCATGAGGCATGCGGGGCTCGCGTAAAGATGCCGGGTCGAGCGGCCGGGGACCCGCAGCTACCGTTTTCCGCGGAGACTGCTGTTCTGCATGCGGGCTATCGACGCGACCCGGTGACGAAAGCCGTCGCAGTGCCGATTTACCAGAATACGGCTTATGAACTCGATGGCGATCTAAACCACATTGCTGACGTCTACAACGTCAAGGCCGATGGGTTCACCTACACGAGGATAATCAATCCGACGACCCGCGCGCTGGAAAAGCGCTACGCCGCCGTCGATATGGGCAGCGACTCGCTCGCCGTTGCGTCAGGTCAAGCGGCGACGTTCCTGGCTATCGTCAACCTGTCAAGTGGCGAAGTGGGGGACAATGTCGTCGCCTCTCCCTATCTATATGGCAATACCTGGAACCTGCTCCACAACACATTAAAGCGTCTTGGGATCAGCGTGAGGACGGCAGATCCTCGAAGGCCCGAGACGTTCGAACGTGCCATTGATGATCGCACGATATGCCTGTTCGGAGAGGTGATTTCGAATCCCTGTCTGATTCCACTCCCCGTCAAGCAGCTGGCGGAGATCGGCCGAAAGTACGGTGTGCCTTTGGTCGTGGACAATACGACGACGCCACTGGTATGCCGGCCGTCAGATCTCGGCGCTGCGATTACGACGTACTCCGCAACGAAATATATATGCGGCCATGGCACGACGCTTGGCGGACTGATCGTTGACAACGGCGAGTTTAGCTACCGGAAAGCCTCTCGCTTTCCCTTGTTCAACCGTCCCGACGATGCGCATGGCGGAATTGTCTGGCATAACGCGGTGCGCGATGTCGACGATCTTGGAAAGAGCGAGTTTTTGCTCAAGGCTCGCATGACCTGGTTGCGCGATACAGGCGCGGCCATCGCCCCGTTTGCGAGCTTTCAACTGATCCAAGGGCTTGAAACGCTGCCCCTTCGCATGAAGCAGCACTGCGCGAATGCCAGGATCGTGGCCGACGTTCTCAAGGAGCACCCTAAAGTGCGCCGTGTCTTCTACCCGGGGCTCTTTGAAGGCGCCGATCGGGAAACCGTCGAACAGACACTCAATACCGCATACGGACACGGGGCGATGGTCATGTTCGAAGTGGAGGACGAGCAGGCCGGGCGCAAGTTCATCCAGAACGTCGACTTGATGTATCACGTTTCGAATGTAGGCGATGCCCGAACGCTCGTGACTCATCCTGTCTCGACGACTCACACCACCGTCCCGCGGGAAAAGCGCGAAGCCGCCGGCATATATGGCGGCTCGATCCGACTTTGCGTCGGCATCGAAGATGTCGGCGACATCGTACGCGATCTGGACAAGGCGCTTTCCGCAATCTGACAACCAGCAAGGCGATCAGGAAGAGGTTCTCATGAATCAGGCAGACGCTTGGAAACTGAGGTCATCACGCTATGAGGCCGTTCAATTCAGCCGGGAGGTCAATAAGCAGCTCTCCGAGCTGAGGCCGGACAACATCACGGGAGCGGCCTATATTGCCAAAGATTACGCTGTCATCGCAGCGTGCACGCTCGCGACCGTGTCGGTCTCATGGTGGCTCTACCCGCTGGCCGTTCTTCTGATTGGTGCCTATCAGCGCGGATTGACAACCATCGCCCATGATGCGGCTCACCGCACGCTCGCGAAGAACACGACCTGGAACTACGTCCTCGGCATTCTGTTCGCTTCCTATCCCTTGTTCCAGCGCCACTGGGCCTACCGGATTTCGCACGTCTATTTGCATCATCCCTATCTTGGGGACCCGGACAAGGATCCCGACCTCAAGTTCTTCCTGGCCAGCGGCGTTTACGACGTGCAGCCTCCGGAGCGGTACGCTTTCAACATGATCTGGAAGCCGATCTTCGGCGGCGCGACAGTGGCGTATCTGAGGTATCTTTGGACCAATCGGTTTTCGATCACAGACGCCGAGGATCAGAGCCGCTCAGGCATACTTATCGACAAGTATGGCTTCTATCTCTTCTGGATCAGCATCCTGGCCGGGTCATATGCTCTTGGGCTGCTCCATATCGTCGTCCTATTTTGGATCGTGCCCTATCTCACCACGTTTCAGGTCCTCGGCTGGTTTATCGAGCTCGCCGAGCACTCACCTATGTGCGAAACCGAGACGCAGAACGTCTATCTCACCAGGAATCGGAAAGGAAGTTTCCTTGAGCGGGCCATCCTCGGACAGAATCTGGATGAGTACCACCTCGAGCATCACCTTTCGCCGGGTATCCCGTTTTGGCTGTTGCGCAAAGCTCAGAAAATCCGAATGCAGGATCCGAACTACGCGAAGGTTGCCGAGACCTGGGGCGGGCTCTTTGTCAAGGGACCCCAAGGTCAACCTAGCGTCATAACTCAGTTGAAAGAGCGAAATCGACGGTTGTACGAGCAGTCCGTTGCCGAAGTTCGCACGCGAGGGCAGGTGGCGTGACGTTGCTACGGCCAGAGCGCGCCCGAGCCGTGGTCGGCGTCACTTCGAACCGTCTATTGGTGGATGGTGTGCATCGCGACTGGTTGCGGCGCAAGTACGTGCAGGCACTCCATCGTCATGCGGGAGTGGCGTGCGTGATATTGCCGACGGTCGACGCGGAAGATGCGAGGGAGGAGGTCGCCCCGGCGATCATAGGCCGGCTCGACGGCCTGGTGTTGACTGGTGATGAATCGAACATCGACCCCTCCGTCCTGAGAGCGCCGTCGTCCTTGACGGAGGTTGATCGGCAGGACGTTGAGGTTGGGATCCTTGATCGTCCGCGCGACAGGCTCTCTGCCGTAACCATAGAGAGCGCCATCGCGCTCGGAATGCCTATTCTCGGCATTTGCCGTGGGCTTCAGGAACTCAACGTCTATTTCGGCGGTACACTCCGCCCATCGCTTGCGGAGTGGAGGCCGGAAAGTGGCGCGATGCATGCCGAGAAGCCAGATCGTCCAAGAGACCGTCAGTATGACGCCGCGCACAGCGTCAGGATATGTTCCGATGGCGCGCTCTTCCCAATCGCGCGGACGATTGAAGCGCAAGTCAACTCGCTGCACAATCAAGGCATCGAGGCGCTTGCCCCGGCGCTGAGGCGGGAGGCGTGGGCGCCTGACGGCCTGGTCGAGGCGGCTTCGGTCATTGGCGCGCCGACACTGCAAATCGGCGTGCAATGGCACCCCGAATGGCACGTCTCAACCGATCTCCTCAGCAAGCAACTGTTCAAAACATTTGGTGAGGCGTGTGTTGGGTACTGCAGAGCTAAGAAGCACTAGAGGCGGATTGTGACATTTCAAACCAAACATGGTCCGTGCAGGTCGAAAGGAGAGCCCCTCGGAGCCGATGCACGCGCCTGGTCCTCCGCGGGCCGTGCGCGGCCGCGCGGGCAGCGATTGACGAATAGCTTCGCTCTAGGAGTGTTCTTTGTGGCGCTTTATGTCGTCGTGAGCGCGGCAGGCGAGGTTTACGCGGCATCGTATTTTCAGCAAGCAGATGTGTTCGTCGCGCTCCTGCTGTCCTTCGCTGTGGTTTGTCTGACGTTCAATCTCCTGGCTCGCCACGAGGGAGGCGAGGCAAGGGTGGCGAAATGGTCGCTCCTGGTCTTCGTCGCGCTCAATGTTGTGACAGCGATCAGCTGGATCGGCCTATTTATCGGACTGAAATACGCTGAACCTGCGATCGTCGTCGCCTTCATGGTGGCGTTGGGCCCCACAGCAACAGTGTGGTTAAACGCACTGATCAGGCGCCAGGGTACCCCTCCAGCATCCGATATCGTCGTGAGCGTTACGATCGCGATGATCGGGAGTTACATGATTTGGATCTCGGCCAGCGGCAACGCGGGCGTGGAGTGGGGGGCTCGATCGTCCTTTGGCATCGTCTTGGCGATCGTGGCCGGCCTATCGCTGGCCCTTACAAATATACTTGTCAAACTGCTGTTCGACCGTGGGTTTTCTGGCCGCCAAGTGCTTGCGCATCGCTTTTATGGAACGATTCTCTTGCTGCTGGGACTGGTCGACCATTCATCTATCGTGCCCGAAATCTCGCAGCATTGGTTTGCGATCGCAACAATTGGGCTGTCGACGATCCTTGTTCCTTTGCTCTTGATCCAGCAGGGCATTCGCCGCGTAGAGCCCTTCACTGTCAACATGGTCCTGTCCACCGCCCCTATCATCACCTTCCTGTTTCAGTACTTCGATTCTCGCATCGTGCCTTCGTCACATACGTTCGTTGGAAATGTTCTCATTACGGCTGTCGCTGTCAGCAACATCTACTTGCAGTATCGGAGATCCGCATGAAAAAACGGAATTGTGTAATCGTAGACGCATACTCTACCGGCCGATACCTACCGGAAGAATTCAAGCGTTATGGAATTGGAACGGTGCATGTGATGTCGGCTGCACAGATTCCACCCATATTCCAATCGCATTTCAATGCGGATCTGTATGATGAAGTCATTCGCCCCAGCGAGTGCATGGGGTATGACGAGATCGTTGAATATCATCTTCAGGCTCTCCATGGCAGGGAATTGGAGTTCGTTATCGCGGGCTGCGAGACCGGAGTTGAGCTCGCCGATTCTTTGTCGGAGCGGCTGGGCTTACCTTCAAATGGAACCGCGCTATCGGCTGCTCGGCGTGACAAAGCGCGGTTGTCTTGCGCGCTGACCTCTGCAGGCGTGCGATCGATCAGACAAGTCGTGTCCGACAGTGCTGTAGAGTTCGCAAGCTGGAAGCGTGACGCGAAGTTCGATCAGATCGTGATCAAGCCTCTGAACAGTACGGGTACCGAGGATGTATTCTTTTGCTCGACAGATGCTGATATTCAGCGGGCTCTAAGCGCAATTGTCGGGAAGACGAACCGTGTCGGAGCGCTGAATCGTTTTGCCCTTGGGCAGGAAAAAATAAACGGCCAGCAATACACCGTAAATGCCGTCTCGATCGACGGGGAAGCCTTCGTTACGGAGGCATGGACCTATGACACCGTTCCTATTGAGGGGGCATCATCGGTCTGCTCACTTGAGAGATTGTTGGGGGGCAGCGAACCAATCGTTCAGGAGCTGTCAGACTACTTGGTGCGTGCGCTGCAGGCGCTTCAGATCGTCGACGGACCGGCTCATGCTGAGATCATTGTCGATCATCGGGGGCCGGTTCTGGTGGACTTCGGAGCGAGGCTTCAAGGGACCATGTCGGCAAAAGCACGAACCATGGCGTTGGGGCACAACCATCTGACGCTGACGGCCTGGCGCTACGCAGATCCCAAGGGCTTTGGTGAGTACATGAGGCTGCGCGGGCCCTACAAGCGGCAGGCTCACGCACTATGCGTCTCGCTGATCTCCGATATCGGCGGTGTCGTTGCCGGTTACCCGGGACTCGAAATAATCCGCAAGCTCCCGAGCTTCGCGGATGCCATTGCATTCGTTCCGATTGGTCAAGAGCTGGTTCCGACGATCGACTTGGCGTCGACACCAGGCATCGTTTATCTCGTGAATAGCGACTTGAATCAGCTTGAGAATGACTATTGCAAGTTGCGAGCAATGCGGATGGACCAGGTGTTCGGTTTAGTGACGCAGGATCGCGACTAATGCCAACTGATGTCAGGTTGACAAAGGCGAATCCAGCCCGCGCGGCGATGATCGGCGTAAGCGACTTCGATGGCGTGCTGCGAGGCAAACACGTCTTAGGTGAAGATCTCTCGGATGGAGATAAAGTTATCAAGTTCTCTGAAGCGGTGCTGGCGTGGGATTGTTCGGATCAGATCATTCCGGCCAGTTTCACGCAAAAGCCACTATCAGCATTCGGAGATGCTGATCTGCGTATCCTGTCAGGCACCGGCCGTTCGGTGTCTTATGTCGGCGATCAATATCTCTACCTCGCCGAGTTCACGGGCGCACATGAGAACATCTGCCCGCGCGGTATTCTGCGTAAGGTGCTGAGAAGGGCTGCCGACCACGGCTATGGCTGCACTGCCGGGTTCGAGTTTGAATTTATGCTGTTCAAGGAGAATGCCGACACAATTGAAGACAAGCCGTTCGGCGAATGGTCTCCTGTAACACGGGGCCCGTTCGGCTACTCGATTGCGCGCTCTGTCGCGCAACATGAGCTGTTCGATGAGATCTTGGCGCTTTGTGAGAAGGCGAGAATACCTCTCAGCGGACTGCACTTTGAAACGGGGCCTGGCGTGGTCGAAGCGTCACTTCGTCATTGTGATGCGCTGGAAGCTGCCGATCGAGCAACCATATTCAAGTCGATGATAAAAGCGTGGGCGCAAACGCGAGGCATGATGGCTACATTCATGGCCAAGGTTTCCGAGAAATGGCCCGGCCAGTCCGGCCATATTCACATCTCGATGTCCTCGGATGGTCAGAATGCGTTTTACGACAGCGATGCGTTCGGTAACGTTTCGAAGCTTATGAGGCAATTCATCGCCGGACAACTAGAATACATGAATGAGTTCTGTGTGCTCGCTGCGCCGAACTTCAATAGCTACAAGAGATTGGTCCCTGGCTGCTGGGCACCAATCTGTCCAAGCTGGGGAGTTGACAACCGCTCCTGCGCGGTTCGGGCCATTCCGGGAGATCCGTCTGCCCATCGCCTGGAGTATAGGCTGGCTGGCGCAGACGTGAACCCATATCTCGCGCTCGCATGTGCCATTGGTTCCGGAATACTGGGCGTCGAAACAGATGTGGCACTACCGGCTTCGATCGTCGGTGATGCAGGCGTGGAGATGTGCCCTCCGTCTGCGAGATTGCCTCAAAGCCTATCAGAGGCAACATCTCGGTTTGCACAGTCTCGAGCGGCCAATGATGTTTTCGGAGAAAGGTTTGTTGAAGCCTTTTCTTGCTCCCGCCGTTGGGAATGGGAAGCCGTTCAACATCGGGTCACCGACTTTGAACGTCGGAGATACTTCGAGATCATTTAGCTTGAGCTCTTCGACAGTTTCATCTCAGTCCTGTCGTGATCATGTGAATGGCGCCGGAGGGCTGGTGCGACTGTCTGTGCCACCGATTTAGACTTCAATACAGGGCAATGTGGGTCACTCGTTAAGCGTTTCGATTCATATCGGGGATCCATTCGCATAGTTGCACGCGCGGAACTTTGGATGCCGTAGGTGTGACACGCTGATAGTGCCGTTACCGATGGCACGCGATCCCGGTCGACGTGCAGATCAACGGCTTGAAACCGTTCAAGCGAATGCCAAATTCACGATTGATCACGCCATCGCCACGCTGGAGCGGAACCATCGCCAGATACGAGCGACCATACAAAAAGATAGCGACGCTTCAGCCAGGGCTAAGCTGGAACCGGCCTCAATCTGATTGAGAAAGACCTCAAGCTCGCCAAATTGAGATCTTTAGAAAGCGACAGCAAGTGCTTGCAAACATCAAAATCCCCGGTGGGCTGATGGTCGATTTCGGATTGCTCCTTCTGATGACGGCTGCAATTGGCGCTTACTCGATCCATGCTTCCCCGAGCGCGAGCGGATCGTTGGGTGGTCCGCCAAAAGAATCACGAGGTCGAAGACGAGCGCATCGAAAAACGTGTGTTTGAAGCTCTCGCATGCATGTGTAGATGACGCCGCGCGAATAGAATTAAAAGCCGCAAGCGCTGCCTTTCGTGGCCTGAAGGAGTACGGTGACTTGGGCCCCTGATAGACGCGTACTTCAGACAGCGAAACGAGGACAGGGAAGCGGCTCGACGCGCGCTCCTCAATGTGACCGACGCTGTTATCGAACAAATCACCGACACCGAAGACTCAGGATCGGAAGTGCTGTCGCTGGTGCGCGATTTGATTGACACGCGAGTGAACAGGCCGTTCTGCTGGAGCTTCGCCTCTCGCGCCCAAGCCTCTCTTTGTGCCGTTGTCCAACGGGCGAATCGCTCGACTCCGGCTGGAAAAATCCGCCTGCATCTCTTGATGTCCTCTCCGCCGGTACGTCTCGATGGATGCCAGGAATTTAGCCACATTCTCCGCGGCCACAGCCAAGGCGCGAAAGAGTTTGAGCGCCTGATCCGCCGTTACCCGGAAATGAACGCCGACAACGCTCGCAATAGCGACGGTGATCTCGTCATCGATCTGCCCAACTATGATCGCAGCCGCCTCGTCGATTTCGATCTCCTCGACACGCGGACGTCGTCAGGTTCCTTCGTCATCGCTACATTCTCCATAAAGTCCCTGGCGACCAGCATATCGGAGATCTTGGCCCCTCCGCCATCAATTCCGGAGTCCTCGCTTGGCAAGAAAGGCGGGATCGACTTCGCGACCGGCAGGCGCCAGGATTTCGACGAGATTGCCGTCATCGTCGCGGCAACGTCGGATCGTGTAGGCGAACCTGCCGAGACTCGGAGTAGGAACGTTTACCGTCGCAACGCGCGGACGCGTCATCCTGGCTCCATGTGCGGGGCCGCCAATAAATTCAACGAAGGTTTTGGTCATGGGATGATCATCCCCGGTCTCTGCGTGGCGGAGATTACGGCCCGCGACAATCGAGAGCCATCTGCCAATCTTAGCTCTCGAGGAAGTCGCTCTCCTCGAGCCGTGCTCGCCGGTCAAGCTTAACGCCCGGCGCTCGTTCCAGAAGGCCAGCGCGTCTGCGAGCGTCGCCGAATGAACGATAGGATTAAGGCAATCGACCTCGATGCAGGCGATCCTTGCCGTCAGGCCTAGCTCGACCTCGGGCATCTCGCCGCAGAACGGGCAGGCCTTGGCGCGTTCATCGCCGCGCAGCGCGGCCCGTTCGTGCGTTATTTCTCTCTCTGGCTTATCGGTCATAGGCGGGGCTCTGGTACGTGGGCGGGGCCGGAAGCGGAGTTTCTGTCCCGGCTTTACGGCGATGTGCTCCGGGGTCGGCGCCTCCTCCGGCACGGTGGTGATCGCGCCCGGCGCCTTCGCTTATCGCTTGTCTGGCTTCTCAGGAGGTCCGGAGTTTGGACGCCAGACGCGCAATTTTCTCATCCGCTGAACGACAGCGAGTTCGCTTCTCTCGAGTAGGATAGAAATGCGCTTCGGTATTTCGTTGTTTGACGTAAGTTCGAGCAGGCGCTTGTCCTCTTCCTTGCTCCATGGTCTAGACCGGTTCCTAAGCACGATATGATTGACTTTCATTCCTTCGCCTTGGCCGTTGGGTGGAACGCGATTGCCAGACTAGCAGTCTCCGGCGCTCCAGTCCGCGTTGTGAGGGCGGACCATCTCGCGATGAGCACATTTGATCAAAGCTCGCTCGAACCAAGGGCCAGTATCGAATGATGTGGTAAGCGTTTGCATGCGAGCGAAACATAGCTATTCACAAATCCAAAGTCGCATTGCCAGCGGCGACTCCGAGGAAAATGCCTAACATGACAGTATTGCGAATACACTGACCATATCGGTCCTGGGCAAATACCAAGCGCACCTTAGCATTGCAATCACGGCGATAATCAGCTCAAAGCGATTGTCATCCGCTGTCTTTCTGCACGGTGGGGGGAAGGAGCACTGGTTGGCGGCCACAAGGCAAGCCTCATGTTCGGCGCCAGTTCGATGCAGCGCCGATATAGTGCGCTTCAAGAATGTAATTGGGTTGGCGTATTCACGGCCGAATGAAGTGGAAGGGGCCGACTACCCAATCAACCTCCGACGCTGAGATCGTCAAAGCGAATCGAAGATGACGAAGTTGCCTTTGTTTTTGACGGTCAGCCCTTGAGCCTTGAACCGGCAGTTACTGACGTGGCCTGATGGCGGCAAGGTTCATCAAGGCGCCACGATTGGTGAAGACCTTGACAAAGACGAAGGCTGCCTGCGCGGCTGGAAAACTCTGACAAGTTTGAGGCTTGTAGCATCGCTGTTCTAAGTTGACTGGGGTGCATCGCGCCCCGCAAGTTCCCGAATTCGAGCAATTGATCGCGGCCGTCAGCTTTTGGTCAGGGGACGGGGTTAGTCAGGCGCTGCCCGAAAGATGCCTGGGCAGTTTCCTTCACCTGTCATGCTCGATCAGGTGGAGGGGCAATGTCGTAGCGTTTGACGAACACGTATGCCACCTCGCGCGCGACGTTGATCGGCAACGCGTTAATCGATAAATCACATATCTAGGGTGTCCAAATGCCGCATGACTATCGCAGCCTTAGTGTTATCGTTCGGTCCCCGTCGGGCGCGAAGGGCGATACCGGCGAGATAGCGGAAGGACAATACAAGGTCGAGGATGGATACGTACTGCTTAACAAGTTCAAAGATAGTGGCGTTGCGTATCAGGCCGCCCTTGGCAACGACGATGATCCTACCGCTGTCGCGAAGCGACTCTTGAAATCCTGGTGGCAGACGCAGGACGTTTGGGGCGGGAGCATGGAGCCGCCTAAGCGGATTGCTTGAGCCAATATTGGCGCGTTCCGGACTGGGACGCCGTGGCTGGACCGCAACCGCAGGCGCGAAATGAAGAGATCTCGTGCTAAGCGGTGTTCTTTTGCTTCTTCCCAGCGGACGATCTCTTCGTAACCGTTGATGAGCGGGACTGGAAGTATTGAGGAAGCCGCGCGACGCGCGAATCCCGCATTGACGCGACCGTCTCCGGTCTCACGACCGCCATCTTGGACGTGATCGGCGCGGCCCGAGAGAACAATGGGAACGAGACAATGGCTACCATCGGCACCTTCACCGAAAGTGCTCGGCAATCCCGAAACGGCCCTCGAGCAGCGCGCCGAACGCTCGAAATGGCCCAGCATGCCGTCACGGCAGACGATGCCGACGTCTATCTGTCATTCGCCGCTGAACTCGCAGGTTCGGTCAGGCCCATCGTGCTGTCTTATTTCCGCACTCCGCTGGACGTCGCCGCCAAATCCGATGCCAGCCCGGTGACGATTGCCGATCGAGCCGTCGAGCTGCGTCTCAGGGAAAGGATCGAAGCGCGCTTTCCGGAGCATGGCATCATCGGCGAGGAGATCGGAAACAAGCCAGGTGGCGCTTTCACCTGGATCGTCGACCCGATCGACGGCACCAAGAGCTTCATCAGCGGCTTTCCCTTGTTCGGCACGCTGATCGCGTTGACCTATCAGCAGCAACCGTTCTGCGGCCTGATCGACGTCCCCTTTACGGGCGAGCGGTGGATAGCGAAGCCCGGCGTAGCGCGGTTCGGCGATGGATTGGCACGGACCAGCGCATGCGAGAGCGTCGCCGACGCGCGCTTCTACACCACATCGCCTGACATGTTCCGCAAAGGCGAGATGGAGCCATTCGAGCGGCTGTCGCGAGCTGCGGGGATGCGCCGTTTCGGCGGCGATTGCTACATCTATGGCCTGCTTGCGTCGGGACACTGCGACATCGTTCTCGAAACGGGGCTTCAGCCATATGACTACATGGCGCTGGTGCCAATCGTGCAGGGCGCCGGCGGCTGCATCACCGATTGGGAGGGATGCCCGCTCTCGATTCACTCGGAAGGGCGCATCTTGGCAACCGCAACGCCGCGGCTTCATGCCGAAGCGCTCGCCTTGATCCGGGGATAACCACCGATCATGCCCTACAGGACAACCATCGGAGGGACGGTCTTCGGCTTTGCTGACCTCAGGGATCTGATGGCCAAGGCGACGCCCGAGCGGTCGGGCGATCAGCTCGCCGGCATCGCCTCTTACGGTCCGGTCGAGCGGCTTGCGGCCAGATGGCGCTCGCCGATCTGCCGCTCAAGGCCTTCCGCCGATTGCCCTCCATGGTGCGATAAGGCTGCCGATCACCGCACGAACCCGAAGACGCGATGCGCGACGCTGTAGCCGAGCGCGGGGCCTCGCAGGACGCGAGGCGCAGCATAGATGCGGCTCAGCGCAACCAGATGAGGGCGTAGCCGCCACCGACCAACGACGAGGTTGGCGTAGTTCAGCGCTGACTAGGACGCTCTTCGCCAATTGGCGATTGGCGTCGGTTCCGGGATTCCCCGATTGCCGACGATATCGAGCGAGCCATAGCCGCTTGCGACGGAAAAAGCCGTGTCCATAGGCATCGGCGCTGTTTGGACGCACGCATCCGGTCAAGCTCCGCCCGCGGACGGAACGATGTGAAACACATTGCGACCGGCGCTATCCCCCGGGTACCAACGGTGCGGTAAACCGACCATGGTCATGGCGTCACCGGTGCCTTCCATCGCATGAAGGCCCGGAAGCATTAGGATAGGATAGTTTCACTCGCATCACTGGAGGCGGCGATCTGCTGGGCGAGCATGATCCGCCGCGCCATCTCGTCGTCCCGGTAGACAAAGTCGCGGGCCTCGTCGGCCACCGTTACGAAAATCGCTGCGATCAGTTCCGGTTCCGGCGGCAGCGGGATATATTCCTTGGCGCCGGCACGGATCGCCGCGGCCGCGGCGCGGGCGTCGTTGGTGATGCCGCAGGCGACGATCGGCACGTAAATGTGCTCGGCTTCCAGCCGCATTGCGAGGTCGCGGATGTCGAGCCCGACGTCGACCAAGAGCAGGTCGGCACCCTCGCCGCCGCGCAAAACCCGCATCGCCAGTTCATAATCCTCGGTCTGGGTAACGGTCGCGCCATTGTCGATGGCGATCTTGGTGGCTGTCGTGAGCTGGCCCTTCAAGGTGCCGACAATAAGAAGCCGCATGCTATTATCCTATATGTCTGTTCGCGTCGTCCACGACGCGAGTCTATGAAACGTCACAATATGCTTTGCATTTGTCATGATGACGCCGAGCTTGTCTTTCAGCACCACCTCGACGCCACTAGGCGGTGATTCCTCAGTCAATCTACGTATGGTTGCTGAGTACCGGCCGCGGGTCAAGCTCAAATCTGCACCGTGCGGTGCGCCCGGAGCACCACTTCTATTGGAGTATCAATCGGCGTCCCAAATTGCAGACGATGACGTAATTGCGGTCGGCGCCCGCGGCACGAAAGGTCCGCTATCTTCAAGCCTTCCGCAATCTTAGGAATCGGAGGGGCTATGAAGCAATATGTTGGGCTGGATGTCTCGCAGAAAGAAACGTCAGTATGTGTGGTCGACGAGGTAGGTCAGGTCTTGTTCGAGGGAAAGGCCAAGTCCGACCCCGGGGCGCTCACGGCACTGCTTCGCAAGCGAGCTCCACACGCCGAGCGCATTGGTTTTGAGACCGGGGCGATGGCGAGTTGGCTCTGGCACGAGCTTCGTAGGGTCGATCTTCCAGTGGTTTGTATCGACACTCGGCATGCGCACGCGGCTTTGTCAGTGCGCATGAACAAAAGCGATCAGAACGATGCTCGAGGTCTGGCCGAACTGGTACGGGTTGGCTGGTATCGAGAAGTCAAGGTCAAGAGCGAGGAAAGTCAGAAGATCCGTGCGATACTCGTGGCAAGATCCCGGCTCGTGGCCATTCGTCGAGATATTGAGAACCAGGTCCGCAGTCTGATCAAAGAATACGGCTTGCTGTTCCCCCGTGCGATCGGACTGCAATTCCGCAATCAGGTTCGCGAGCTATTGGGTGAAGATCATCAGCTCCTCAGTGCGATCGCGCCGCTTCTGTCGATCCATGAGCAGATCTGCAAGCAACAAGGCACATTCGACAACGAAGTCCGCCAGTTGGCGAAGTCGGATGAAACGACGCGTCGCCTAATGACGGTTCCTGGTGTTGGCGTGGTGACTGCCTTGACGTTCCGCCATACGATCGATGATCCATCGCGCTTCCGATCGGCATCAAGCGTCGGCGCCTATCTGGGTCTTACACCGCGGCGCAGCCAATCTGGCGAAACGGACATCAATGGCAAGATATCCCGATGGGGCGACCGTCTGCTCCGGACTTACCTGTTCGAGGCGGCGACGGTGCTGCTTTATCGGACCAAGAAATGGTCTTCTCTCAAGGCTTGGGGAATAAAGCTTGCCAAGCGAATTGGCATGAGAAAGGCAAAAGTCGCCATCGCCCGCAAGATCGCCGTGATCCTCCACTGCGTCTGGGTCGATGGCACACCGTTCGATTGGGGGCAGGCGAAGGAAGCCTGATCCTATTTATTAGCTCCTGGTCCGGTTCGCCGGACTAGCGATGTCCCGCTGGGACGGTGGTTGTGACGACCTCGTTCATTCGGCTGGTGGCGGCTCGACCGTACCCCGCTGCAGACGTTGAGGCGTCCGCCCCGGACATCATCATGAGGCGCTGCGCGACCTCGGAAAGGACCATGACCCCAGCGATGGCATCAGGCCCAACGACGCCAAACCGCAACCGGACTGGCATCGTCATCACCCGCGCTCGCCCTGTCTACGCAATGGCCGGCTCCGACAGGTCGAGCGCTACCGCCTTCAAGAAAGGAGACACCACTTGACATCAAACCGCAATTAAAGGGCCGAATGACACGGCATAAACGGCTTAAAGACGTCGATACGAAGACGGATTGGGGAGCTGGGCGGGCTCCGTGTAGTGATCCAGAAGTATCACCAGCTCCCGTCTTTCAATTCGAATTTCTTCGATTTTCACGAGGGATGGATATATGTCCTCGGCGTGGGAGTTGTCGTCGCAATGAGCTTACAAAGTCAACGGCGGGCCGCAATCCGCGCCCCGCTACTCATTCGCGAGGCCGCGTGCGATCCATCCAAAAAAGATACCGATATAGCGGAAACGAAGACGGCTAAAGCAAGCGCCACTCTTTCGGCCAGCAAGAAGCCCATGACGCCTCCTGAGTGTGCTCCTATGGCCATGACAGCCAACAGCACAGGATAAAATTGCTCATTATCACTCTCACCCGGGTGAGATTACTCCGTATCGCTCGTCCGGCTCTCGGCTCTTTTCTTCACGCGGCGGACCAATCGGATTGGAGGGGACTGTATTCGCTCATTGTGAAAAGGCCTCCACTTTGGCTGACCGTCCAACAAATACCCCGCCCCGCCCCATGGAGGCTCCATGGAGACAAGGGCGGGGCCGCTCCGCCTGCCCCCCAAGGGCGGGGAGCCACGCTGCCGCGAACCGCGCGCTACTATGCAACGCCCGGCTTGTTAGGGCGCGTACTCATCTGTGGACGCCCCGCCGGATGCAAGCGGAATTTTAGAGGAAGATTGGCACGTAGTCGGATGCTGCCATCTGTCCGGCCTCTGATGCAGCGATGGAGCTGCGGGCCTGTATGGGAGTTCGCGGACCGGAACCAAATCATAAATGCGTGCTCCAGGCACGATGAGTACATCTGGTTCTTCCAGCCCCGTCTCGCCGACTGTTGCGCCATACTCTCCTTCGACCGACTGCACCTGTGACCACCTTAGGCCCGCCAGGCTCACGCCTTCGCGGCGACCGGAGCTCTGTAGTTTTCCTGCTTTACAAGTAGCGCCCAGACGATCCGCGCCATCTTGTTGGCGAGCGCCACCGTTACCAGCATGCGCGGTTTGCGAGCCAGCATCTGTTCGAGCCACGACCCCTTTGGCCCGCCCCGTTTGCTTGCCTGCTGCACTACGGCGCTGCTGCCGATGATGAGGAGGCGCCTGAGCGTGCGCTCGCCCATTTTGGATGTCGCGCCGAGCTTCTGCTTGCCGCCCGTAGATCTTTGAAGGGGCGTGAGACCGAGCCAGGCCGCGAAGTCGCGACCTTTGGCAAAAGTCTCGGCCGGCGGTGCTAGAGCGGCGATCGCGGTGGCGGAGATCGGGCCGATGCCAGGAACGGTCATCAGCCTGCGCGATACTTCGTCCTCGCGAGCGCGTCGCGCGATCTCTTTGTCGAGATCTGCGATCTTGCCGTTGAGGCCGGCGAACAGGTCTAACATCAATCGGAACATGGTGTGGGCCGCTTCGGGAAGCGAGCTGGCCATCGCTTCTGCGTCGACCAGGTCGGCAAGCATCGACACATGCGACGGACCTTTGGGTGCGATCCAACCATATTCAGTAAGGTGTCCTCGGATCGCGTTGATGAGCTGGGTTCGCTGCCGCGCCAACAGATCAGGGGTTCGGAACAGCAGACCCGCCGCCTGCTGCTCTTCGCTCTTCATGGCCACGAACCGCATGCTCGGCCGCTGCGCCGCTTCGCAAATCGCTTCGGCATCGCTCGCATCGTTCTTTTGCCGCTTCACGAACGGTTTTACATAGGCGGACGGGATCAGCCGAACTTCATGGCCAAGCTGGGTCAGCTGACGAGCCCAGTGATGTGCTCCACCACATGCTTCCAGCGCTACCGTGCAACTCGGCTGCGCCGCGAAGAAATCCAGCAGCTTTCCTCGGCTGATCCGCTTGCTGAACATCGCTCGACCCCGCCCATCCGCTCCGTGAAGTTGAAAAACGTGCTTGGCGATATCCAGACCGATTGTGATAACTTCTGACACGGACGCCTCCCTTAAGTGGTGCTCAACACCTCCACTTTGGCACATCGATGCCGTCGGGCGGGGCGTCCACCCCATCATGAATCTTCGTCGATGCCGGCTTCGCTCTGGTACCCGCCGCCTCTGTGCAACCGCAGCAAAGGTCGCGATGGGCCACTTGGTGACCTCACTGGCTTCCGAACTGTGTCTCCATCATGAGGCTACAATTGCTCGACCTGTTCGCGCAAATGGGAGAGGTGCCGTATAAGCGCCGCCAGCTTCTGCTCGAAATCATCCTTGATCGGTCCGGCCGGCAGTCGGTCGCGAATTTTGTCGGCGCCTATCAGGGCTGTCTGAAGATGGCCGACGGCGGTCCACAGCCTCGCTTTCGTGAGTCTGTCCAGTGCCCCCGCAAGAACGCGCTCACCTTCTTGGACCTCGAACGGTAATAGTGGCCGACCAGCTGGCTTGAAATGAACGACCGTCCCCATGGCTATCTCCAGATCTATTTTGGATTGCTGCGTGATTGTTGAATAGGCGGCGCTGGAAATGGCTCGAAATGCGCGCTTAAGCGGCCTGGATGGCAGCGAGAAATCTCTGGACTTCGTGTTCCAAGCGACTGCGCTCTCTCGTGAGAGACTGCGCGGACGATAGCACCTGCGAGGATGCTGATCCTGCCTCGACTGCGCCCTGTTTTACTTCAGTTATGTTCGAAGCGACTTGTACCGTTCCCCGGGCGGCATGCTGCAAGCTGCGCGAAATTTCTCCGGTCGTATTGGCCTGCTCTTCCACGGCGGCGGCAATTGCGGCCGTAATCGCCGAGATGCGATCTATTGTTGTGCTGATATGTTTGATCGCGTCGGCGGATTCCTGCGTTGCGATTTGTATTTCGCTGATCTGCTCGCTTATCTCGCTCGTCGCCCGCGCGGTCTGGCCGGCGAGGGCTTTAACTTCGGAAGCAACGACCGCAAAGCCCCTGCCGGATTCTCCAGCCCGCGCCGCTTCTATCGTCGCGTTCAGAGCCAACAGGTTGGTTTGCCCTGCGATGGTCGTGATAAGGCTGACAACATCGCCTATGCGCGTTGCTGCCGTGGACAATTTGTTGATCCGATGATTGGTTTCTGCAGCCTGACGAACCGCTTCGCTCGCGACTTTGGTCGATGCCTCAACCTGTCGGCCGATCTCGCTAACGGACGATGTCATCTCCTCAGTAGCGGACGCAACAGTCTGAACGTTGAGAGATGCTTCTTCGGAGGCCGCGGCCACTGTTGCCGAAATATGCAGGGCTGTATCAGCAGTCTTAGATAGAGTCTCTGCAGCCGCTTCCAGTTCGCCGGAGGAAGTGGATAGCGCGGCGACGAGTTCGCCGATCATTGATCGGAAGCCGCCGGTAATCTTGTCGATCCGCTGACCGCGTAAGATCTTAGCCTCGGCCTCTGCTGCGGCAAGCTTGTCCGCGGCTTGCTTTGCGATGAGGGACTCTTTGAAGACCTGCAGGGCAGCGGCCATTTGGCCGATCTCGGTATGCTTGGCCCGGCTATGGACCGCCACGGTAACATCGCCGTTGGCCAATGCCCGCATCGGCGCAATGATGGATCTAATCCCCATTGAGATGTCGCGCAACAGCAATAGACCGACGATAGAACTGAGTACCAAGGTGAGGACAAGAGTCCCAACAATGAGAGCAAACGCGAAGGCATAGGTCTGCTCAGCACTTTGACCGGCGGCCGCTGCACGCTTGTTGTTGATGTCCATTGCCTTCAGCAGGGCCTGTCCGCTGTCCTGACGCAGCGGCTGCATTTGATGAACAATCAGATCGCTGGCAGTGGCAATATCATTCCTGCGGGACGCAGAGAGCACGTCTGGAACTTGCGCGACATACGCGCTCCAGAGTTGTTGGAAGTCCGTGTAAAGCTTGCGCTCTTCCGGAGAGGAGAGCAGCAGCTCGTAGGCGACGCCCTCCTTTTCGATGTCGCGCGTCAGGTCGGCAAGAAGCTTCTCGGCTGAGGCTTTCTTCGCGGAGTCGGATTCCAGAATGTGATCCCGCACGACGCTGCCATATCGGATGGTGTAGGCTCTGAGGTTACCGAGCAGGCGGACCGCGGGCAGCCAACGGGATTGGAATTCAGCGACGCCCCCCTGGATGAGCCGCATGTTGCTGATGGCGAGCAGGCCAGTGCCGCCGAACACGAGAAGGAGCAAAGAAATAACGACGACGAGTTTGCTCCTGATCGAATAGCGCGAAAGCATGGCAAGGGACTCCTGCGAAACGAGCGACAGCACAAATGGAAAATATTGGAAGACGATGTTTCCTAAACGTCGTCATGCTGCAGGCCATCCAGTAAATTTTTTACCAAGATTTAGTTGAAATTTTTGTTACAGCAATCATTGATTGCACATCTTTTGCGCAAGGCGGGCTAGGATTTAGGCTGTTTGGAAATCCCTGGAGCCTGCGTAGGAGGACATCGCGCATCGATGGAATCGGGCGGATGGGCGTTTCCACCGTGAGCGATGAGCGCGGCCAGGCCAGGACGTTGCGTTTGGCCGGCCCCTGTGATTCAAACTCGCCGCGCACTGGGGGCTCGAATCATGCCCTACGAACTCGCCGACCATGAATGGATCGCCATAAAGCCCGTGAACAGGACGATCTGGTCGATATGCTCGGCAAGCTCCATGGCGTCGACCGCCAGCTCGATATCCATGTTGCCCTTGACCTTGCGGCGATCGCTGGCGTCGATGAATTCCTTGGTCAACTTGGTGACAACCGTGTAGCCGGTATACCTGAGCCAATCGATGAGCGGCCTGATTGGCGAACATTCCTGTTCCTCGCAGCACCGTGCCGCGGCTCTGAAACTCCCCGAGCAAGCGCCTGCAGTCAATGTCGAAGCCAAGCGCCTTGCAGGTTGCGTGAAGGTTGGCGCCGTCGATAAAGAGCGCGATTTTGTCGAATGGTGACATTGGCGTTTGACCGCTCCCACCACTCATTCGCCTAGGCCGCGTGATCCATCAAAAAAACGGTTGAAATGAGCGCGCCACGCCAGATCAGAAGCAATCGCTGCCATCAGCGCGCTTGATCAGTCCATCCCGTCATCAATGTGTCTCCTGGCCTATCCTACGCTTTAAAAATTAAGAGCCCTGCCTCATGGAGCATAAGGGCAGGGCCGCTCCCCGTGCTCCCCAAGGCGGGAAGCCACGCTGCTGAGAAACAGCGCACCAATTGGACGTCGCTCAGAGACTCAGCGGGCGTTCCGATTGTCGCCCCTCGTCGCTCTTTACGACGTTGCGCAAGACAATTTCGGAAAGCTCCACAACCAGCTGTTTGAGACGCGCAATCTCTTGCTTGCAGCGCCTCAATTCGCGCTGGTCATCTGTCTCCGATGTTCCAGGGTGGCTGCTATTGCTGTCTTTCATGTTAGGACCATCGGACCAGCGTCACCTTCCGCACAGCAAGGGATGACTTCACCATACGACGCTAGGGTCGGACTCCAGCGACAAATACCTTAGTCCCGCGGACCGTGCTACGACAGATACAGTACGTAACGAACGAACAATTTCGTTTCTCGCCTGAGTCCGTCACCTCGGCGGTGCGTTTCGTACAAAAGTCATCATAAACATCACGACCGCGCCGTCGGTAACGTATAGAACGAAGTCCGCATCTCCCGTGATATCGAATCCGTTGACGACCTCGGCTGACGATTTGATGGCCTTCTTGAATCTAGCGATGATATCTGAACGCTCCCGCTCCATAGTTCCTAGCACAAGCACTTGAACAGGCCGTCCTACCGCCTTCGTCGAAAGGCTGCGTAAGAGCCCCATCAGTTCAGAGTTGTAAGTCAGGGATGTTGGCATGCACGGGGGAAGGTTCAGAACCAGATCCAGCGCAGGCAGGCGCGGAGGAGACGAATGACCGTCAGCAAATATCAGTTCAGTCACGAGTTGCGGCAGCTGATCGAGAAGCACATCAGCGCGGCGAGCAGGTTCGAAGACTACGTCCTTATCATCGGGCAGTTAGAAGAGGCGAGGTACATGTTGGACCTGGAGGCCGAGAAGTTTCCGGACGAGGAGGTCGACGCCTTGAATTGTAGCGAGCGCTTCCCGTCAGTTTAAAGGACAGTACCCGCAGCGGATCTAGACATGGCCCGGACCGCAGTCATCGTCTTCGGCTGGAGGTGCTGAAATACACCGGAGAAGCCGGTCAAATGGAGGATTAGGTGCGAACGTGCGTCTCGTTGCATGAAGCGATTAAACAAAACGCTCCAATGTGAAGCCGACACGACGCAAAGTGAAGCCGAGACGACACACTCAGGTAAGAAAGGAGATTGTTCGTTCGTTTCGTGCAGTGTTGGTCGAGCAAAAGCGCCCAAAGCGCTGGCAAAGTCAGTGTTCCGGCCAAGCCCGAACAGGGGAAACGCGGATGGGAATATAATGTTCGAGCGCGATGGTGACTTGATCTCTCAACTTCTGCTTTACGCGATCTTGTTGCTTATTCTTGCGTCTCTGATGATCGCTGCATGGCAGACTGCAGGATGACAGAAACCGATCGCCGCGAGTTGCTGGAGACGTTGATCGAGCGCGATCGTGGCAGGAAAGTCGGGTTCGGGCGGCAACACTCTCTGGTGCGTAACAATCATTCCGTTGATCCAATTTCAGGTTCGTAGCCCGAATGACAGCCTCGAACACTGTCGCGCTCTTCATCGACGGCGCGAATCTCCATGCGACCACCAACCAGAGCTGCGAAACCTGGCATTTCCCCATGGGTGCGTCCTTGCTAACGGTCCCGGCGGCATCGTTCACAGACTTTATCAAAGGTGCATTTTAGAGGGGTCCAAAGGCCACAGCCCAGCCGGGGATTAACCCAGGTCAGCGAACTGTGGTGACGGGTATTGGTGCCGGCCGGCTAGGCGTTGCGTTCCTAGAAATGCGGATGGGAGCGGCGGATTCCGCGGGGCGTTCAGAGTCTCTCTGGCACTCCGATTTTTCGAGCCCGGCGCTCGTTCTGACGTGGGTCTAACGGATCGAACAGATTGCGACCCAGCTTCAGCTTCGACTGTGCCAGGTCGATAAATTCGTCCGCCTGCCGTCGAAGTTCGTCGGCTATCATTGGCGTCTGGCTCGCGATCGTGGACACGACAGTCACCCGCACGCCGCGCCGCGTGGATTCGCGCAATCATGCCACAGCGCAGGAGGGAGCTTTCGATCAAAGTCGGGTTGATGATGATTGTCTGTGTCGTTATCGCTTCGGAGCCGGCCTACGCGGCGCGAGCAACACTGGCTGCGCAAACGCCGCAAAGTGCCAAGGGCAAATAGTACGCACGCGAGATGGCAAGGGCGGTCGCGATTGGATGGGCGCACCCGCGACCAGATCTGAGCCGCGTGTCTTGGTCGATGATGGTCGCTTGACTTCCTACACGAGCCTCGAAATGCCCACGCGTTATCGACATTCGCGGAGCGAGGCTAGATCAGGCGGCCGCTGTTGTTGCACTTCGGGGCTCATGCGGCGTGAAGGAATTTCAACCACTAGCGCGGCCTTTCCAATACGCGAGACTAACTTGCTCGCTGTTCGCAGGCGGCCGTATCTGGGAAGAGAAACCAAGGTTTGATGCTGATCCCTTTGCGAAGCGAATACATGTAGAAGATTGGAAGGCTTTGGGGAAAAAGCTCTCGAAATTCGCTTCCATTGAAGGTGATGAAAATTGAGTCAGGAAATGCGCGTTCGACCGCACGCTTTTCGACCATGTTCATCCGGTAATATTCTAATGCGCCCTCTTCACAACTTCCATTTCCACGATACCATTTCATCGCGCTAGCAAGCAGCCGCTGGAACGTCGGCTCCGGTACGATCTCATCGATTAAAGGACTTGTGTTATCCGCTTCCACGGCCTTGGTGAGGTCGCCCAACCAACAACTCTCGAAACCGCGTTCGCGGGCGCCATCTGCAACCTCATCAAAATATTGGCGCATGTTCTGTGATGAATGTCCGTTCAATTCCGCATGGGTATCGGTGAAAATCAATCTTAGTGCTGCCCCGGGCGCGTATGTTTTACTGATTCGGTGGGTGAAGGCAGCCAAATAGTTCAGACATTCGAAGTCTGGCTTGTCGATGTTGGACCGCGGACCTTTGCCCCAATAGAGCACAAACGGAACAGGATTTCTGACCGCTATTGATTTGGAAATGCTCTGCAACATCGCAACCGAGTTGTCAGGTTGCTCACGCTTAAAAGCCCAGGTATTGAAGGCTTGCAGGACCTTTTCTGGCGCGATCTCCTTGGCTCGAGGAGTGACAGGCACCGCAATTTGGATTGATCGTCCGTCAACAGCTTTGTTGCCAAAGGGTTGCGGACAAGCCGTTATTTGAGTGTTGGTTGATGTGTCTTCTTTCGAAACAACCGTATCGCAACCCGACATATGAACTCCGAAAGAAGGTCTTTTTATCGCGGGTTAATAATCGGTTATTTTTCTCAACGTCAACTCGGAAGAGTGGTGACCCATCTATTAAGGTTAACCTTCCACGCTCCGGTGGCCGATCAATGAAGTTAAGTCGCCCGAAATATCCGACGAGTAAGCCCTGCCGATAGGGGGCCTGTTTTCGGCATGAATTTACAAATCCTAGAGCTGCCAAAGCTGATTGCTGAGCGTCGAAGCTCGGCAATTTTCGGCCTGGTGATCATCACCATGATGTGGGCAGGAGTTGCTGTAAAATACTTCGGCGATGTTCGGGGGGACCAAAGAGAGGCGCATCGGGACGCTCATAACTTTGCGCTGGTATTCGAAGAGAATGTTCTTCGATCAATCGGAGAAATTGATAAGGCGCTCCTATACTTGCGACGGAGCATTGAGACCCGGAAAAGTACGGTTAGTTTCAGTGCTATTGCCAACACGACCGACGTGCTGAGCGACATCATCGTCCAAGTCGCCATTATTGATGACAAGGGAATTATGCGCGCGTCGAACAGCGGTCCTCAACCCGCGCCTGCCCTGGATCTGGGTGATCGGGAGCACTTTAAGTTTCATGTGAACAACATCGCGGATCAGCTGTTTATCAGCAAGCCGGTGGTTGGCCGTGCCAGCGGAAAATGGTCCGTGCAATTCACGCGGCGCTTCGTGAACAATGACCAGACGTTCGGCGGCGTCGTCGTGGCCTCGCTCAATCCGGACCATTTGACGAAATTCTACAACAACATCAATTTTGGATCGGCGGCGGCGATCGCCCTGATCGGAAGTGATGGTGTGGTTCGTTCGAGTGGCGGGAGCGCGGTCGGTTACGCACTTGGAGACGATCTTAGCGGAACAGAATTGCTCGACCAAATGCGAGCCGGGGTCGAAACTACATTTGAGAGCGTTGATCCTGCCAACAACGAGGCGCGTTTCATTACCGTCCGCAAGGTCAAGGGCTATCCATTGTGGGTCAGCGTTAGCTTGAGCAAAAGCCAGATCTTGGAAAGCTCTCGGAACGCCCTCAAATTGAATTCGTTGGTGGGCACCGTACTTACTTTGCTGGTTCTCATTGCTCTTGAGCAGCTTCTACGGATAGACGCGAAGGCAAGACAAAAAGCGAATCAGCTTGACCTTACGCTCGAGTATATGAACCAGGGAATTATGCTGGTTACCTATGACCAGCAGATTCCGATTATCAATCGTCGCTGCGGCGAGTTGCTCGATTTGCCCGTAGAGTTCATACAGAACCCACCAAGAGTCGATCAACTCGCCGAATACGAGACACCGACGGGCAGATTGAACGCGGCGTCTGTTCGGATCTTGGCAGATCTTGTCGCAGGAGAACTCGGCGTTAGCGAACGAACGATGCCGGATGGATCAATCATCGAGATTCGCAGGGAAAGTCTCCCCGATGGTGGATTCGTGCAAACCTTCACTGACGTCACGAAAAGATCGCGCGCTGAAGCAGATGCAGTCCGCCTTAGTTCTGAGGATTCACTCACCGGGCTCCCAAACCGGCGGATGTTCCGCTCCATGCTCGACCAGATGAGCCGCCGGCAACCATCGTCAGTAGACAACCAGCAGCCAGCGGCGGAATTCGCCGTCCTGTTTCTTGATCTCGATCGTTTTAAAGCTATCAACGATACGCTTGGCCATCAGACCGGCGACTTGCTTCTGCAGGAGATGGCCCGGCGCCTAAAGAGCACGCTCGGTGCAAATGAAGTGCTGGCACGCCTCGGTGGCGATGAATTCGCAGTTGTTGTGCCGACGGTTGAGTCTCGACCAGCGATCGAGGCCCTGGCGAATAGCATGATCGAGGCAGCACAGAAGCCCTTTGAGATTGGCGGCCACCGAATCCGTTCTGGAATCAGTATCGGCATCGCCATTGGACCGTGCGATGGAGCAAATTGCGACGACCTTCTGATTGCCGCCGATCTGGCACTATACGCGGTCAAAGCCCAAGGTCGGGGCAGCTATAGATTCTATCATGCTGCAATGAACAGCGAGCTTAGGCAACGACGGCGGCTTGAGATCGATCTGCGTGAGGCGATCGAGCAAAATGAGATGGAATTATACTATCAGCCCATCCTCAATTTGAGGAGCAACATCATAACCGGATTCGAAGCCCTGGCGCGATGGCGCCATCCGGTCAATGGCATGATACCGCCGGCAACATTCATCGCGGTAGCGGAGGATACTGGACTCATTCAACCTCTTGGCGAATGGGCTCTGAGAGAGGCGTGCCGCTGCGCCGCGCACTGGCCGAACGATCTTACGATAGCGGTCAATCTTTCTCCGATTCAGTTTGCAGCTTCCAATCTCTCCGAGGTCGTGAGACACGCCCTGGCGGAAACCGGACTTCAGCCGCATCGCCTTGAGCTTGAAATTACCGAGGGAGTATTCATGACCAATAATGAATCCACCCTATCTACCCTGCGTCAGTTGAAGCAACTCGGCGTCCGCATTTCTCTGGACGATTTCGGTACCGGGTATTCCTCTCTCAGTTATCTGCGCAGCTTCCCATTCGACAAAATCAAGATAGATAGGTCGTTTGTTTCTGACCTTGCTGAAGGCACCGAGCACGTTGTGATTGTGCAAGCCGTGGTGAGTATTGCTCGCGCTCTGGGAATGACCACGTTGGCAGAAGGCATCGAAACCGTCGGACAGTACGAATTTCTCGCGGCGCTCGATTGCGACGAAGGGCAAGGCTATCTGTTCAGTCCGCCTGTTCCAATGGCGAAAGTTCCTGAAATGATTGCCAAATGGTCGCCCGGGCGCAAATTTGTCGCCTAGAGTTTGGGACCCGCTCGTTTAGCCAGCGACTTTCTGAAGGCTGTATTCTCCAGTTTGTTCACCGGAGATCAACTTCTTAGTTGGTCGCCGAGCCTCGTGCACGAGCAGGAACAGGCCCGATGCAACAACAATGCCGGACCCGATCAGAAGCCAAAGCGTCGGTACGTCGCCCCAAACGAAAAATCCGATCGCAAGTGCCCAGACGAGCGTCAGGTAATAGAATGGCGAGACGGCGGCGGCCGGGGCTAGGTGAAGCGCTTGCGTCCAAAAATATTGTGCCGCGGCGTTTGTAAGACCGCTCAGGGTCAACATGACTGCGTCAACCGGCGTCGGCATCCGGAATCCAAACAGCAGTAAGAAGGAGTGAAAGAAGGTTACCGTAAGCATCTGCCACATCAACAGCGTCTTTGCAGACTCAGTTGCGGTCATTCCGCGAACGGCAACCGTGACGCTGCCATACATAACCGCGTTTGCCAGCGCAAACAATGCGCCAATCTGCAACGAATCTGCACCTGGATTTACCACAACGAGAACCCCGACGAATCCCGTTACCAGCGCGCTCCAACGCGCGATTCCGGCACGCTCCTTGAGCCAGATAAAAGACAGCAAGGCCGCCCACAACGATGCAGAAAAATTGATTGCGATCGCTCCTGCAAGCGGCATCAGACTAACGGCGATGACAGTGAACGTCTGCGAGATCGACTGCGACAACCCGCGCGCAAGGTGGGCGCGGGGCCGCCGAGTCTTAAAGACTGACATGCCCGTTGCCGGAAGGATCAATGCGGCGCAGAGAACGAACGCAGAAACGGAGCGAAAGAACATAACCTCGCCAACTGGATAGAGAGCGGCTTGCCATTTCGATAGTGCGCTCGATAGTGCGAACATCACGCTCGCGGCGATCATGCAGTATATTCCGCGAACAACGTCATCCTTCCGTAAGCCGGGAATGGCAATTGGGTTCTGCGGATGGTGGGCGGTGTCCGTAAGATCGCTCATCATGCGTTCCATGAAATTGGAAAGATAGCGTCAGCGTTTGCCGCGCGACTATTGCTCGCGACCCACTAGCAAAAGTTGGTCTCGCTTAGCTTTAAGTCTTAAGGAAGTGTTATGGGTAACAGAAACAATTCTTGGTTAATTTTCGCGAAACATGGCGGCGTCCCATTGCCGAACAGCCGAGCCAAACACCCCTTGCCTGGCCCCGTGCTCCCGTCAATTGCCGAGGAAATGACTAAAAGTGTTCATTTTCTTCGAACTAAATCTGGAGCCATTCGGGATACGTTGCCGACACTGAAATCTGAATTGGGTCGGAGCGGAAATCGTGAAAGTTGAGCTTAACGACGTGCGTTCTGGCAAGGGAGGTAAAATTCTCGTCTCTTCACCCTTGATATGCTTGGACGGAACGTGGTGGGCAATTGATGTCAACGATCCAGATCTAGAATCTCATTTGAAGCAGTCGGCTCGCTGCGGCGTTGTGCTGTCAGCTGTGCGTGAACGGAAAACCATTAATGGACCCGAACTGCAGCGCAAGGGACGCCAGCGTCGATCGGCTCAAGACGGCGGTGATCGAGGAGCAGAAGCTCGATGCGGTCGAGATCGTACAATAGGCGTTGATGGCGACTGTCGTCGCGCGCCAGGCGAGCTCGGCGAACAGTCGCGGTAGGCGCTTATAGAGCACAAAACGATTGTCGCGGTAGGGCTTATTTGCCAAACCTGAAGGTCAGCCAGTAGGACGCCGCCGGCCCTTCTGGCCTCTGGTTTAGATGGCCATTTTGACAGTCGCACGCATCGCGCTTCTAAATGTTAGGTCCTCGTTGAGCGGGCTCCGTTCATTTCCGCAGAGCATGTTGGGTCTCGCCGGAGAGTTCAGCCAGCTGTCGTCAGTGTATGGATGTCGCTTCGGCTGTGGTCGCTGGATCGACGTGGAACAGCGGAAGCTAAGGTCGAGATAGGTTTCTAAGATGGTAGAGTTCCTATCATCTTCATAATCATGGTCTGATCCCCACTGCGATGAGATTGCCTGTCCCGATCTCGTCCTCCAGGAGCTTTCAGGGGGGCACAGCGATCTCGGTGCGCTACGGTTCGGGCAGCGAGTCCACGTGCGGCTTAGTCTACTCGACGAGGTTGAGAAGTCACGGAACGCCAGCGGTTGAGGCTGCTGGTCGAAGACGTTGATACGGCTATTCGTACGCAAAATGACGCGCCAATTATCATCGTGGAAGTGGTTCGTTATTTGCGGAATGCCCTGCGGAACGGCGCCTTCGCGCGCCCGACGTACCTACCGATAGACCTTCGACCTAGTTGATCGATATCGGCCTTACCCTTGACGCTTAACAACAAGACGGTGTGACGAACTTGGTGCAGTAGGGTGCTATCGCAAGTTGGTCACATTCCTGTCCTGGGATTATTCAGCTAGCGATGCCAGCGCCGCACGCGGCGTCGCGCTGCATGATGGTCTGTCGGTTTGGCCAAGGCGTTTCAAGCGGCAGGCGTCGACCATTGCTTATTTTGGTCGAGCAGGGCGAAGATGCGGTCGGCTGATACCGCCCGACCGATGAGATATCCTTGAACTTCATCACAGCTGGTTTGGCGCAAACACTCGAGCTGCTCGGTGGTCTCGACGCCTTCCGCGACCACGCCAATGTGCAGATCCTGCGCTAGCGTGATTATTGATTTTACGATCGCAGCGCTATCCGGCCGTGTCAGCATGTCGCGTATAAAGGATTGATCGATTTTGATGCGGGTGTAAGGCAATTTTAGCAAATAGGTCAGCGACGAAAATCCCGTTCCGAAATCGTCGAGCGCCACCGTCACCCCCAGTTGCAGGAGTGAACTCAGGATCGATGACGCCGGCCCGTACTTTGAGATCAGCATCGACTCCGTTATTTCGATTTCAAGCCGGCTAGGGGCGACTCTGGCCTGCGTCAGGGCCTGCACGATTGTTTGCAGGATGCTGGTGTTATGGAATTGAGCTGCAGAGAAGTTCACGGCGACCCTGAGATCAGAGGGCCAGTTCGACAGCGTTGAACAGGCGCGTCGGACTACCCACTCACCGATCGGGTGGATCAAGCCGGTTTCCTCGGCAATTGGAATGAACTCAGCCGGCGAAATGACTCCCCGGACAGGGTGTTGCCAGCGCAGCAAGGCCTCAAAGCCGGTTACTCGGTTTTCGCGAATATCAAAGAACGGTTGGTAGACGAGAAAAAGCTCGTCTCTCCCGATCGCCTCCTCCAGATCCCTTTGCAGCGCCCTTCGATCGCGCGCTGATTTGTCGTCGCTGACTTCAAAGATGCGAACCGTTCCGGGTCCCGCTTTTTTTGCGCGATAGAGCGCAAGGTCGGCATTTTTCAGGAGCTCATGAGGCGTATCGCCGTCGCGCGGGGCCAACACGATTCCGACGCTCGTCGTGCCCGCGACCTCGCATCTTTCGATCAGGAATGGCTCGCCGAAAGCGCCGACGAAGCGCTCGGCGATTTCCAACGCGTCTTCTACTTTGGCCAGATTGGACATAATCAGCGCAAATTCGTCCCCGCCGATCCGCGCGACATTATCGATCTCACGCGCGCATCGCTGCAGTCTCGCCGCGGCCTGAATGAGAAACTCATCTCCTGCGGGGTGGCCGAATTTGTCGTTCACCTCCTTAAAGCGATCGAGATCAAGGAGAAAAACCGCGAATCCCTCGCCCGATCGAGCCAACCGGTTGAGGGCAGCTTCGAGGCTTTCGTTGAAGGCGAAACGGTTCGGCAACCGGGTCAGGGAATCCCGCCGGACTCTTCGTTCGGCTTCCAATTGAGCAATGGTGCGTTTCGTGAATTCGAAAGAATGGGCGAAAACGCCGCGCAGAAGCACGAAGCCATAGGCCACAACGAGGATAGCGACGAGCAGATAGACGAAATCGCCGTTTCTGCCGAGGCAGATTGCCGTACCCACGAAAATCGGAGCCGTGAATGCAACGGCCGCCACCGGAATCGTAGCGAAGGCGAATGCTCCGCCCGCGAGCATCCCGGAGCAAAGACATGTGATCACGAGTTGGCCGCCATTCGAGGCGTCGGCGAAGAAAGCTACCGGAAGGCTGTTCCAAGAACGAGCGCATTTCGCACCAGCCGATGCATGGCCTGTCGGGAAACGAACTGGGGCTTCGTAATCCGTCGGGATAAACGCGCCTTCAAGCCTATCGATAAGGCGCCGCAAACCACGGCAGCTGCCCAGATCAACGCATAGTTTCTGTTGGGCGAGTGCCAGAAGGCAATTGCAAGCACCGTCGCATTGCAGACGTTGGCTAGCATTATGCCCAGGGAATAACCAAGCACGAGGGAGATCTGCTCCGCGCGAATGTGCCCTGCGACTGCTTCATCAGTCGCCGGGCCGCCGAAAGCCGCCAGATCCCCCGCGAATAGCTTTGAGAGATACGAGCTCAGATATGTCCTCATCTGCGACCCCGCAGGACTGGCTCTAACGTTGCCGCCAGTACTGAAAGGTCGCGGCAAACATTTGAGAAAAGATAAATTCTTGAAGTTCGCCACGTTCGGCGCGGGATGGGGTGGCCGAACTCATTATTTCGGTAGCTAAGGCAGGGCCGACAGCTGGGGTCGACCCCTTGTCCTCTGTCACCGTAAACGCGGGGCATAGTTCTGTACGTTGCGTACTGATCTATGCCTTTAATCGATCGCCGAATTCAGCTCAGCGACCATGATGGCAGCTTGTGCGCTAACCTGCGGTGGGGCGGTATGAGATCGATAGTTCTCGACGAAAATGAGATGCCGAACGCATCGTAAGTTACGGCCGCCTGCGCCGACGACTTTCTCTATCGATAACGTCGGTAGGATGACGCAACTCGTGCCGATCGTGACCGCCCGACATCGCGCCGCCTTCCCGCGTCATATCCGATAGAACGAAGCAATGCTGCGGGTTCAGCCCCAAACACGCACGATGCGAACGCAAGGGCAGGTCTAATGTCGCCAAGGCCATAGAGGTGATGTGGGCGCGACGATCTCCGCATCCCTCTAACCGGTGTCCCATTCCCGAGACCTAAGTACGAGCGCTGAGGCAGAAGGCGCTTGAGGCGGTGGCCGGCTATTTTCTCGTCAAGCCAAGGCGGGACTGCTGCCCTCGCTCCTAGGAGCAATCGTGGGTGTTTCATGCGCAATCGTGACCTTGTCTCCGACAGCTTCCTGACACTGACTGCGGTCGGTCTGGTGGTGCTCTGCTCGAGCCTGCTTGCTTTTGCGTTCGGTTAAAGCGAACGCGCTCGTTGCGTTTGGCGCCTTCACCATGATGTTTCCGGAAAACAGGTGCCCGGATCACACTCTAACCTTCGCGGGAGCGGTGAGATGAGCAACTTCAGCCAGGAAAGCGTGCTGAGCGTTCATCACTGGACCGACAATCTCTTCAGCTTCACCACCACGCGGAATCCATCGTTCCGCTTCCGCAGCGGCGAATTCACTATGATAGGGCTCAAGGTCGACGAAAAGCCGCTGCTGCGTGCCTACGGCCTCGCCAGCGCCCATTAAGAGGACCGGCTGGAATTCTTCTCGACCAGGGAGCCGAACGATCCCTTAACCTCGCGTCTGCAGCATTTGAAGGAAGGTGACAAGATCACCGTGAGCCGCAAGGCGACCGGGACGCTGGTCATCGACAATCTCGAGGATGGGCGCAATCTCTATCTGATTGGCACCGGCACTGGTCTTGCTCCGTTTCTGAGCGTGATCAAGGATCCTGAAACCTATCTGCGATTCGGAAATGTCGTGCTGCTGCACGGCTGCCGCCGCGTTGCCGAGCTTGCCTATGGCGAAATGATCACCGAGAAGCTACCGAGCGACGAGCTGCTCGGGGATTTCGTGCGCTACCAGCTGATCTACTATCCGACCGTTACCCGCGATCCTTTCCGCAACCGCGGCCGGATCACCGACCTGATCGCGTCAGGCAAGTTGTTTTCGGATCTCGAACTGCCGGAAGTCGAGCCGCAGCATGACCGCGTCATGATTTGCGGCAGCCCTGCGCTGGTGCGCGATACCCGCGAGCTGTTGGTGGGGAGGGGCTTGGTTGAGGGCAGTCACGGCAAGCCGGCGCAATTCGTGGTCGAAAACGGCGTTTGAACAGTAGCCCTAGATTGCGTGAGATCGAGCCAGGGCCTCAACTGTCACCGTCGCCCGCCGGTGGCCCTTTAAGGGTGCTTGTTCTTTACCCAGTTTGCAGGCTCGGAAAATCCGGCGCCTTTGGCGATCTGGCCGTGCACTTTGCTCACGCTGCACTCGCGCGAGAGTCCGCTGTCATGTGGCCATGCCGCTGTCGCTATCACTGCCCCTCCTGTCGGCTACTCTTTTAAACGGTCTAGTCGCCCGCGGGGCACGCTCAGCAGAAGTCGGAGGACCTGCAACAACATCTCGAAAGCTTTAGCAACGAGTCCGAACAGGACGGCGCAATGCGATCGATTCCATCTGTGTTGACGTACCACTTGCCGACGTCCGCTGGTTGGAGCCATTCGACTCGTCGAATACCGCGCGCTATTCGATCTGACTTCACAGCCCGATCCGCTTCAAGTTCTGTTTGAGGGCGCGTGCGGCAGGCTGACAGGGGACACTACCCGTCGAGATCATGGAGCCGCGTCTTGGTGGAAAGCTCGCCAGCGCCCTTAAATCTTCTGATTGTACTGGCCGACTTCGTGTCAATCGGCGTTCAAATTTGGCTCTCGTCTGCTTTGACGCGGCTTTGATGCAGCACCATGCTATTCTGCGCCGATTAGTCTGGCCTGAAGCAGCCGTGTCAGGCACCGTGCTGCTGGGCTTGCTAGCCGCCAAGCACTTTTAGCTTGGCATCGGGTCCGGCGCACCAGCGCACCCGACCCACCTAACCGAACATAGCGTCTCGCAGCCGGCTTGCCGTTCTGGTAGCGCCCAACTCCCGCTGACGCGCGTCACGTTGCGCTTTGAAAGCAGCGACGAAGGCCTCAAGGCCGGCCGAGGTTAAACCGTTCTCAGTGACGAGACCCAGCCGCGTGAGGTTGACCGTCTCGGTCAGGCTGTCGCCATGCGTGGAACCTCCGCCGTACAGCTTAATGACAATTCTCTGCTCCTTGCGAGACAGCTTGTTCCAGAGCGTCAAGTCGGGCATCCCATGCCTCACGCGAATCGCTGCATGACACTGATGAATTAGCCGATCGCCCAGAGGCGAAATCGTGGCAGCGGCCTCAACGCTGTGAGTAGAGGCTAGTTTTTTGTAGATGCCCTGATGGTACCGAGCTCGCAACGCGGCGATCATGGTCGTGCACGGAGCCGACCCGCGCGAGAAAATGCGAGTTCGCTTGCGCATCTTACATCGCCGACGCCCGATCGCCAACAGCTTGCGCGCGAGCCGACTGGCGTAAGCGGGAAGTGGCGCGAATGCGCCGCGATTCTTGAAGATCGCCTGATGCACGCATCCGAGTGTCTTTGGTTCGTCCAACTCTGGTCTTGACGGCTATGCCGGGCTCAGGCGAGGACAGTACATACTCTACATTCACCCTTAATTTATTTGGCAGGCCCGCAATTCTGATCCGGCACGCAAGTGCCCCTCGTTACCGCAAGCACTTCGATTTGAGGCCGGATTTTGCTCGATGCTGTTGAACTGAGCTTTGCAAGAGATCCCGAAATGGCGGAGCTAATCAATGCTGTCAGCCCATCAACGAAGCTGTGCTTTGTAGGCAGGCCCGCACATCGATCCCCGCAGCTTCGAATAAACCCTAATATTCCGGGCTGCACTCACTGCGGCACTTCTTCGCGAGCTGGTGTATCAACCGCAAGGTCGATGGCCGCCTCGAATTGCCGCCGAAGGTGGTTCAGGAGCGCCTTGGTCATTCGAGCATCGCGGTGACCCTGGACATCTACGGTTGCCTGTTTCCGCGTCATGATGACAGCGAGGAACTGGCCGCAGCGGAGCGGCTATTGCTTGGTTTAATGCCAGGTTTTATCTGGTCTAAGGTGTTGAAAAGGTTGATACTTCCTGACCTTGCTATGTCGTCGATCGATGACATCTCGAAATGTCGCCGAAGGACGACTTTTTCGGTTGTCAGCGAACGGTGACATACGCTAACGTAAGCGAACGCTGACATTTGGATTGCCCCATGCTCATACGTACACCTGCCGAGCTCGGCGCCGTCATTCGCGACAAACGCAAACGCCTCAAGCTCGACCAGTCGACACTGGCCAAGCGCATCGGCGTCAGCCGTCAATGGGTGATCGAGGTCGAGCACGGACATCCGCGCGCAGAGCTGGCGCTTGTCCTCCGCGCTCTCGACGTCCTCGGCATCCCTGTGGACGCAAACAGTGGAATGCCCACCAGCCGCGGGTCAACCTCCGCGGTTGATATCAACGCCATCGTCACCAAAGCGAAGAAGGGCAAAGCATGACGAGTGAACTTGTCGCGCTCCTGGACGGCAATGAAGTTGGCCGGGTGCGCAGCGATGCCCGCAGCCGGCTGACCTTCGTCTATAACGACGACTGGCGGGGATCAGCGGGAGCTTACCCTCTCTCGCTGTCCATGCCCCTTGCCGCACAGGAACACGGCCCTGCCGCCGTGCAGGCCTTTCTTTGGGGGCTTCTGCCGGACAATGAGCGCGTACTCGATCGTTGGGCAAAGAAGTTCCAGGTCTCAGCTCGCAACGTCTTTGCTCTCATTTCCAATGTCGGCGAGGATTGCGCCGGAGCCGTCCAGTTTGTAACGCCGGATCGGCTGGAAGATCTAAAGACAGGCAAAGACGACAAGATCGAATGGCTGGACGAGCCCGAACTAGCAAACCGGCTTCATGCGTTGCGCGAGGACCATGCTGCCTGGCGTCTGCCCCGCGACACGGGCCAATTCAGTCTTGCAGGCGCCCAGCCGAAAACGGCTTTTGTCCTGAAGAACAAACGATGGGGCATTCCGTCCGGACGCATTCCGACCACCCATATCCTGAAACCGCCGACAGGCCACTTCGATGGTCACGCCGAGAATGAGCATATTTGCCTGCAACTCGCGCGCGAACTCGGGCTGCCGGCCGCTGAAACCAACGTGATGTGGTTCGAAAAGGAAATCGCGATCGTGGTTGAACGCTACGATCGGCAAGTCCGTGGGAACGACATCATCCGCGTGCATCAGGAGGACATCTGCCAAGCCATGGGCATCCTCCCGACCAAGAAATACCAGAACGAGGGCGGACCAACGCCCGCCGATGTGATCGAGCTCCTACGCACCTACTCGACAGACCGCGAGGCTGACCTTGAGACGTTCGTCAGCGCTTTGGGCTTCAACTGGCTCATTGGAGGCTCCGACGCTCACGCAAAGAACTATTCCTTGCTTCTGGCTAGCGGCCCGCACGTACGCCTCGCACCACTCTACGACATAGCCAGCATTCTTCCTTACGATCACGTCGACCAGCGGAAGGTCAAACTCGCCATGAAGGTCGGAGGCGAATACAAGCTCGATCAAATTGGGCTGCGCCAATGGCAGAAGTTCGCGCGCGAAATGCGGGCTGACGCGGATGTGGTCATTGGGACCTTGATCTCCATGGCCGGGCATATCCCCAACCTCGTGAACGACATCCGCGCGCGCGCGCAAAAGGAGGGGTTGGAGAACGCCGTTATCGAGCGATTGGCAACGGCTTTAACCAAACGAGCCCAGGACTGCGAACGCCTGCTAAAGGGGACCTAGTTTTTGGGGGCTGGCGAATAGACCAGCACCAGCACCAGCACCAGCAGCCGCATGATGATCGTCGGCGTCGACATCGAGACTGCGATCATCGCGGCCATGATCGGCGCCGGCATTGCCGGCGCCGCTGATCATGATCTTCATGCAGGTGGTCAGCGGCAGTTTGGGCCGCCCGGTGGAAAGCGATTCGGAGCTTTCTTTGAGATACTCGACGAACGGGCTGAGCTCGCTACGAACCCGGTTTCCGAACATCCAAATAGGCGGAATCCGGGACAAAAAGGGAAGGTTTCCGCGCGCGATAAGCTCATCGAGATAGGCGCGCCGGTCTCTCGGCGAGTGATAGGTCGCCTCGAAATAGGAGGAATATTCAGACTCCGACCCCGCGGCCGGAAAGCCGCCGCTGGCATCGAAATGTGCCTGCAGCCTGCGCTGGACGGCGGGTTCCCCGATGTCGGTGGATCGCCGAGGGCGATAGGTTCCTTTGCGAGCGATAGAGCCGCTGCTTGAGTCGCAGATCATGTCGCCGGCGGACTTGATCCCGGCAGCCCGGGACGCCCCGGCGCCGAGAAACCACATGATCTGCACTCCGCGGAGCTGGAAGAGGAAGGAACGCCGGAATGTCAAGCGGCCGAATGCCCTCGTCGTCCGTCTCGGGTGCAAGGGCGGATGTGTCCTCGGAGGGAAGCGGGCGGACAAGACCTGACGCCTTTATGGATCGGGCGGAGCTTATGGTGGTGACCTCAAGTCAAATGGCAATCAAATCTTTGTGGTATCTGAAGACGATCTGTCCCGCTTGCGCTGGGGTGTCCGATACCGAACGTTTGGTCCAATGGCCGGCAAGGAAAAGGTAGGAGGCGTTTTGAACGAGCCGCGGCGCGTCAGTGCGCAGTTCGATGTTGTTGGCGATCTCCTGTGGCAGGCAGCCGCGGGCCGGCTGCCAGAGCTCGGATTGATTGCGCTTGCCCGGTCGGGTCGGATCGGGCCGCTCGTCGAGCTCGCGATGGCTGTCGTTGCCGCGCCCGACGCCTATCGGGCCGTCTCGTCGAGCCGCCGGTATTTCAGCAAGTGACGCGCGCGCTTTGCGACAGCGTAATCAGCGGCGCCGCAGCCCGTGATCGCGCTGGCGTGTTTCCCCTGTCCCGCCTCAAGCCCGGGAGGGACGGTGCAGACGAGAGCGCCTGGGAGCAATGGACCATGCACGCGGAAAACGCGGCGGCGGTGAGCTCAGCCGACCAGTCACTATTCTTTCCCTTCGCACTAATTGGACTGCCGTTCATGAGCGAAATCGCCCCTGCTATCTCAGGTGGATGGGCCACTACGATCCTCGATTTGCCGCAACAAGCAGATGGCAACGCTCGCTGGTCGACTTCTATTAGATGTTCTACGCCATCTTCGTCTAGCTGCCGTGATACTGCACACTTGGGAATGGTGACTTCGGCGGCCCATGGGCTTTCGTCCGATTAGTACCAATAAGGGACGCTGACAGTCCTCTCCTTTCCTGCCAAAGCTTCAACAGCACTGATTTAGAATCCTCCAAACTACCTTTGGAATTTTTCCAAACACGGTGTCACTGTTCGAGTCGATCGATGATCGAGACATTCTAAGTCGCGCCGCACGCATTTGCGTTGCAGTCACGATATCGTCTCTCTAAAGAGGCGATGCAGATCGCTGGCAATCGGACGTTGATGATAAGGCGCAGGCAACAACAGCGCGGGTTTGCGGGTGAGTTGTTTCATGTCGGCCGCGCTCGAACGCGGAGAGCCGAACTTCGATCCACGGTGATTGCGGGCCGAGCGTGGAGCCATTTCACGTTGGGCGACGTGCTGTTGATGAGGGGCCTTCTGAGAATGCAACGCGCAACTGAGATTGGGTCGGTAGCTCGCCGTGGTGCGGCGCTGCTAAGTGGAGTGGCGTTGCTGGCATGGTTCGAATCGCCCGCTCAATCCCAAACATCGCAAGGCACCAACGCCCTTCCACCTGTTACCGTCGATGCCCCGGCGCAACAGTCGGTCCGCCGCACACCGAGCAAACGCACTGCCGGCCCGGTCCGATCCACATCACGGCGCGCCACGTCGCCTGGCGCCTCGCAAATGGAAACGGTCGCGGTACAGCCTCAACCATCGCAGCCGGGTGTCGTGCCCGCCTTTGCAGGCGGCCAGGTCGCTCAAGGCGCGCGGCTGGGAATGCTCGGCAACACGAGCACAATGAAATCACCGTTCAATGTGGCGAGCTACACGGACAAGTTCATTCGGGATCAGCAGGCAGCGACCGGTGCCGATGCCTTGATCCTGGATCCTTCCGTGCGCAGTTCCCATCCAACGGGCGGCGTGGTCGATTCCTTCAATATTCGCGGCTTCCCGATCAACGAAGGCAACAATGGTGAGTTCGCCTTCGAGGGCCTTTACGGCATCGCGCCGAGCTACCGCATCTTCACGGATTACGTCGAGCGCATCGAAGTGCTCAAGGGGCCGTCAGCCGCGCTCTCGGGCATCGCACCCAATGGCGGCGTCGGCGGCGTCATCAATGTCGTGCCTAAGCGTGCGGGAGAGGACTTGACCCGTGTTACCGCGAGCTACGGTTCGGCCGCACGGTTTGGAGGTCACTGGGACGTCGCTAGGCGCTATGGCGACGGCAAGGAATGGGGCGTGCGGGCTAGCGGCAGCGTGCGCGGCGGAGACACACCCATCGACCGCCAGTCTGAGACGACAGGCGTCGGAGCGCTGGCCCTCGACTATCAGGGCGAACGGTTCAGGTCTTGGCTCTACCTCATCGCCCAGGCCGATCGGTTCGACGCTCCGTCACGTCCATTCCTCATGCGTGCGGGCCTGCCAGTGCCAAAGGCGCCGGACGGAAGACTGAATGTGACGCAACCCTGGGAATGGTCGCGCATCAACGACCAGTCTGTCCTGTGGCGCAACGAATACGATGTAACCGATCAGGTTACGGTGTTCGCCGATGTCGGCGGATCGCACACCAATGTCGAGCGCTTCTTCGGTCTTCCGACGATCACCAACACGAGCGGCGACACCACCTCGACGCCGCAATTCTTCGGACTCAGCATTGATCGGTACACCTATGATGGCGGCGTCCGGGCCCGTTTCGATACCGGATTCGTTCACCATGCCGTCACCTTCCAGGCCTCGGTCTATCATGACGCACTGTACCGGCGGCTCACCAATGGCAGTCTCGTCACCTCGAACATCTATAGTCCGACCGTGGCGCCAATGCAGTTCGCAAACGAGATCCCCGGGCGCCCTCGGCTCTCGGACAGTGAACTCACGGGGCTCTCGATTGCTGACACCTTGTCTGTGCTCGATGAACGTGTCCTGTTGACTTTGGGTGTCCGGCGCCAGGGCATCGAGGCGAACAACTATCTCTCCAACGTCGGAACGCTGACGTCGTCCTACGACAAGAGCGCGACCACCCCCGTGGTCGGCCTCGTCATCCGGCCCAGGGACAATGTCTCGCTGTACGCGAACTACATCGAAGGTCTAAGCCGGGGCGACATCGCTCCTCAAGCCGCTTCCAATTTCGGCGAAGTACTCCCGCCTTACATCGCCAAGCAGTACGAGGCCGGCATCAAGGTAGACTTCGGCCGGTTCGCAACCACCTTCAGCGCCTTCGAGATATCGAAAGCGAGCGGCGAGCTGTCCGCCGGGCGCTTCGGGGCGACTGCCGAACAGCAAGTCCGTGGGCTCGAGCTCAATGTGTACGGTGAACTCATGCCCGATGTTCGTGTCCTCGGAGGCGTTTCGCTGCTGGACGGCACCCTGACAAAGTCCGCCGTCGCGGCAAACGTGGGCAACACGCCAATCGGCGTTCCGAACGTACAGGCCAATATAGGCGCCGAATGGGATCTTCCGTGGATGAGAGGGCTCACTTTGAATGGGGCTGTCATCTACACGGGCAGGCAGTTCGTCGATGCGGCGAACAAGCAGCCGATCCCGGATTGGACGCGACTCGATCTCGGTGCCCGCTACACGACGGCGATCAACGGCAGGAAAACGGTTTTCCGTGCCAACGTTCAGAATGTGACCGGTGAGAATTACTGGTCCAGCGTAGCTTCATTCGGAACGTTCTTCCTGGGAGCACCGCGCACGTACCTGCTATCGATGACTGTAGACATGTAATCGCTGCTCTTACGGTTGGTGAGACGCTTATCGATGCGCCCTCATGACGGCGCTTCGTGAACTGTTCCTGCTGACAAATCAGGCTGCTCGATATGCAAGTTTGTCTCCTTTCGCCAACATGCTTGATCCCGACGGAGGAGGTCGATCCCGACAAGGTAGCGGAGCTGCAGGCGCAGATCCTCTGTACGGACTGCTGGACTGTTCCGATAACAGCGGAGAAGGACGCCCTGTTCGTGATGGACGGTCATCACCGGCTGGCAGTCGCGCACCGCCTGCAGCTGCCGCTAGTACCAGTGATTCTCTTGGACTACAGCGCGGTGCGGGTGGAGAGCTGGCGCCCGGGCCTGACGATCACGCCCTCATGCATCTTCGCGATGGCGCGCAGTGGCCGAAAATTTCCCTGCAAGACGACGCGACATATTTTTGATCAAGGCCTGCCCAATTGCAGCCTGCCATTGCAGACCTTGCGCCTCCTTGCTCCGTCAGAACGCGCCGTAGCCCATGCCGAAAGGGCGAGGTCATGACCTTCTGCCACAAGCCCCGCGCGGGCCTCTCGCCAATTCTGCGGCCGAGCACGGCGGAGCTCTTGGCTGGCAACGGCCCGCTGCTGATCGATTGGGTTGCCCGACATGGGTCACCGCTCAATCTGATCTGGCCCGATGAGCTGCAGGTGAATCTCGCCGCACTCAAATCCGTGTTGCGAGAGAGCGGTGTCGAACACGCGCTCTATTACGGAGTGAAAGTCAACAAATCGCCCGGGCTGTTGGCCGCAGCTCTGCGCGCAAGGGCCGGCATTGACGTCTCGAGCCTTTATGAGTTGCGAGATGCCAGACGGCTCGGTGCCGATGGCGCACAACTTGTGGCGACAGGCCCAGCGAAGACGGCAGCATTCCACAACGAGCTTATCAGCTGCAACGCTTTGATATCGGTCGATTCACCGGAAGAACTCGAGGATCTGATCCGCTTGCTTCCTGCAGACGGCCCGGCTCAGCGGGTGCTGCTGCGTTTGCGACCTACGAGCCAGGCGCGCAGTCGTTTCGGCATGCCGGCGCTGGCTATCCGGCAATGCCTGTCGCGCATTGCTGGCGAAAGCCGGTTGCGCTTTGACGGGCTGCACTTTCACCTGAGTGGCTATAGTTGGGAATCTCGTGCGCAAGCGATTGGAGAAGTCGCCGGCTTGATCAGCGAATCCCGCGCGCAAGGTCTTGCGCCGCGCATGATCGACATCGGCGGCGGCCTGCCGATCCAATATGTCGATCAGGGCGCCTATCAGGCGCATCTCGGGGCGCAGATGCCCGAGGACTACCGCACCGGGAAGGTGCCGACCTCCTTCTATCCCTACGGGGGAGAGCTTTCCGCGGCCGAATGGCTACGCAGTCTGCTGCGTGCGCCGATGGCCGATGGCCGCAGTCTCACGAACTACCTTGTCGATGAGGATCTGATGCTGGGGATGGAGCCCGGGCGAGCACTGGCCGATCAAGTCGCGATTTCCGTTTTCCGGGTATTGCGCGTGAAAGCCGTTAGCGCTGATGCCCATGTCGTTTTCGTCGAAGGCAGTAGTTTCAGCGCTTGCGAAACTTGGTTCGGCTCCGAATTCCTGGTCGATCCCATCCTGGTGCCGGCCACACCGCACCTGGTCGCCGCAGAACCCGTCCGAGGCTATCTGGCAGGTCATAGCTGCTTGGACGAGGACGTCCTTTGCAATCGATGGCTCACCTTTCCGATTCCTCCGCGAGCCGGAGACCTTTTGGTTTACGCCAACACCGGCGGTTACCAGATGGACCTCCTTGAAAACGAATTCCATCGCCACCCCATGCCGAGCCGCCTTTGCGTGGTTCAGGACGCAAAAAGGCAGCTCACGCTCGTTCCCGACACGATAGGAGAGGCACAATGCTCTGCACGACCGTAAGCCAGTTGATCGGCCAAACGCCGGTGATGCCGATTGCCGTACCGAACAGCGATGCCACGCTAGTGCTGAAGCTTGAGAAGAACAATCCGGGTGGCTCCATGAAGGACCGAATGGCGCGCAGCATGGTGCTTGCCGCGCTTGAGGATGGGCGGCTTCCGCCAGGCGGCACCATCGTCGAATCGTCGTCCGGAAACACCGGAATCGGATTGGCATTAGTTGCTTTGGAATTGGGCCTACGTTTCATCGCCGTTGTCGATCATCACGCCGCGCCGGACAAGATCCGCACGATGCGCGCGCTAGGCGCGGAAATTCGCTATGTCGAGGGCAATTTTCAGGAGGACGAGGTTGCGGTGGTGGAGCGCCAACGGCTGGCTGCCCAACTTGGTGCCCAGCTTCCTGATGCGTTGTTCATGAACCAATCCGACAATCCAGCAAACCCGGAAGGCTATGCGGGTTTTGTCGACGAACTCCTGGCGCAGCTTCCAGACGGCATCGACGCCTTTGTCGGTTGTGTCGGCACTGGCGGTTCCATGACCGGTATAGCCCAGCGTCTGAAGCGGGTTAATCCTGCTGTCCGGACGATCGCCGTGGAGCCGGCCGGCTCGATCATCTTCGGCAAACCCGGCCATCCCTACTACCAGTCGGGAACGGGGACGCCCGCTGGCGATGAAATCGGCAAGGTGCTCGACTATGGATGCATCGATGAAGGGGTCCAGGTCACCGACACCCAAGCCTTCGAAACAGCACGTTTTATCGCCCGGCGCCATGGGATTCTAGTCGGGGGCTCGACCGGAGGCACCATCTACAAGGCGCTCGAATTCATTACAGCCGGCAAGCTGTCCGGCACCGTGGTCACGCCCGTTGCTGACGGTGGCGAGAAATATCTGAGTTCGGTGTTCGACGATGAGTGGATGGCCAAGCGCAATTTGTTGGATCCGACAATCGGCGCACAGCTCGACGGTTGGCTATCCGGAAGGGCGCGCGCAGCATGAAGGTGACGATCTGCGGTGCGGGGCGCACGGGGCATTTGAATGCCGTGCTCTTCAAGCAGCGTCCAGGTCTCACTGTGTCGGTGCTGACCGGAGCGGCAGCCGTCGCCAATCGATGGACGAGCGGAGATGGTGTTTGGTGCGCCGAGATGCCGGACGGCCAAGTCTTGAGCGGGCGGCCTGACTATGTCGGGACCGATCCGGGCGAGGCACTCAAAGACACGGACCTGGTGATCGTGACGCAGCCAGCCCACGCGCGGCCTGCGCTTCTGGGTGACTTCGCACGGCATCTCCCGCGCGACAGGCGCGTCTATGTCGGCGCCATTCCTGGCTTTTGCGGCTTCGACTGGCTCGCAGCCAAAACCCTTTCCGCCACAGACAATGTGGTGATCTGGGGCATGAAGGACGTGCCCCATACGGCCTTCGACCTTGTTCCGGGCGAGCGGGTGCGCATGGGCGGGGCAAAGGCTCAGCTCTTTGCGGCGCTTCATCGCCGCGAGACCGCAGCGAGCCGTGCCAAGCTTCAGGCGATGCTGAATAGCCTTTATGAAGCCCCGGTCGCCGTGCTGCAGGACTATCTGGAAATCACGCTGACGCCGGGCAACGCGCTGATGCATCCCGCCGTGCTCTATGCCTTAATCGGTCCTGGCGCCCCCTGGGAAGACAAGCCTTTTGACCGTCCCTTTTGCTGGTGGAGCGATTGCCCGCGCGCCGGCGCCGAATTGCTGGAGGACTGCGATGCAGAAAACCAGGCAATCCGCCATGCCGTCGAGTCACGCCTGGGCATTGATCTGAGTTCGGTGAAGCCGCTCCGACAGGAATTGATCGAGGCTTATGGCAGCCAGATCGAGGACGACCGGACCATGTATACTCTGTTGCGAACCAACCGTGCTTACGCTGGCATTCATGCCCCACTTGTTCCCAATCCGGACGGGCCCGGCCTTGTCATCGATCGCGCAAGCCGCGCTTTCCACGAAGACATCGCCTTCGGGCAGGCACTGCTCGTGGAACTGGCCGCGCGGCTTGAAGTGGCAACTCCCGCGATTACGAAAACCTACAACTGGGCGCTCAACTATCACGGCGGGTTCACCGAAAGCGCGCCGGCCTGTTTGCCCATCAACTGGCCGGAGGAAGCGTGATGGACGAGAGGATGTCTTCCTGCCCAAATGCCGACGCTCAGGCGCAGCTTCGGTTCGGCGCATCGCGCAATGCGCTCAAGCGGTTGGTACGCTGCCTGTTCGCCGAGCGTCTTCTTGACCCTGGTGCATTATTGTGGGCGCGTGACGCCAACCAGGCATGGCTCCCCCTTTGGCAGTCACGCCGGGTCCTGCATTTCACCGACCTGCGTCGTGCACCTGCCGGAACATTGCAAATTCGTGGTTCTGTCGAAGTCCTGGACGAGACCGGCGCTCGGCGCCGGATCGATGATCCCTCCGACTTCATCGGGCAGGTCGCGCCCGCCTTGGCGATCTCGCCTGCATCGGACGGCATCCAGGATCTCATACGCGATGTCGAGGACAGCGTGCGCAACGACGTCCTGGCGCGCCGTCATCGGGAGCAATGGAGCGCCGAGCTGCGAGGCGAGGTGACCGAAGCAGGTGCGCAGGGATTCCTCGCATATCTGCAAAAGACCTTGCCACCGCATCTTGCGGCCATGACTCTCGATCAGTGGGGCGCGCTGGAAGGTCACCCCTTCTATCCGACATGGAAGGCCAAACCCGACCTGTCGCCCGAGGACGTCACTGCTTTGTCGCCGGAGTTCGGTGCTCGCGTGCGCGTTCGAATCGCAGCGCTGCGTAAGGAATGGTCCTACGTGGAGAAGATGCCGCATGTTGGCAGCTATCCGGAATGGTTCGCACAAAACTTCCCCGGGCTCTCGCGCGACTGGGCCGAAGGATTGAACAAGCGTGGAAAGTCTCCTGAGGACTGGCTGCCTCTGCCTGTCCATATTTGGCACCTTGACAATTTCCTGCACCGCGAATTTGCGTCCGAGATAGCTTCCGGAGTCTTCGACCCGGACGGTCCGGAGGTCGTAACGCTGCCGTCAATGTCGTTCCGCACGATGCTGCCGGACACACGGGAACCGAGGTCCTTTATCAAGCTGCCGGTCGCGATTTGGATGACCAGCGAACAGCGCACGCTGCAGGCCAAGTCGATTCACATGGGACCGCGTCTCAGCACCCTGATTTCCGATATTCTGTCAAAAGAGAGGGATCTTCACGACAAGTTGGAGGTCTTCACCGAAGAGCTGGGCGCAATCCTGCACCATCCCGTGACCGGCGACGAGCATCCCGGCCGCTTTCTTTCGGTTGTCTACCGCAACTCCAACGCTCTAGCGCGAAATGATGGACTGTTGCCGGTCACCGTCGCGGCACTGTTGACGGCAAGTCCGATCGATGGCCGCCCGCTCATTTGCGAATTGATCGCGAGAAACGGCGATGAAAGCGAAGCAGCCGTATCGGCGTTCTTCCGTGCCTATGCAGGGACCGTGATCGGGCCAACGCTTGCCATGTATCTGCTCTACGGTATCGCCTTTGAGGCGCATCAGCAAAACAGCACGATCCTGTTCGATGACACGGGCCGCCCGCGAAAACTGCTGATCCGTGATTTCGGTGACGGCCGCAGTTTTGCGCCTCTCTTTAAGGAACGCGGGCACCACCTAAAGCCCTTCAGTCGCGCGGGGATCTTACCCACCACATTTGATGACGATATCAGTCTCGTGCGCTCATTCGTCATCGATGCCTGCTTCGTCTGCCACCTTCATGAGGTGGCACTGTGCCTCGACGAACATTATGCGCTGTCGAGCACCAGCCTTTGGCGCATCCTGCGGGAAGAGGTCGAAGCAGTTTTCGACGCGCTAAGGCCGCGCATGTTGTCGGACGCGTTCTGGCTGGAAGAACGCGAAGCCTTTCTTCAGAAGCCATGGCCGACCCGCTCGGTGCTGCGGATGCATCTGGAGCGTTATCGCGACTATCGCCTTGAGCATGAACTTCCAAATCCACTGGCGGGAGCGGAATGACGACTGCTTCTGCCGCGGTTCGTGGCTTCGGACCTGTTTTTGCTCTGCTGTTCGGGCTGCAATTCATTTCCATGGGGGCTATGGAAATGAGTGGTCCATTCTGGCCGATCCAAATCAAGGTGCTGAGCCCTTCCGACTCCGTCTTTGGACTCGCAGGCGTTGGCGTCTATGTCGGCCCAATGATTGGCATGTCGCTGACCAGCGCCTTTTGGGGGCGAATGGGCGATCGCTACGGCAATCGGCTGATGATGGTTCGGGCGCTCGGCGGTCTGGCGGTCACGCAGCTCCTTGTTGCCATTGCACAGGATGTCTGGACCATCATGTCGCTGCGTTTCTTGCAGGGCGCCTGCGCCGGCTATATCGCGCCAGCGCAGGCCTATGGCGTGCAGATGACCGGCGGGAAGGATCGCGCAAGCCTCTTCGCCTGGCTTCAGGTCGCCACCAATGTGGGCTCGCTGGGCGGCGCCTTCTTGGGCGGGCTCATTCTCGATAGCTTCCCCTTTGCCGCAATAAATCTGACCGCCGGGGCAATTTGTGCGCTGTGCGCTGTCGTTGCCTGGTTGAGCCTGCCGGTACCGACGCCGGGAGCTGTTGCCGCCAATCCAGGAAACGCGGGTACCCGAAAGCCCGGGGCATCGACAGGTGCTCCGATCGCAGCTCTTCTTGTCTTGATGGGGATGCTGCTTGCCAGCCGCATGGTCCTGCAGGTTCCTTTCTCACTGTACATCACCCAGGTATTTGGCGCCCGGCATTGGGTCGCCGGCTTCACTTACGGGCTGCTCGCGTGCGGCTTTGTCGTGGCCGCGCCGCTATGGGCGCGGCTCTTCGACAATCGCACGCCGTCCTATGTACTGGGCGGCAACGTGCTAATTTCGGCCGCGTGCGTTTCGGTGACGCATCTGGCGGGCAGTACGGGCTCCGTTGCCGTATTTGCGTTCCTGTACTTTATCTGGGGCATGCTTCTTGGTGGAACGACGCCGGTCCTACTTGCGCTTATTTCGATGGCCGTGGCTCATGATCGGCAAGGTTCCGTGCTGGGCCTTGCGCAAGCTTGCCAGCAGGTCGCTTCCGCGAGCGGCATCATTGCCGGTGTCGCGGTCACCCAGCTCTTTGGTCTCGAGGCCGCTTTCCCGCTCGTCGCCACGCTTTACGCCTTATCATTTTTGTCGGCTCTCGGCATTTGGCTCAAAACTGCGCACCCCACTCAAAAAGGAAGCCGACCATGACGGAACACCGATCGCTGCTGCATGCCGCGGTGACGGCTTTTGCCCTGATCGCTTTGCTTCCAACAGCAGCATTTGCCGGCGAACCCAGGCTGACACAGACACAAGCGCCGCTTACCGTCACTGATATCGCGGGCCGCCAGGTGACGCTTAACGCGCCCGTCAAGCGCATGCTTCTGGGCGAAGGCCGGCAGCTCTATCTGATCGCGTCGCTGGAGCCCAAAGATCCTCTGGCCCATGTGGTTGCCTGGCGCACCGATCTGATCGCGGCCGACCCGGCCACTTACGCGCAGTATCTCGAAGTGTTTCCCCAGTTGGCGAAGCTCCCTGCCTTTAAGGGCCAGGAGGACAGCCTGATCGACATCGAATCCGCGATCATTCAGAAGCCTGATGTGGTGCTGCTCAATCTTGAAGCCATGCAGGTCAACAAGGACGCCAACTACATCGAGAAGCTCGCGGCGCTGAACATACCGATTGTTTATGTCGATTTTCGCCACCGTCCCCTGGAAAACACCGAGCCGACCATTCGGCTGCTGGGCAGGATCATGGGGCGCGAAGCGCGTGCGGAGGAAATCATTGCATTTCGCCGAGAAGCCATGGCTGCGGTTGCCAACGTCCTTGCCGCCAAACACCCGAAACGCCCCAATGTGTTCGTCGAGCGGATCGGTGGCTACACGCAGGATTGCTGCCTGTCTTTCGGCGCGGAAAATTTTGGCAAATATGTCGAACTGGCTGGCGGCCATAATATCGGCAGCGATATCATTCCTTCGACCTTCGGGCAGATCAGCCCCGAACAGGTCATCGTCGCCAACCCCGAGCATGTGGTGGTTACCAGCGCCGACTGGCAAGCCTATGCGGCCGGTGGCCGCTGGATTCCGCTCGGACCAGGGGCGGATCCTCAGGTGACGCGGAAGAAGCTCGAATGGTTCACTACACGCGATGCCTATACCGGTATTGCGGCAAAGAAGACGCGGAACTTTCACGGCATTTGGCACCAATTCTACAATAGCCCATATGAATTTGTTGCCGTTCAGCAATTGGCGAAGTGGTTCCACCCCCACCTGTTCGCCGATCTGGATCCCAACGCAAGCTTTGCCGAGTACCATCGTCGATTCCTGCCGATAGACTACCGGCCCGGCTATAGCGTCAGCCTTTCCGACAGCGAGCGATGATAGATCTCCATACCGAAACACTGACCTTAGCCGGACGCCACGCTTACCAAGCGCTCAGCGTCAGGCGGTGGATCGTTCTCCTTGTGCTGGTGGTCGCGGTTTGCATCTCATTGGTCGGCGACCTCTCGACCGGACCGGCCAGCTACGGGCTTGGAGACGTTGTGCGCACGCTCATCTTGCCAGCAGAGGCGGATGCGCAGATGCGGGTCATTGTCTGGTCGATCCGCATGCCATCGGCGCTTATGGGCGTCGTGGTCGGCGCGGCGCTTGCCATTGGCGGCGCTCAGATGCAAACCATCCTGAACAATCCGCTGGCGAGCCCGTTCACGCTGGGCATTTCCGCCGGTGCAAGCTTCGGTGCGGCCCTGGCGCTGGCCTTTGGTGTCGCGCTGCTTCCGATGGCAGGCGACTACATCGTCGCGGCCAATGCTTTCGTCGTGGCCATGGCAACCGCTTTCCTGATTCATTTGGCCAGCCTTCGACGCGGCGCCTCGATCCAGATGATCGTGCTTTTGGGTATAGCGCTGGTTTTCAGTTTCAATACGGCGCTCGCTATCACCCAATATTTCGCCGCCGAGCAGGCCGTCGCGGCCATCGTTTTCTGGACCATGGGCAGCCTCACCAAGGCGACATGGCCCAAGTTTGCCATCACCGCACTCGTCGTGGGTCTCACCTTGCCGGTGTTTCTGCGCCGCCGCTGGCAGCTGACGGCCTTGCGTCTTGGCGAGGCGCGCGCGGCGAGCTTCGGCATTCCCGTGCGGCGCCTGCGACTCGAAACCCTGATCCTTGTTTCCCTTTTGTCCGCGATCCCCGTCGCGTTTGTCGGCACGATCGGTTTTATCGGTCTCGTAGGCCCGCACATCGCCCGCATGATGGTCGGCGAGGACCAGCGCTTCCTGCTGCCCGCGAGCGCGCTGACTGGCGCGCTGATCATGTCGTTGAGCTCCATCCTGACTAAAATCGTGGTACCCGGCGCCGTCCTGCCGATCGGCATCGTCACCTCAGCGATCGGATTGCCGGTCTTCCTCTATTTGATCCTGAAAAGCGGAAGAGACATATGGTAGTGCTGAGCACCCATCGCCTCGGCGCCCGCTTCGGATCGCGCCAGGTACTACGCGATGTGACGCTTCCGCCCTGTTACGGCGGCGAGGTGGTCGCCGTCATCGGACCGAACGCAGCGGGCAAGTCGACGCTGTTCCGGCGCCTGGCAGCCATTCTTCCGGGGCCCGGCGAGTGCCGGTTGGAAGGCGTGCGCGATGCAGATCGCGCCGTCGCCTACATGCCTCAGGACCAAACGGCAAGCGCCGTGCTGACCGTTTTCGAATCCGTTCTTCTTGCGCGCAAGCAGGTCAGCGCCTGGCGTCTGGAGAGCTCTGATCTGGTGGCGGTGGACCAGGCGCTGGCAGCACTCGACATGGGCGATCTCGCCAATGAAATCCTTTCCGAGCTGAGCGGTGGTCAGCGTCAGCTCGTTGGGCTTGCCCAATGTCTCGTGCGCGAACCGCAGGTGCTGCTCTTGGACGAGCCGACCAGCGCGTTGGACATGCACCGCCAGCTCGAAGCGATGCGGCGGGTGCGCAGCCTTGCACATGACGACGGAATGCTCGTGCTGATCGCGCTGCACCATCTCGACCTCGCACTGAAATTCGCCGACAAGGTCGCAATCCTCTCCGCTGGAACATTGCATGATTTCGGCACGGCGGCTGGCGTTTTGACGCCGGAAAACCTCGCCGCAACCTTCCGCATTAAGGCACGTGTTGAATCCTGCTCGCAGGGTAAGCCACATTTGATTGTTGACGACGCGATCTGACGCGCACGCGTCAGGGCCGGCCTCAGAAGTCCGTCGTGAAGGGCTGGATAAGTATCGCGCCTCCCCGCAACCAAGATTTCCAAATGAAATCAGAGGATTAGGCTCCTGTGGCGGGCTTGTTCATGCCTTACAAATCATTCGCAACCTGTTCGAACGAAAACGTTTAATCCCAATTAGTTAGCGGAATTTCGGCTCACGTTCCCAATCGCTCACAAGATTTCCACGGCACAAAACTCGCACAAAATGCCACAAAAATTCAGACGGAAAATCGCGTTCTGTCGCCTCATGGCCGCGAGGCTGGTTGGGGTAGCTCGGCAGTTGCGCCAAACGGCTAAGAGCTGACAAATTTGAAAGGCGCAGAACCCGTATATTCTCGCCAGGTCCGAACAATGAAAATTACGTTCGACAGCAATTCTTGGGAGAAGGTTTTTGATCCGCTCGATCACGATTGCGCGCCGGTTCGGGCAGCGCTGTCGAGCGGAAGAATAACCGGGTTCATTTGCGACGCGGGCTTCCGAATTGAAGCAATCCGCAAACGCGAGCGCGCCGCCTATTTTGCTGAACCCGCGATGGAGGTTCAGTTTCCGTTTTCTACCGTAATCAAGAACGGCAAGCCCTACGTTCAGATCATGTCGGTCGGGCCGAAGAACGAGGTCCACCCGGGCTTGCCCGAGGTCCAAGCCTTCAAATTGAAAAGCGCACTTGCCGCGGGCGTCCGGCTTATGCGTGGCGGGGCTTGGTTGGGACTGCCTTCTCCCGTGGACATCCTCGATCCTGCACTTTTCGTACAGACCAGCGATCCTGAAGGTGAGCAACGTCAAATCGACGCTGCGGCCCGCATTGAAGGCCGGGGCGTCGGCAAGGCTGCGTTTGACGCTGCTGGCGGTTGGAATGCGCAGCCTGGCGCGTCCTACAATGAAAAAGTGTTCGCAAAGGCATGCGCTGAATGGGCTGATGGAGAACTGGTTGCCAGCCATATCGCTTATCGGAACGATCTTTTATGTACGAACGATCTGGCGCGCGCCGCGGGCAAGTCCATTTTCGATGCGACAAACAGGGCGTGGCTCACCACTGAGTTTGGGGTTCAATTCGTAACCTTAGCGGAGCTTCTGAAGCTGCTAGGCCCATAGCGTGCCAGCGGCTCATGCCTTTGACCTTGCTCCCAAGTTTTATCCAGTCCTGAGTTCGCCCGTGCCGTTGGATTTGCCCGGTTGGGCGGTGGGAGCGACGGGGGCTGGCGCGGAGCCTTCGGCATAGCGCAGCGCCAGATCCCGGCGCGGGTGGCAGGTCATCGCGAACTCGGACGGGGTTCTCCATCCGAGCTGCGAGTGTGGTCGTGTGTCGTTGTAATCGGCCCGCCAACATCCAAGTGTGACGCGGGCTTGTGCCAGTGACGTGAACAACGTCTCGTTCAACAGCTCATCCCGCAGCCGGCCGTTGAAGCTCTCGATGAAGGCGTTCTGCATGGGTTTGCCCGGCGCGATGTAGTGCCATTCGACGCGGCTTTGGTCGGCCCACACCAGGATGGCGTTGCTGGTGAGTTCGCTGCCGTTGTCGCTGACCACCATCCTGGGCTTGCCGCGCTCGATCATCAGCCGGTCCAGTTCCCGCGCCACGCGGACGCCGGAGAGCGAGGTGTCGGCCACCAGCGCCAGGCACTCACGGGTACAATCATCGACGACAGTCAGGATGCGGAAGCGGCGGCCCTCGGTCAGCTGATCCGACACAAAGTCGAGCGACCACCGGTCGTTCGGCGTCATCGGAACCAGCATCGGCGCCCTGGTCCCGATCGCCCGCTTTCGGCCACCACGGCGGCGCACTGTCAGCTTCTCTTCCCGATACAGCGGGAAGAGCTTCTTGTGGTTGATCAGATACCCCTCCCGCTTGAGCAGAACATGCAGCCGCCGGTAGCCGAAGCGGCGGCGCTCCTGGGCGATCGCCCTCATGCGCTGGCGAAGGCTCGCATCGTCAGCCTGGGTCGTCCGGTATCTCATGGTCATGCGGCAGCAGCCGATGGCTTTACACGCCCGCCGTTCGCTCATCCCATGGGCATCCACCAGATGAGCGACAGCTTTCCGCTTCCCCGCGGGCGTCACCACTTCTTTCCCAGGAGATCCTTCAGCGCCGCATTGTCCAACATGGCGTCTGCCAGAAGCCGCTTCAGCTTCGTGTTCTCGTCCTCCAGCGACCGCAGTCGCTTGGCCTCCGAGACGTCCATTCCGCCGAACCTGGCCTTCCATTTGTAGATGCTGGCGTCGCTGACACCATGCTTGCGGCAGAGATCGGCGACCGGAACCCCGGCTTCGTGCTCCTTCAAAATCCCGATGATCTGTTCTTCCGTAAACCGCCTGCGCTTCATGCTCTGGTCCTCGTCTTGGGCCAGAACGAACTTCAAACTGGATTAAGCCCGAGGGGCAAGGTCACCTTGCAAAAACGAGGCAAGAAGCTCGAAAGAGATCGTCTGATACCGCGACTGGTCTCGCCGAGGTCGTCATCGCTCCGGCGCCTTTCGACGCTGGAAGAATCGGGCGGCGCAATGTCTATTACGATAAGGAGCCGGCTCGATGAACGGCAACACGGTGACGACGCATTGATGCGGCACGATCGACGACGGCGTCGGCGCGTCGACGGAAGAGCCAGGGCATCATCGAGATTGATCTTGGTAGCGGACACCGCATCCGGGTCGATGGTGAGGTTGATGGAGACGCGCTACGTCGAGTTCTCGATGCCCTGGTGCGCCGATGATCCCGGTTCCGACAGGCGCGCGAGTGTGGCTCGCGACAGGCTACACCGATATGCGCAGAGGCTTTCCGTCGTTGGCACTCCAGGTGCAGGAGGTGCTGCACAAAGACCCGCTCAATGGTCATCTGTTCGTCTTCCGTGGTCGCCGCAGCGATCTTGTGAAGGTGATCTGGCACGATGGCCAGGGAGCATGCCTGTTTACCAAAAGGCTCGAGAGAGGCCGGTTCATCTGGCCATCGGTTGCCGGTGAATCGGTAACGATCTCGCCGGCGCAGTTGGGCTATCTGTTGTCCGGGATCGATTGGCGCAACCCACAAGAAACCCAGCGGCCGACGCGGGTCGGATAGCGTTTTGTGGTTTGAATCTGCGGCTTGATCTGATTCACTGGATTCATGATATCGAAGCCGGACGATCTTCCATCTGACCTTGCGAGTGCCCTGGCGGCGCTGCAGGCCGAGCGTGAGGCGCGGCTGCGAGCCGAGGCGGTGGCTGCCAGTGTGCGGGCGGAGCTGTCGGACAACGAGGCGCTGATCGCGCATCTTGAGCTGCGGATCGAGAAGCTCAAACGCGAACGCCGTGATGTCCGCAAACAACAATAGGTCCAGCTTCGAGGGCGACTCGTGGACGTACTCGCCCTTGTCTCGGGCCGGGAATCCGATGAAGGCCTCCGCCTTCGCCATCCGGAACTCATCAGGACGTGGTCGGCCTCGAACAGGAAGATGGTCCGCAACTCATCGAGCATTTGGTCATTCGTGGGAGGTGAGGGATGCGCAAAGCAAAATATGCATAATGTTTGCATATATGCTTTTAATTGCTTCGCCGAAATCTACGTATGTGGAGAAAGCAAAATGATTTCAACAGCTAGGCAGTAGTATCGCTGGCCGACACCCGTCGAACCTTCGGGAGCCTAGAGCCGCTGAAGCCAGCGGCGGTGGGATCCCTGCTGCGACTTTCGGAGACTCGACAACGCCGGGACTGGAAAGCTATATCAAGAACATAGTAAGAACTATTCCCCTGGTTGCACCCTATTGAACCCACCCTCAACCACAATATTCTGCCGCATATCATGAGTTTAGGGGCCGACTTGATGAGTCCTTCGGGATGAAGCCGGTCCAAGGAGCAGCGCCCATTGTCCTTGTTCCGCCATTTGCATGACGAAGCGTTTCTGGCCTTTTCGCGCGATCACAAACACCTGTACGCAGCGTGTCTGCTCGACCTCCATGAGCGCTTTTTTTCGGGCGCGCCGGCGTTTCCGACGCCCCAACAGGTCGTCCACGCCGTCTACGACGTCATGCGAGCCAATCCTGCGTTGTGGAACGAGGGCGATGATTTCGGCGCGCTGCCGGAAATGATCTCGGCGGGCCGCCGCCGCATCCGGAAGGCGGATGTCGCGCTCGCCTCCGAGAAGGGCGACAAAGCACTCGGCCTGGCACGGCAGCTCTACGCGCGGTTACTCGCCTGGGGATGGCTCGAGGAGGAGGAATACGGTCTGAGGGTCACCGTCGACATGGCGATGGGACCACTCCTCGTCATCCAGCGGTTGGCTAGTCTCAACAAGGATCTCTCGCAGCGGTTCGGCGGACTGATCGTGCAGATCCGTCTCAATCTCGAGGCAGTCGAAAAACTCACGCCCGAGATCACCGACCGCAAGCAGCGCGAAGCCGCACTAGCTGTCCGCGAGGCGCGCAACCAGGCCGACCAGTTCACCAAGAGCTTGCGGGCAATTCTCGCCGACCTGAAGCGCATCCGCCGGACGGTCATGGAGTCGAAGACAGTGGGCACTCGCCTGGAGGCCTTCTTCGAAGAGTTCGTCGACCAGCTCTTGTTGAAGGATTTCGAGTCCATCCTGACCGTCAACCATCCGTACCGGTTCCGCGACGCCATCGTCGACCTCGCCCGACGGGTCTCCTACACCCCCGAGACCATGCAGGTGCTCGCCGAGGAATACGTGGCAGCCAGTATGGCATCCGATGTCGAGGACGGGCGAATGGCCGCTGCGGACGATCTGTTGGCGATCGAAAACATCTTCGAGCAGATCGGCGAGATGTTCGATCGGATCGAGACCTTCCGCAGGCAGCTCGAGGCCCGGGTCCGCAACACGATCAAATACGCCGAACGCGGAGCCCAGGGGCTCGTCGGACGGGCCGGCGACTTGGTACGTCGCTTGGACGCGCTCCTGCGCGACGGCCGGCACGACAAGGCGACCGTCGAGTGGAGCGTCGAGCCGCTGCGGTCACCCTGGTCGGAGCATCATCAGGCGCCGACCAGGCAGCCGCGCCGCCCCGTCGAGGCGAGGGCGCTCGCCGGACCGCCATCGGATCCGCTGTACGAGCTGCGCAAGAAACTCCGTCTCGAATACATCGCGCGCATCGCGCCGAACCCCGAGGACGTAAGACGCTTTCTCGAAGGGCAGGTACCTCCCTTCGCGACCAAAGAAGCCCGCTTCATGGAGATCGACACCGTGGACGACTTTCTCGCATTCGATTGCGCCCGTCGTTATGCGCTGACCGGCGAAGTGCCGGTGCAGATCGCCGCCGGATTCGAACTCGAGCCGTGTCCAGACACGCCGCCGCACGACAGCGACTGGCTTCGGTGCGCCAACTTCCTGGTCCGGCGTTCGGGCCCGCTCCGGAAGGGCAGGACGGTCCATGCTTAGCGAATTCGAGAACATCGAGAATTCCTCCGGCGCCGAGAAGGCGGCCGATCTCCGGAAGGCGCTGCACTTCCTGTTGCGCCGACAATTCGTGTTCGCGGGAGACCCCAGGACCGGTAGCGTCTTCAACACGATCATGGACGGCCGCTTCCGCGATGTGATTGACGGCTTCTTTGACAGTTGCGGCTATCGCGTGCATCGCGATCCGGAGGCGCAGTGGGCAGGCATCGTCGCCATGGACGAGGACGTGCCACTGCCCCGGATGAAGCTCGACGAAACCATCGTGGTGCTGGTGCTGGCGGCATATTGGCAACAGGAGGTCAACATCGGCGCGGTCGAAGATCGCGCGGTCGTGGTGGCGACCTTGAACGACCTCTTCGACCGTTATAGGGAGATGGCCCAGCACAGTGGCGGAGGGGCGATCTCCGCAGCCCGTTTCCGCGACATCCTGCGCGAGGTCGCCCAGCGCAACCTGGTCGAGATCGGCGACTTCGACGACGAGCAGCAGGATTGGGAGGTCAGAATTCGCCCGATGATCAAGCTAATCAGCGGCGGTGACGCCCTTCAGCGCCTGGAGCGTTACGTCCGCAGCGAGGAGGCTCGTTTCCCGCAAAGGGCGGGAGGAGAGACATGATGGAGCTCCGCCATCTCACGATGGTGAACTGGCATCTGTTCGATGTTGCCGACATCGAAGTGGCGGGTCACGTCGGCGTGCTCGGCGAAAACCGCTCCGGCAAATCGACGATCCTGGACATGGCGCAGGTCGTTCTCACGGGCGGCAGCCGCCGCTTCCTGCGCCTGAACGCGGTCGCCGGCGACAGCGGAAAATCTCGCAGCGCCTCGAAACGCAGCGTCGTCGACTACTGTCTTGGAGCTCTCGGCGAAGACCAGCGGCGGCGCGACGAGGCGCGCACCTACATCGCGCTCGGCTTCGAAGACGCGGACGGAGAGCGGCCGTCGGTCACCATCGGCATGGCACTGGAGGCCCGAAAGTCAGACACCAGGGAGATCGTGCTTGCACTGTTCGTCGCGGTTGGAGCGATCCTGACCTCCAAGGACTTCATCGAACAGAAAGGAAAGTCGCAGTACCCCGCGCAGTGGGACGACGTGCGCGCCAGGATCGTCGCCGCGGTCGGCGAGGCGAATTTCGTCAATCACCGCGACCGGGCGGGCGACTACGTCCGCGAGTACATGCGGCATCTCCTGCCGCACTCGCCGTGGGGCGAGCAGAACGCGAGCGCGCTGCAAAAGTCGATCGTCAACGCCATGACACTCGACCACAATCAGACCGCCACTCAGTTCGTGCGGAACTACATCCTCGAGGACAGTCCGATCGGGATCAAGGAGCTGCGCGAGTCGATCCAGACCTACCGCAACATCAGCGATACCATCCGGAAGATGCGCCTGAAGCTGGAGGCACTCAAGCAATTGAGGGAAATCCTGGCCAGCCTGGAGGCGACATTCGAAGCCATTTTCCGCGAACAGTGGATCGCCAAGCGCGCGGAATGGCTCGCTGCGCGAGCCGCCAACCGCGAATTCAGGAACAAGCTGCGACTGGCTACGGCCCAGCGCGACGCCGCCACTGGCGAACTCAAGTTCCTGGACGACGACATCAAGGCGATCGACGACGAGATCGAACGACTGACCGAGGCCATCGCCCAGCACGACGCCAAGACCGGCAGGAAGTCGCTGCAGCAGAGCGCCTCGGTAGCCGAGCAGGCAGCGCACCGCGCGACCTCCGATTTCAAGGCTCGGCTCGAGACCATCCGCCGGCTGCGGCCGCTGCGCGCGATGGCTGGCCACGGATTTGACGATCTCATTCCCGTCATCGAGAGTCTCCTTGCCGCCGCAGGGACGAGCTCCGTCACCTCAGTTTCCGGGGAGCTCTCTGCCGCGGAAGCTGCCGTGACGGGCTTGGGCGCGCAGCGGCTCGCGAAAGTGGACGAGGGGCGTCAGACGATCATCGCACAGGTGTCGAAGCTGCGCAGCGAGCGGAACGAGCTCCTCGAGCGGATCCGGCAGCATGCATCCGGAGGACCCGGAGCGCACCTGGAGGATGATACGAAACTCCTCTGCCAACGGCTTCGGCAGAAGGGAATGGCGCCGCGCGTGCTTTGCGAATTGATCGAAGTCGCTGAGTCCGAATGGGCAGGAGCCGCGGAGGCCCTACTTGGCCGCGACCGCGATGCGGTGTTCGTCGACCGGACGCAGATCGGAGTGGCCACGGGAATCTTCAAGGAAGGACGCCGCGAATTCCGCCGTACCTCCCTTGTGAGTCTCAATAAGCTTGAACAGTTCAGGGCCAAGCCGGAGCGAGGAACGTTCCCCTCGATCTTCCGGACACAGGATCCGGACGCGCTTTCGTTCATCATGCGCCGGTACGGCTCGGTTCGGCTTGCCGACACGCTGGACCAGTTCAATAGGCCCGGCCGCGCCATCATGAAGGACGGCCTTTACGACGACGGTCTCGTCCGGACGCATCGGTCGATCGACCCGTCGCAGCACAAGATCGGCAAGGCGGCGCAGGCGAGCGCGCTGCGCGCCCTGCAGGACCGAGCCGAAGATCTGGCGGACTCGTTGGCGCTGGCCGAAAAGGAAGCTCAAATCGCCGACAGCGCCTTCATGGCGCTGAAGACGCTCTGTGATGCCCCTTCCAACGACCTGAAGGCCGCAGCCACGGCGTTTGCCGCAGCCCAAGCCGAGGCAGCGGACGCGCAGGCGAGGCTTGCGGCCCTCAACGGCGCTAGCGACGGCGGCCTCCGGGACAAAAAGCTGGCCCAGCACCAACTCAAGCAGAGAAGGCTCGCCGAGCGCAAAACCCAGCAGGATGCCTTCAACAAGCACGACGGCGAGGTGAGGACAGCGCGAAGCAGGTTGAGCGATGGTGAAAACGTGCCTGGCTCTCAGCTCAACCTGAAGATCGCTTGGTCGCTCTTCGCCAAGAACCTCTCGCTCTACTCAGTGGCGAAAGGCCGCCCCGTGCACCGGGCGCGTCTCGACGCCCGGCCGCACAAGAACGAGGTCGAACGCCATCGCGTCATTGCGGAGAAGTCCGCCAAGGATGTCGAGGCGGCGAACGACAAGCGCAGGGAGATCGAGCGGGAGGTGCGCGAGGCGCTGGAGGTGTATTTCGGGGAGTTCGGCGTCAGCTCTCAGGTGGGCATCGAGAGCGAGCCTCTCCAGGAGGTGAAGCCCTGGATGACTCAGTTGATCGACGACATCGAGTCGAACGAGTTGCGCCAGTACGAACGGCAGGCGCGTGAAGCGGCCGAGAAGGCCGCCACGCTGCTGCGCGGGGAGTTCATCAACGCGCTGACTTCGCGGATCGGCAAGATGGAGCGGGATCTGCAGTCCCTGACCCGCAGTCTGCATGCCCACCCATTCCATAACGAGCGCTATTCGTTCCACCGGACCCAGGTGGTGGAATTCCAACCGATCCTGAAGATCATCGAGATCGGCAAGACGTCTCCGGAGGCGTTGGAGATGCTGTTCCGCGGCGACGTCCCCGACGACTTTCCGCACAAGGACACGATCCTGGCGCTCGAGGCGTTGCTCGAGGATCCCGACAAGGATTTCACCCAATTTGAGGACTACCGAAACTTCTATACCTTCGAAATCCATATGGAGGACGTCGCGACGGGGCGGTCGAGCCGCTGGGAGCAGCGGCGCGGCACCGGATCAGGCGCCGAACAGCAGGTGCCGATCTACGTGGCCATCGGCGCCTCGCTTGCGGCCGTCTACGGCAGCGCGGAGCGGCGTGCCGGAAAGCCTTCGGGTTTCGCGCTTGCCATGTTCGACGAGGCCTTCTCCAAGATGGACGGCAAGAACCAGCGGCAGATGATGAGCTTCTACAAGAATTTGGGGCTGCAGTTCGTGATCGCGGCGCCATTCGAGAAGCGGGTCGCGGTGCTGGAGCACATGGACACGATCGTGGAAGTGGATCGCATCGGCGAGCAGTCGAGGGCGACCGTGGTCGCGCTAAAGGAAAAGGCCAAGCGCGAACTGATGGCGATCGATCCGGATCTGATGTCCGAAGATGAGCTCGCCACGCGCCTTGCCGCCGAGTAGCCATGGCGCGGCGCTTCACTGACGCAAACGAGCTACTGAACGACCTCCTCGACCGGTACGAAGGCGGGGCCGCGAGCCCCATAGCGCATCCGGACTACGACGCGTTTTCTTCTGTGGTAGCTGCCGACACATTCCTAAAGCAAATCGCGCGCGCCGAAGAGGCCGGCGCAGTCAGTCTCGGAACGGGAAAGGGCGCCAGACGAGACCAGATCGCGCACGTCAGGCTGCGCGCGGCCAATGCGCTTTATGGCCATCTAGGTCGCGTTCCGGCCGGACAGCTCGCGCAAGATGCTGGTATGCGACTCGTCGCCGGCCTCGCCTTGGACGGGCGCCTGGTCGAGGCAATCCCGTCGATCACAGATGCTTGGGGAAGAGGGAAGAGCTGGCATGGATTCGGCTCGTCGGATGTCAACAAGCTGCGCGATGCCTTCGCTCTCGCTCAGGCGATCCTGGACAACAAGCATCTCGACGTCGATTACAAAACATTTTCACGAAGGACGGTGGGTTACAGCAAGACGCTCGAGCACATAGAAGGCGTCGTCGTGCGGCTTCTCAACGGAATTCTCGAATTTCCGCCCGGCGCCCGCCCGCGAGAGGCGCTGCGAACCATCGGGTTGGAGCGCTTCGCTCCGCCGCTCCTGATCGCGGGGCGGATTGATCTAGATGGGGCCGATCTGTCCCGCGCCTCACCCCACTATCTCGGAATTACGCCCAAGGAGGCGGATCGCATCCGCTTTCGGGAGCCTCCGACTTACGTCCTGACGATAGAGAACTTCGCAAGCTTCAACAGGCACATTGCCGAGGCGGACCCTGGTCGACTTGGCACGACGATGTACGTGGGTGGCTATCCTTCGCTCGCCACCCAACAGGCGCTGCGAACGATCGCGGGCATGGTGTCCGAACGCACGCCGCTCTTCCATTGGTCGGACATCGATCCGGACGGCACCTGGATCTTCCATACGATCGAGCGTGCCGTCGGTCGCCCGGTTCGACCCCATTTGATGAGCGTCGAAATAGCTGAAAGATTCGGCGAGGTGCCGTCGAAAAAGTCCGCCCCGGCGAGATGTCCGCCGGAGTCCGGGATTGCAGCTCTGGCGGCGTACCTGGCGAAGGAAGATGCCAAGACGCTGGAGCAGGAGGAGCTCGATCCCATCCTGCCTCTGCGTTTTTCCAACGAATAGAGGATGTTGGAGCGGCGTTGTCACTCGCTTTCTATTGGGCTCTCCTTCGGCAAGCTTCAGCTCTAGCGAATCAGCAGGACTTCCAAACTTGAACCGTGGTCCTCGACACCCTTCCATAATCAGCAGAAGCAGCAGCAGAGGCGGCGGATCAAGGCTTCGACGAAACCAAGCTTGTGAATGTGCTGACCGAAAAAAGGCCTGCCATAGGCAAAGACGCCGGCGCAGCCCAACGGGCCCATGGTCATGGCCATCTTGTTCGCCATGGTCTTCCTGGCGACCATGGTTTACGGGCCGCTCGGAGCGCTTCTCGTTGAACTCTTTCCGGTCCGCACTCCATAGAGGCGTTTCCGTAGCCCTGCAACTCGGAAACGGCTGGATCGGCGGATTCGTTCCGTTCGTCGCGACCGCGGTCGTCATTGCGACCGGTAACATCTTCGCTGGGCCCTGGTACACGGTGGTGTTTGCCGGCCTGACGGCGATCGTCGGTGCGCTGTTGTTGCCGGAAACTCGTGGCCGCGACATCAATGTCTGATCGGGTGCGATCTGCGACACGTGGGCGTCAATGTTTGGCGCCGCGGTGTCGTCGTACGTGCGGGCAGGGGGTGTCGCCGCGTTGCCGATGGCTTCGTGGTGGTCGGGGATGGCTTAGTTGGATGCTACCAGCACGGTGACAAGGAGTAACAGCCTAACGAAGCCTTAGGCCAGTAGCTTAGGCAGGTTCTCAGCTCTCGCGGGGTGGAAGCTGTCCAATTGTAAAGCGGCTTGCTTGCTGTCGTACCTTGATATGAGGGAGCTGCCCGATCGGGCGCCGATGCTTCCGACTAGGCAGCCTCGGCGAGGCTACCATCAACTGCTTATTCGGCGGACCGCCGACACGAGAGTTTCAACCTCCTGGAATGTATTGTAGTAATGCGGCGACGCGCGAACGACATCAGGAAGGTCTCTCCGCGTTGCGTCCAACGGGGTGCTTGTTGGCGGCGAGACTGACACATTGATTTTCCCTGCTGCCAACTGACGCATGACCTCGCGTGCACCCACGTTGCGAATTGTGAAGGAGACGATTGAAGCGGGACGTTCTCCCAGGTCATGAATCGACACTTCAGCGATTGCAGCGAGCAGTTCGCGCAGTCCATTCGCAAGCAGACGGCAACGTCGTTCGATTCTCTCGATGCCGATCGAAAGCGCGTAATCGACAGCTATCCCAAGTCCAAGCCGCGCTGCATAGTTTGCTTCCCACGTCTCGAATCGTCGCGCGTCGGATCTAAGTTCGTAGCGCTCAGGTCCAACCCACGGTGCTCCGAACAGGTCGATCATGGCAGGTTCGACGCCCTTCAGGAAATCGTCACGTATATACAGGAACCCTGTCCCGCGCGGACCGCGCAAGAACTTCCGGCCTGTTGCGGTAAGCATATCGCAACCAAGTGCACAGACATCGATCGGCATCTGCCCAACCGCCTGACACGCATCTAGCAAGTAGGGGATACCATGTCGGCGCGCGATCCGTCCCACGGCCTCAGCCGGATTCACGAGGCCGCCATTGGTCGGCACCCCACGTGATAGCGATCAGTCGTACGCGAGCATCAATCATACGCTCGAACGCTTGCGGGTCGAGAACACGATTTGCGTCGTCAGGGATGACCTCAACCCGTGCGCCGGTACGACGCGCTACTTGCAACAACGCAACGTAGTTGGCCGCAAATTCGGCTGAGGTCGTGAGAATTCGGTCTTCTGGGCCAAAGGAAAGCGAATAAAAGGCGCGCTGCCATGCCAGAGTGGCGTTCTCGGCTAGCGCGATCTCGTCCCGTCTGGAGCCGACGAGCCGGGCGATGCTGTCGTATACGCCGTCGAGGCGAGCGGTGTTCTCAGCGCTTGCCTCATAGCCGCCAATTACCGCTTCGCGCTGCAGGTATTCGATCATGCCGCCGACAACCTGCTTCGGCATCAATGCCGCGCCTGCATTATTAAAATGGAGTCGATTTGCGACGCCTGGTGTATCTTCTCGCAAACGATCCACGTCGGAATCGGAAAGATCCGCGAATTCCGAATAACCTGTCGGCTGTGAAAAAGACGGCTGCACCGGAAATCACCTTTCCTCAACTTAAGAACCCGTTCGGCCAAGTTCAGTGCACGAGTCTTCGAAGCGTAACTGGAGCTTCAGGCCCAAACCGGGCGTTTTACATCGAACAATGCCCAATTCTGTCATCGAGCAGCTCAAACTTTGCGGTAATCGCCATCGGGTTTCGCCAAAGTATGGTCTGACACGAGGGAGGACGAATTGCGAGCGCCCCTACAGCCTGTCAAGGCTGCATCGACCGATCCATCCAGCCAGCTTCGACCCATGCTGCTGCGTCCGTCCTCGGACCTAAAGCACATTCCTTGGTGGTGCGACCGAAACGCAGGGGAGGAGCCGCTCTGCCTGCTTCGAGCTTGTCCGCGCTACGCTCCTACCAAACTGATCTCTCTGCCGCGTACGGCCGAGAGGCTGGGCGTCGGCGAGATCTGGATCAAGGACGAGACACACCGACTCGGCATAGGCAGCTTCAAAGGGCTCGGCGGCGCATACGCGGTGCTGAAGCTCGCTATGAAACACGTTGAGGGACGGACGGGACGAGCGAGTCTGCCGGTAGAGTTGTTGGAGCCTGGTGTGCGATCCATGCTTTCCGAGCTCACATTTTCCTGCGCTTCGGATGGGAATCATGGTCGTTCGGTATCGGCAGGAGCGAGGCTCATCGGAGCGCGGGCTGTCGTGTATCTCCACGAAGGCGTGAGCGACGAGCGAGCCGCTCATATCTCCAGGCTCGGCGCTGCGATCGTGCGTGTGGCCGGAGACTATCACGACTCTGTCGAGGCCGCGGCCAAGGCAGCTTCGCAGGACGGTTGGATTGCTGTCCCGGATACAGTCGGGCCGGGAGAAGATGAGACTGCCTGCACGCTCGTGGTCCAGGGCTACTCAATCCTGATCGACGAAATCATTGCAGCGACGGCGGGACAACCAAAGCCATTTACGCATGTTCTGGTTCAGGCTGGCGTTGGAGGCCTTGCAGCAAGCGTGTTCGGCCACGGCTGGGCGCGAGGTCTATTCGGGCGCGATACCCATCTGTGGATCGTGGAGCCAGAACGGTCGGCATGCCTCTACGAGAGCGCTCATGCAGAGAGGCCTGTACGTCTTCCGTCGGGGCCGCCCACGAACATGGCCATGCTCGAGTGCCAGAGCCCGTCGTTGCTCGTTTGGCCCATCATCGAATCCATGTCCACTGGCTTCCTTACTGTCACAGACGAGCAAGCGGCCGATGCGGTTCGTCTACTAAATGCAGGCGTGTCCGACGATCCGCGTCTTCGGGTTGGCGAGTCGGGAGCGGCGGGATTTGCCGGTCTCATCAGAGCAGCTGGCGAAGATCGAGACAGGCTCGCACTCGGACAGTCTTCGAAAGTTCTGCTGTTCGCGACTGAAGGCCCCACAGACCTCTCAGCCTGGAGCGGGAGCCGTTAGGCTGCGGCAAAGAGAGCGCGCACGTCCAGTCAGGAAACGTCGAGATTGATGCGCGTCGTGAACTTGACTGTCTGCATCGCAACGAAGGTTGTGAACGACTTGATATTCTTGTCAGGGAAAAACGCCCTTTCAGTGAAAGCTCCATACTCTTCCATCGAATCCGTATTGACGACCAATATGAAATCGGCTGCCCCGGTCACGTAGTAACATTGCGTGACCTCGGGATAGCCGCTCATTCGGCTCTTGAAGGTGTCGAGCAGAGGAAGGTGTTCCTGTTCCAGAGCGACGAGCACAATTGACGTCACCCGCTTTCCCGTGACCGACGGGGCTACGATCGAAACATCAGACATGATCGCGCCGCTCTCGCGTAGCCGCCGTAGTCGACGCAGGCAGGATGTCGGTGACAGGCCTACACGCTCCCCAAGCTCTTCCGAGGTCTGCTGATTGTTCTCCTGAAGCAACATCAGCAACTTGAGATCGAGGCGATCGAGATCCGCGCGCGTGACGGTCATCCGAACTTCCCTCAAGATTGCAACTTTCCGGCACGGAGGAATGAAAAACGGAGAATTCCGCCGCCGGCACGTCACATTATATGCGCGAGCAGTGTCGGAGCAAGTGTCGTCATCAGGTAAAGGGAGAGCAGCTATGGTCGACATCGTGAGACGCAGACTTCTTCAGGGCACCGCGCTCATCGGAGGCCTTGCGGCGACGCGCTCGCTGTTTCCGGCTCCCGCGATCGCTCAAATTCCAAAGGCACCGGCGAAGTCGTCGTCTATGACGGCGGCGGGTCCTGGGGTGAAGCAAAGCGGATAGCCTATTTCGAGCCTTTCGAGCGCGAGACCGGCATCAAGGTGATCGCGCAACCTCGCACCGATACAGGAGCTGTGCGCGCGAGCGTTCTCGCGGGGGCGCCTCGTTATGACGTCACGATTCTGCCGGTGGTAAGGCGCCGACATTCGAGCGAGATAATCTGCTGCTCCCGATCGACTACGGTTATTTCGACAAGTCCGACCTGGAGGCGTTTTCTCCTGTCAAGGTCGGCAAGTTCACTGTGCCCGCGATCGTCTATTCACTCTTCATCGCGTACGACGCGTCGAAGTTTACATCCAATGCACCGAACTCATGGGCTGATGTCTGGGATGTCCAGAAATTTGCAGGCCGACGTTCGTTGATGGCCGGTACCTGGGCCTCCGATGGCGGGACGTTCGAGGCAGCGCTGATGGCGGACGGTGTTGAGCCCTCGAAGCTCTAACCACCTTACGGACCGTGACTTTGCCTCTTCTGTTTCCGACGCTCGCGAGCGCGGCGATATTCGCCTTCATCGTGGGCTTCGACGACGTGGTGTTTGGCCTTTTCCTGAGTGGGCCATCCGCGACCCCGCTGCCTACGCGAATGTGGGACAATATCCGCCTGGAGATCAGTCCGCAGATCGCGGTGATCGCTGTCTTGTTCCTGGCCGTGCTGGTTCTACTTTGCTTATTGCGTCTCTTTGTCGGAGCAGCCCTTGAAGGACGCCGGACGCAGGTTGGAGCTTGACAATGAAGATGACGACTTTGGGACGCGTCGCATCGCATTGGCACACGGGTGATCTCGTTGGTGTCGCTACGCTAGTTTAAGAGCAGAAAGTTTGTAACATGGTTCGCGATCTCACCTTCTCTGTCGACGAGTACAGGCGGCGATTGTTGTTGGTTCAGGCGCTGATGGCGGCTCGTCGCTGGACTGCGTTATTCTCGATGAACCGGAGATGATGGCGTGGCTGTCTAGCTACACCGTCTCTGAGAACCTCTGGCGTACATGCGTCGTGCCGGCCTCGGGCGAGCCCTTCCTTCTGGTTCGTAAGCTCGATATACCGCCGGCGCGCCAGCGGAGCTGGATGGAAGATATCGTCGGCTTCGGCGACTGGGATGATCCGCTGGTCGCCCTGGTAGATGCCTTGCGCGAGCGGAGCATCACCCACAAGCACATCGGTGCCGACTTTCAATCGAACTCCTTCACCGTTCAGCGACACAATCGCCTTCGCGAGCTTCTCCCTGGCTCCGACATTCGCGATCTCGAACGCTCTGCATGGAGCCTCAGAGGACGAAAGTCGGCCGAGGAGATCGCCCATATGAAGCGCGCGGGTTCCCTTCTGGACAGCGCCCTGCAAGCGACCGTGAGGGAGATCGAACGTGGAAAGAGCCAGCGCGATGTCGCGGGGGCCGCTGCAAGCGCCTATTACAAACTCGGGTTTGACGATGGCTTCGTCGGTCCGCTGAATGTCGGATCCGGCTGGGACTCTCTACACGGATTTCTCGAAGAGCGACCTCTGGCGGACGGTGACATCGTTCGCATCGAGCTCCTGCCTCGCCTGCGCTTCTATACTGTTCGCATTATGCGTTCTGTCATCGTGGGGCGAGCAACCGATGAGCAGAGGGCGGCTGCGGAGACCCTAATCTCGCTACAGGACCAGCAAATTGCTGCGCTTCGGCCTGGTGCGGCAGCTGCCGACGTCGATCGCATCGTGCGGGAAGGTGTTGTGGCGGCGGGCTTGCGTGATTCCTACGACAATATCACCGGCTATACGCTTGGAGTGACGCCACTCGTCTCTCAGCATACGAGTGATCTATATCGGTGCTTCACTCCCCACTCGGACTGGGTGATTGAGGAGGGCATGGTCTTCCACATGTATACCTCGGCCGCAGGTCTTGCGATGAGCGATTCCATCGTCGTGACCAGGAGCGAGGCGAACGACTGACCAAGACGCCACGCCAGATCTTCGAAACGGACGCAACATGACAATGATTGCAGCGATGACCGCTGAGCATTCGGCTAGTATTCCTGTGTCCAGCAAGGACAAGCGGGGCGCGGTGTCGGTCGACGCGATCACCAAGATGTTCGGTTCGGTGAAAGCAGTCGACGGCGTCTCGTTGTCGGTAGAGCCCGGCGAGTTCGTCGCCCTGCTCGGATCCAGTGGGTCCGGGAAGTCCACGCTCCTGATGATGATCGCTGGCTTCGAGATTCCTTCTTCGGGCGATATCAAGCTTGATGGCGTCCGGATCAACGATGTTCCCGGACATCGCCGTGGTTTTGGAATGGTGTTCCAGAACTATGCACTCTTCCCGCATATGACCATCGCGGAGAACATTGCGTATCCTCTTCGTAGACGCGGCATGAGCGGCCGCGATGTCGAACGTGAGGTCACGAAGGCATTGAAGCTGGTCGCGCTCGACGGTTACGGTGCGCGGCTTCCAAGCCAGATTTCGGGAGGGCAGCAGCAACGTGTCGCGCTGGCCCGTGCATTGGTGTTCCGTCCGCCTCTTCTGTTGATGGACGAGCCGCTCGGGGCTCTCGATCGCAAGCTTCGGCAGCAGCTTCAGATAGAGATCAAGCTGATCCATAAGGAGGTAGGCAGCACCATCATCTTCGTCACTCACGATCAGGAAGAAGCCCTGTCAATGGCCGATCGCGTGGCCGTTCTTGAGCATGGCCGCCTGCAGCAGTTCGGATCTCCTCGTGAACTGTACGAGGAGCCGGCTACGGCCTTCGTCGCTGATTTCATCGGCGAGACGAATTTCTTGCCCGCCGAGCTAAGCCGGTCTGGCGAAAATGTTGAAGTAGCAACGCCGGATCTCGGGCTGCGTGTTGACCTACGCAAGGAGCAGGTGCTCTCTCAGCAGGATCGAGGGCTGCTCGCAGTGCGCCCCGAATTTATCCGTTTGGAGATCGATGACGAGGGCAAAGCGACGGTGCTGGAGTCCGCGTACACCGGCACCAACCAGAGCGTTTTGGTGCAAGTGGGCGGGCTGAGGCTGACCGCGCGGATTCCGGTCAAGCCAGGACGGCCGCTATTCCAATCCGGTCAGCGGGTCCGCGTTGAGATCGAAGCTGTGCATACTCGCGTGTTTCCGGCCGCCCGTTGAGGTCCCTTTGGCGTAAGGAGGTGCCCTAGATGAGCCGGAACGCCGCAATCTCGCGCGCGAGAAGCCATCTCGATTCTGGGGACTTCGAGACCGTGCTTTCGCGGCTCGTCGCCATTCGTTCCGAGAGTCAGAATCCGGAACGAGCACTTCAGATAGTCGAATATCTCAACGAACTCCGCTGCATGCTTGAAGAGCTCGGCTGCGATTGGCAGCATTTGACTGCTGCAGGCACGGATTTCCTGTATGCAGAGCGCAGAGAAGCGGGAGCGTTACTGACGGTGCTCGGATATGGGCACGGCGATGTGGTTCGAGGAATGGACGAATCGTGGGCCACAGAAATATCGCCTTGGCGCCTCGCAAAGCTCGGTGATCGCTGGTATGGCCGTGGTATCGCCGACAACAAAGGACAGCATGCCATCAATATTGCCAGCCTCCGCGCTGTCCTCGAGACGAGGGGTCGGCTGGGGTTCAACCTGAAATACCTCATAGAAATGGGCGAAGAGGTCGATTCCCCTGGCCTCCGCGAACTATGCACGACGCACAAGAACCTCCTCTGCGGCGATCTTTTCTTGGCGTCTGACGGACCCCGTCTATCCGAGCATCGGCCTACTATATTCCTGGGCTCGCGCGGATGTGTCACATTCGACATCTCAATTGACGCGCGCGAGAGCGCATGGATGCGGCCGGTCGGAGAGACGATCGTGGCCAGGGCATGCGCAAGTATTATTCGGGCAATTGGGGCGGTCTGCTTTTCCGATCCTGCAATCCAGCCTGATTCCAGAATGGCTTCCAGGTGGGCTGCCTGACTCCGTCCGGAGGGTGCTTGCCGATTGTGTCGTTGACGGAGGACTTGGCGGGCCTGATATCGATCCGGCTTGGGGCGAGCCGGGACTGACTCCGGCAGAGCAGGTGTATGGCTGGTGCTCGTTTGATGTTCTCGCCGTCACTTCCGGAAATCCGCAGGCGCCGATCAACGCCATTCCCCCGAGTGCTTGGGCACGGTGTCAGCTCCGCTTCGTGGTTGGCGTTGATCACGAGGATATTTTACCGGCGCTTCGACGACACCTCGCGAAGTCCGGTCTCGACATGGTGCAGGTGACACTTAGCCCAGACGATGGCATTTTTCTTGCCACGCGCCTCGATCCTTCGGATCCCTGGGCTAGGTGGGCCCAAGCATCGATCGCTCGGACGACGCAGAAATCGCCGGCAATCTTGCCCAATTTTGCAGCATCGCTTCCGAACGACATCTTTGCCAACGTGCTGGATTTGCCCACGTTGTGGGTACCCCATGCCTATCCTGGATGCCGGCAACATGCAGCCAACGAGCATCTGCCGATCGGACTCGCGCGTGAAGCTCTGGAGATTATGGCGGGGCTATATTGGGATCTTGGTGACCCAGATACCTTGCCTTCAGTTCGACGAGGATGAGCTGATCGGCTGCGCTTTGCTGGCGCCCGTAGGCCGGGTGATCGCTTTTCCGCGAAGGCCGTTGCGCATTTTCGAAGTACCGCTTCCCGGCTGATACGCCAAGCTCCGTCAAGGCGGCGCCGAGTGCCATCTTTGAATTCGCACGCTGAAGGGGGCAAAGCACATGGGTGATGCATCGGATCGTCATGGCTTCGCCGGCAAGAGTTGCAATTGCTGCGAGCTTGGTCCTGCTCAGCCGAGCCTTGAGGCTGCCGTCTCGAACCGAGTCGAGCAGGCGCTGCTGCAGGGTCTGTTTCCGCAGCCGATGTTGCGGCGCAAATTGTTGCCAAAGCCCTCGCATTAGCATTCGTGATCGAGTTCAGCCTCGGGACTGTCATTGCTGCACGGAGAACAAAATCTCACGATAGGCCTCACGAGGGTGACCCATTGCCCCCTTGACTGAAGAAAGGAGCCATCTCAGATGTCCTCAACTCCCCCTGAGATATCGGAGGTCGAAAGCAAGTGAAACGACGGCGGTGCGCTCGATGCGCTGATCGACTTTTTATCGCTCTTCAACGCGCGGGACCTCGATGGTCTCGCGGTAAATTGGGCGGAAGGCGATGTGCCGAGCATGGACAATCCTATTAGCGGAATTCGTCGCGGTTGGCCCTCCATCCGTAATGGCTGTGCCAAGCTGTTCGGAGGAGCCGCAGTCGTGAACGTGACGTTTTATGACTTTTCCTCGCAAGGTGGAAGCGACTGGCACCTCTTCGTGGGGCGTGAGAAGGGCGCCTGCAAGACACCGTCGACTACCATCGACCTGCGCTTCCGAACTACGCGCTGGTTCACGAGGATGAACGGCGTCTGGAGGCAGCTCCGTCATCACGGATCGATTGAGGATCCCGCTCTGCTCGCCGAATATCAGCGAGCGATCTTCGGCTCTCCTCTACAGAAGCCGGTGTGAGGCCTCAAGCCAGCCCATCCCATGCAGGCTGGTCTGCCCAATCTGTGAATCGCTGACTTCGGAACCCGCATCTCCGCACACCGAGAGCGTTGGGTCGCTCGCGCGGATAAGCCGGTCTCCGGGTTCAATTTGCGCGACGCGCAAGTAGAAGCGTAGCTCCCAGGTTGCTGATTCCGCTCGATGTCGCCCACCATTCCGGAATGATCTCGCCCACCGTTCCGATTTGATCTCGCCCGCCATTCCGAGATGATCTCGCCCACCATTCCGGGATGATGTCGCCCGGGGTGACGAGGCCTCTTCTGGGTCCGATACGGTCCGCCTTTCGGCTTTGCGAAGGGGGACCTGGATGCCGACGGAGAGGTTTGCGATGCGCCATGTGCGCGATGTGATCAGATTGAAGTCGGCCGGGATGCCGACCCGCGAGATTGCGCGGCGGGTGGGGACAGCCCCTTCGACGGTGCGGTT
>NZ_KB902791.1:0-325603 GCF_000379585.1 Bradyrhizobium sp. WSM2793 | reverse complement strand
GCCCCGCGAATTTGGATGATGCAGTCTGCCCGGTTGGGCTCGCTCGCACCTTCGCAAGGACTTGACCGTAGCAACGACGGCCAGGACCACACGGTTTTGCCGTACGCGCGGCCCGCCATTTGGCCGCAGTTTTCCCGGGCCCCGTCGACGAAGCCGGAAACTTACAGACGAGACGAAGCCTGGCAGCGCCGTCGTCCGCACGAAGCCTCGGGCTCACAGGGACAACCCGCCCTGCCCGCGCCTCTCGTGCCGACGCTGCCGCGTCCACCGCAAGCCCGGCTCGCGACAGTGACGACCACATCGTCGCCCCTCTTGGGTGAGCCGGGATGGACGACACATACGCCGAAACCGAATTTCGGTAAAGTGGAATATTTTTAGCGACGTAGATTGACAGCGGGCGACACAGGCACGATCGCGTAGCCCGGATGGAGCGCCAGCGTAATCCGGGACCGTGCTAGATGCCGGGCGAGCGGCCCCGGATTGCGCTTTGCTCCATCCGGCTACGGCCACGATCGGCCGCTCAGGCGGACATCGCTCGCTTGCGTCCGGCCGGATCGACCAGGCGCACGATCTCACAGATGGCAACGAGGCCGGCGAGCCAGACGGCGCTGGTCAGTCCAATGCGCGTCACGATCGCGGCGGTGAAGGCGCCCTCGCCGCCGAGGAACGGCGTCGTGGCGAGCAGCGCGAGCTCGTAAATCCCGTAGGCGGCGACGAGCGTGATCGCCAGCATCAGTGGCGTGCGGCCCTGCGGCAGCAGGCCGAGTACCGTCGACGAGGCCGCGGTCGCCAGAAGCGCAGCCGCGCCGATCAGGAAGCCCCAGGCAATCGTGTTGGCGTCAACGGGATAATGCAGCACGCCGAAACCGATGGTCTGGTTGACGAGCCAGGCGCCGGTGACGACGAGCAGCGCCGGACGCTGCGGCAGCATCGCCGCGGCAACGACGGCGAAGGCCGCGAACGGCGTGGCGCAGGCAAACGCAAAACTTGCGAGCGCGCATGACGCCGTCAGCAGCGCAAAGCAGAATATCGGCGCAAGGCGCGGCGCGACCGGGTGAAGCCGGAAGCGATCGCCACCAGACGGCAGGATGCTGAGAGCCATGGTTGAATCTCCTTCTTTCGAATTCTAGTCCATTTAGGGGCGCGTGACGAAAATCAGAACGTTGCGCCGGCCTTGAGCAGATAGGTGCGGCCGGGCAGCGGATAGGCGCTGAAGCGGCCGTCCGTGAAGGTGCTCGCGATGGCGTAGTCGTAGTAGAGCGCATTCAGCACATTGTTGACGCTGAGGGACCAGAAGTAGCGCTCAACCTGGCCGCTGAGCTTGAGATCGATCGTGCCGTTGGCGGGAATCGGCTTTTGGGTGCCCGCCTGGTCGTTGTCCATGCGTCGCTCGCTCCAGAAGCGCGCGGTGGCATCGAGCACCACGTAATTCTGCCAGATGTTCCAGGTGATGCCCGCACTCGCCGTGTAGCGCGACACCAGCGGCACGTCGTTGCCGGCCCAGATGCCTTCGCGGAAGACCGCGCGGGTATAGGCCACGCCGGAGCGCAGCAGCAGGGCATCGTTGACGCGATAGGACAGGCTGGTCTCCGAGCCGTAGCGGCGGGTCGGATCGAGATTGGTGTTGTAGAACAGGACCGGATTGAAATGGACCTCGTTGGTGAGATCCATCAGATAGAGACTGCTCTGCAGCTGCAACCCGCCGCCCTTGATGCGAACACCGCCCTCAATATCCCAAGAGGTCTGGGTCTTGAGCTGGAACGTTTGCGGGATCGCAGCGAAGGTAAAGGGATCGAAGGAAGGCCCCGAGGACAGGCGCTCGTCGACATCAGGCGTGCGGAACGCGCGCGCAATGCGGCCGAACAGCGAGACCTGGTCGTTGAGGCGATGCTCGGCCCCGAGATGCAGCGCATATTGGGTCTCGTTGCTCGTCAGCGGCAGCGCGCCGATGTCGGCGTTGAAGGGAGCTGCCGGGTCGAAATTGTCGCGTGCCGCAAGTCTGACGTTCTGCACCCGCGCGCCGTAGGAGATGTCGGTCGCGGGCGCGATTCCCAATGTGTGCTGGACATAACCCGCAATCGTCTGCTGCCTGAGGTCGTAATTGTGCCAGGGGGAGAGCCCCTGCCCCGGGCCGCGGTTCTGCTCAAAGCTCGCATCGTAATAGTCGATGCCGGTCAGGAGCTGCGACGGCATGCCGAGGAGCAGGCTCTTCACGCTGAGCCGCGGCGTGATCGACCAATTCGTCAGATGGGAACCGACATAGGTCGACGTGAAGAACGCCGGAACCGGCGTCGGGGTGGAAAAGAACGCACTCTGCTGCTTCTTGTCGCGCACGCCGCCGTCGACAATGAGATCGACGCCGTTGACCAGGGTCTTGGTGAAGCCCGCGGTCGCGCCAAAACCCTGCTGGTTGGCGTGGTTGAACGGCGTGCTGGTCCCTCGCCGGTTGGCCCTGAGCTCGTCGAGGCCGATGGAGGGATCGACGGTGCGGCCGCCCGGCAGTCGCAGCTCCTGATTGTCGCCGGTGACGGTGAGAAAAGCACTCAGGCCCGGCGTCGTGTAATTGAGATTGCCGACGCCGTTCTGCTGCGAATTGCGATTGTTATCGCGGTAGCCATCGGTCCTGACCGTATTGCCGTAGAACGAGGTCGACCACGGACCGGAATTGAGCGAGGTCAAGACATTGCCAAGCCTGGTGTTGAACGAGCCGAAGCCGGCCTCGATGCGCGCGGTTACGGGCGGTCCGCCGGCGCCATTTTTGGTAACGATGTTGATCACACCGCCGACCGCGTTGTCGCCGTAGAGCACCGCCCCGGAATTGCCCCGCGTGACCTCGATGCGTTCGATCGAATTGAGCGGGATGGTGGAGAGGTCCACCTGCGCCATGTCGACGTCGTTCAACCGTCGTCCGTTGACCAGCACCAGCGTGTTGGCGGTGGCAAAGGCGCCGAAGCCACGCAGGTCCACGCTGGTCTTGGCGCCGATCTGGCCGCCATAGAGCGTCGTGATCTGGGCCCCCGGCGTCTGCGTCGCGATGATCTCGGCAAGCGTCTGCGATGGCGAATGCGCGATATCCGCGGCCGTGATGACGGTCGTGGCGGCCCCGACGATGCCGCCGTTGCCGGCGGCAGCCTTACCGCCGGAGCCGGATGAGCCGGCGCCATTGCCTGCCGGCGCGACATTCGTCCTCGCCCGCTGCCGAGTCGCCTCGCCGTCACCGGTCGCCCTCGCCCGCGTGCGGTTGTGATCGTCGGGCTGCGTCACTTCGATCGGCGGCAATTGCTCGGCAAGCGCGTGCTGGGCGAAGGCGGAGGACAGATCGAGCGAATGGAAGGAAACGGATGCGAGCAGGCCGGCGGCAAGGCGCCTGGCGGCAGAGACGAGACGGGACACAATTGTAACCTCGGTATGACGTCAGTGGCACGTCACAGCGAACGAGGTTTCACGGCAGAGCGATGGATTGCTCCGGTGAAGCTAATGTCTGTACTCCCCGACCGACATCTTCGCGTGTGACCACGGCTGACGGCAGGTCTCCTGGCTCGCGGGTCGTGACCTTGCGTCGCCTTCCCAGGACCGAGTTTCCCAGTGGCATGAGACGAAAGATTCACCGCTTACAGTTGCGGGGGCAGCCGTGGCGTTGAGACAGATCCCTGCGTTGGGACAATCCCGCACCACATTCCCTTTTGATCTCCCTGAGGAGAACCGTCGCCGATCATTTACGAGCCGTTGGCCCCGGGAGTCAATCGACCGGTGGATGCCGGGCGCTCAGGTCCGCCCTCGCACACGTTGCGCCTGGGCCCAGGCGACAGCGACGTCGTGCGGCGGAACATCGACGCGCTTGATCGGGGTCAATTCGCCGGAGGCCGAGACGATGGCGGTCTCCTCGCGACGACAGCGCGTGCAGACAAAGCGGACCTCGTGCGGGGACGCCGACCAGCTCGACCGCTTCACATTGGCCGCCATCGGCCAGGCATCACAATGCGAGCACGACACCAGAAATCGACCGGGATCGAGCATACCCATTTCCATCGGACTCCGCGTCCTGCCCACCTGCTTCAATGATTAACCCAAGTGAATCGTTCCGGTGCCCCAGCACCGCCGCTGGGTGCGCCGGAGAAAGCGGTGGTCTCAGCGCGCGCCCTTGAGGGTGCAGGAGGTGGTGCAGGTGACCGTGGTGCCGCGATCGCACGATTTGCACGCACTGACGCACTGGTTCATGTCGCGGGGATTGTAGCTGTAGTTCCGCATCGGGCAGGTCGGCGTCGAGCCGGTGATATCCTGCTCCTGGTCGCAGGCCGCCGTCATGAGCGCGACTATGATCACGGCAACGAGGCGCATGTGATTGCCCTGTCAAGCATGGCAAATGACACTCGCGAGGTGCGCTGCATTGCAGCGAACCCCGGCCTTTCCACCACGAGCGATCGCTCGCGACGTCAAGGATGCGCGCCAAACCTTAAGAACGGATTGCAGCCCGCGTCAGGCCGCAGCCTTGGTCGCGATCGCCTGCCGCATGTCCACCGCCAGCTGACGGTACTGTTCCGAGAGTTTCAGATAGAACTCGCGCTTGGTGCTGTCGGTGGCGAGCTTGGCGATCAGCTCGCATTCGGCGGTGAGCGTCTCGAACCGTTCCAGCCTGTCCTGAAGTTCCGTCATCGGCGTGTCCCCGTCAAACGCCTCAAGGACATCCAACCTAAGCCCGGGAAATAGGTCACGGCGAACATCGTTATCGAGTAGAAACGTTTTTTCCGGACAGCGCGGGCCGGCCCAACAAAACGGCTATTTCTGCTCCAGCCGCCAGGCGCCGTCCCACCCCTGCTCCGGCGGCTTCGCCTCGAATTGCGCGATGCGGCCGAGCATCGTGCGCGAGGGGCCGTCGCCGGGGACGGCTTCGAGCGCGGCGTTGAAGGCGGCGCGCGCCTCGTCGAAGCGGCGGGCCCGATAGGCCGCGAGCGCTTCGGCATAATGCGTGCGCAGGCTGTCCTGCGCGGCGGTGAGCGCGCCCACCCGCGCCATCACCTCGAAGATCGGCTGCGGCGCGCTCTGGCCGGCGACCGCCAGACGATCGATCTCGCGCAGCTCGAGCCGCGCTCCGATCGCATCAGCAGTTGCCTGCGAGATCAGGATGCGGGTGCCGTAGACCTTGTTGACGGCCTCCAGCCGCGACGCCAGGTTCACGGCATCGCCCATCACGGTGAAGCTCATCATCAGCTCGGAGCCGATGCTGCCGGTCAGGACCTCGCCGGTGGCGATGCCGATCCGCAGGTCACACGGCGCCGGCATGGCGCGGATGCCGAGCAGGTCGGGCAGCTGCTTCTGCAGCGCGGGCACCTGGTCGACCATCTCGGTTGCGGCGATACCGGCCAGGAGCGCCTGCTCGTCCTCCTCGATGAAGGGCGGGCCCCAATAGGACATGATGGCGTCGCCGATATATTTGTCGATGATGCCGCGATTGCTCCTGATCGGTCCGGACATCACCGTGAAATAGTGGTTCATCACCCTGACGAGGCCGCGCGGGGTCATGCCCTCGCTCATCGAGGTGAAGCCGCTCATGTCGCAGAACATGATGGTCATGACCCGGCGCTCGCCGTCGATCGCGACCTCGGGCCGGTCGATCAGCCCCTGCACCACCTTGGGATCGATGTAGCGGCCAAAGGTCTCGCGGATGCGCTCGTTGTGCCTGAGCTGCTCGGTCATGCGGTTGAAGGCCGCGGCTAGCTCGCCGATCTCGTCCTGCGTGGACACGGTGATGGTCTTGTCGAAGCGGCCGGCCTCGACCTCGCGGGTGCCGGCGAGCAGCAGCCGCACCGGGCGCGTGATGCCGCTGGACACCAGGAGCGCAAAGGCAAAGCCGACGATCGCCGCGAGCAACGTCACGATGCCCGAGACGATGATCGCCTGGTGCTGATGGCCGATCACCTGCGACGTGCTGGCGAAGACCTGCTTGAGCATGTCGGCCCGGATCGCATCGATCTTCTGGTTGAACTGGTCGCGCAGCGCGTCGATATGCTCGAGGGTGCCGCGCGCTTCCGCCATCTGCTGTGCGTCGATCTGGTTGAGGAGCCTCGCGTGGCTCTCCTTCTGATCGCGGCGCAGCTCGCCGACGGCGGTCTCGATACGGGTCTCGATCCGGGCCAGCGCGGCATTGTCGGACGGCGTGCGAGGGTCGTCTATGATCGCGTTGATCAGCTTGCGCGCGCGCTCGGCCTCCTCCTCGATCTTGCGGTCGGCGTCCTCGAACTCGCGAAGGCGCGCCGCATAGGCCTCCTCGTCCGAGGACGCCTGCATCTTCATCATGATCATCCGCCGCAGCGCCACCGATCGCTCCAGCGAGCGGATGTTGGCGCGCGCGAGATCGCCATAGGCCGGGATGTAGCGGTTGGTGAGCTCGTCGAGCAGGACGCCGACCTGGCTCGACATCACCATCGACAGGATCGAGGTGACCAGCATCAGGACGATCAATCCGAGGGCGATACCGACGATCTTGCGCCTGATCGACTGGTTGAAAATCGGCATAGCTGCAGGGACAAAGGCCAAAGGGACGGAGCAAGGGAACTCCATACACCGGATCTGGCTGCGGGAACACGCGCAATCTGGTTCCTCCTGGCGCCCTGAACCAAGCCTGACCGTCGCAGGCCCGGATCGTTAACAAAGGTTAAAGAAGCTGACCTTTGCTCCCCAGCCGAAGTTCCCTGGTCACATCCGTATTTTGCCGCATTGTTGCGACAGCGTGAGGAATGCGAAACGATGCCGTGGCATCGTTCTCGATGTCGTTGATTCTCAAGCCGCATGTCGTCGCGGACCTTGGTTTGTAGTGGTTTCGCAGGGGGACCATGGGATGAACCAGTGCCTACGCTCGCTCGCGTGTCTCGTTGCCGTGGCCGCAATGGCCCTCCTTCCGACCGAGCTGGCGGCCAAGAGCAGCCACAAATCGTCCGCGCCGAAGAAGTCGCATGAGGCGAAAGCCGGCAAGCAGCGTCATGCCGCGGTGAAATCGCGCCATGGCAAGCATGCCGAGGCCAAGCGCAAGTCGAAGAAGACCGGCGACGATCCGCCCGAGAAGCCGGCCGCCCCGCCGCTCACCGGGGACCTCGCCGCGCTGAAGGATGCGATCGACCTCGCGCGCAAGGGCAAGACGGATGATGCGAGCGCGGCGCGCGACCGCATCGCTGATCCCGCCGGACAGAAGCTCGCCGACTGGTTCATGCTGCGCCATTCCGAGAGCACCGCCAATTTCAAGCGTTATGCCGCCTTCCTCGCCGCCAATCCGGGTTGGCCGAGCAGCGCCCTGCTTCGCCGCCGCGCCGAGGCGCGGCTGTGGCAGGAGAAGGCCGACGCGGCCACCGTGCACAAATTCACCATGGACCGCCCGACCAGCGCCAAGGGCAAGTTCGCCCTCGCCCGCGTGCTGCTCGCTGAAGGCGACGCCGACAGGGCCGCGCGGCTCGTGCGCGAGGCCTGGCGCACCGACGAATTGTCCGAGCGGAGCGAGGAGGATTCCTACGAGGCGTTCCGCGATCTGCTCAACTCCGAGGATCATCGCGCCCGCATGGACAAGCGGCTCGGCGCCAAGGACTATGCGGCTGCGCGGCGCGCCGCGAAACGGCTCGGCGAGGATGAGCTCGCGATCGTCAAGGCCTGCGCCGCCGTCACCGGCAAGGCCAGCAAGGCCAAGGATTATCTCGAGGACGTACCGACTGAAGCGCGCCGCGATCTCGGCTATGTGCTGTGCTGCGCCCAATGGCACCTCCAGAAGGATCGCATCGACGACGCCGCCGAGGTGATCCTGGCCGCCGCGCCCGACACTATGGCCGCGCAGGACACCGACGCCTGGTGGCGCGAGCGTCGCATGCTCGCGCGCAAGCTGCTCGACCAGGGCAAGTTCAAAACGGCGTATGACGTGGTGCGTACCGCCGCGGTGCCCGAGAAGGAAGTCTACCGCGTCGACTATCATTTCATGTGCGGCTGGATCGCTCTGCGCTTCCTGAATGATCCCCAGGCGGCCATGGTGCACTTCGCCGCCATCGATGCAGGCTCGGCCAATCCGATCGCGCTGTCGCGTGCCCATTACTGGCGCGGCCGTGCCGCCGAGGCGATGGGTGCTGTGGCCGATGCTCGCATGAGCTACCGGGCGGCCGCGCGCTATCCGACCGCCTATTACGGCCAGCTTGCGCGCGCAAAGCTCGGCCTCGATCGCATCGAGCTGCGACCGCCCTCGCCCGTGCTGGCCGCGCTCGACACTCCGCCCGCAGACGAGCGCGTGCGCGCTGCCGACATGCTCTACGGCATCGGCGAGCGCGACACGGTGTTCTATTACGCCGAGGATTTCGCCAAGGAGAGCACCGACGTCGCGGCCCTCGAGGGGCTCGGCGAACTCGCCGGACAGCGCCGCGATGCGCGCGTGATGCTGGAGGTCGGCAAGTCGGCGCTGGCGCGCGGGCTCGCGCTCGACCATTACGCTTTTCCGACCATCGGCATCCCCGAGCACCAGCAGGTCGCGCCCGCGATCGAGACCAGCGTGATCTATTCGGTGGCGCGCACCGAAAGCTCGTTCGACCAGCGCGACAAGTCGCCGGCCAATGCGGTCGGGCTGATGCAGGTGACACCTGAAGCCGGCCGCGACACCGCCAAGCGCTTCGGCCTGACCTACGACTGGGACAAGATGGTCTCAGATCCCGTCTACAACACGCAAATGGGCGCGGCCGAGCTCAGCGCGCTCCTGTCGGAATATCGCGGCAACCAGATCATGACGTTTGCCGGCTACAATGCCGGCCGCGGCCGCGTGCGCGAATGGGTGCAGGCCCGCGGCGACCCCAGGGATCCCAAGGTCGATCCGGTCGACTGGGTCGAGCGCATCCCGCTGTCGGAGACGCGCAACTACGTCCAGCGCGTGATGGAGAACGTGCTGGTGTACCGCGCACGGTTCGAGGGTAGCAGCATGGTCGCCGGCAAGTCCGACCAGCGCGTCACGACGCAGGAAGTGAGCGCGGCACCAACGGGATCGGCCGCAGCCCCCTCACCCTAGCCTCGCCGCCGCCGGGGCTGGACGCGGCGCGGGCTGGACGCGGGACTGCGGCCGACTTTTCTGCGCGGCCGTCATCGAGCTAGCCGTCACCTCCTTCCGTGGTCAGAAGGTCGTACTCGCGCAGATACGCCTCGGCCAATGCGCGCGACAGCGCGCCGATCTGAATCATCCAGCTCCAGCTCGAGATCGCCGCCAGCGCCGCGATCGTCTCGAGCGAGCTGCCGGGCCACAGCATGTCCATGGCCGTTTGCTGACGGTAGCAACCGTAGTCGCAATACCGCTCCTGCTTGGACACATGACGGACGTAACTCGCACCCAGCGGCCGGGCGCATGCGCGGCAGACGCCGCCGTGGCAGGGATGTTCCTGATTGACGAGCATGAATCTCAATGCCGTGTCCTCTCCTGCCGAATGCGTTCTGCGGCCCGACTACTCAAGATGCCGCGCGCGTGCGTCCCTCGATCAACGGCGCGGACTCGTGATGAAGTGCGTAGCAGTCGTAGCCGCAGTAGCGCAGCAGCGTCCTGGCGTCGCGCAGATAGCCACCATCGATCTCCTCGCAGCACCAAAGGCACGACGTCTTGCGGAACGGGGTTCTGCCGTTCACCAATATGAATCTCACGTGGCACCTCCCAGCGCGAAACAGTAGACCAGGTCGACCAGAGAGGCGGACGGCGGTCGCGCGCAGATATGGTTGCGGCCGTCGGGATTGTCTCTGTTGCGCTCGACCTTCTGCGACGGGATCAGGATGTATTTGCCGTCTTCCCGGCGCCGCGCGTAGATCCTGCCGTCGACGTAGCGAATCTCGGTCGGGTAGCAATCGGCATTGTTGCAGCAGCTCAGAACCGGATTGTCCGGCATGTGCCAGCTCGAATAGAACTTCTCGTGCAGCAGTTGATCCTGAGGCGGATGGTGACGATGTGAACCATCCGGTCCGGCTTCGTCGGCCTCCACGCCCGTCACCAGCGAAAGTGGCAGCGCGATCGCCAACAGGAGCTTGCAGGTACGGTTCAACGCAGCCTCCCGACGAAGAAATTGCCTGAGGTGGCAGAAGCGGCGGCTGGTCCTCAGGCCGCCTGATATCGGAACAACCAGCGACGGTCGCGCTCACGGCGCGCCCTGAACCGGTCGAGGCATTTCCTCGAGCAGACCGGCGTCCGCCAGGAATAGTATCGGATCAGGCCAAACTTCGCCGCGCAGACAGCACAGCCTTTGGACTCGGGACGGCGCTCGGAGTAGTCGGGGCTATCGCACATCATCCTCTCCTCTTGACCTCTTAGGGGTCCCGGCTTCCTTGTGCGCAAGCACGGGTCGCCACGGTCGTCACGGAAAATGCGGCTTCTCAATCGTGACTGCCAATTCATCCGGCAAGTCAGGGGCGGATGCAGAGCCTGGCTCTTTTGGGGCAACACCCCCGGAGCCTTTCAGCAATTTGTGCTCCGCAATCGTCTCCTCTCGATTGGCTGCCAAACTAGGCCGGCTGCAACGCATCGCTCAATTGTACGGAGGTAAATGCGCGCTAGAACTAGGGTTGTGCGAGCTATACATAGGTTTGGCCGTAGTTTTGCGGACCTCTGCCCGCCCGCGCAACGAGACGGAGCAACGCGCGCAAGCTGCACGGCAACCGGGAGCTTTGCCCGGAATCCGACTTTGGTCGGGGGCAATTGCCCCTGTTCTGGCAAAGTGCTCTACTCGCCTTGACGCTGGCGCGCCGGGACGCTTGCGATGATGCCTGGCCAGATCACGAAAATCGGGACTTCGGCCGCACAATTCCTGCTCGGCGGCCTTGCGGCGCTTCGATCATTCGGCAACGGCGAGAAGGACCGGTCCGCGGTAGCTGAGGCCTCGCGGCAGAACGCCGATCTGCGTGACGCCATGAAGCAATGGCGCGAGGTGTTCGAGCACAACCCGGTCATGTACTTCATGGTCGATCCGGCCGGAACGGTGCTCAACGTGAATACGTTTGGCGCCGCACAACTGGGCTACACGACGGCCGAGCTGATCGGCCAATCCGTGCTGAACGTCTTCTTCGAGGAAGACCACGACTTCGTTCGTCAATGCGTCGCTTTGTGCCTCACGACCGTGGACCAGTCGCATACCTGGGAGATTCGCAAGTTCCGGAAGGACGGATCGGTGCTCTGGGTCCGCGAGAACGCCAAGGCGATGTTGCGCGGCGACGGCACGCCGATCCTGCTGGTCGCCTGCGAGAACATCACCCAGCGCAAGGAGACCGAGGATGCGCTGCGACAGAGCGAGGCCTACCTCGCCCAGGCCCAGGAATTGAGCCACACCGGCAGCTTCGGCTTGAACCTCGCCACCGGCGAGGCGGTCTGGTCGAGGGAGACTTTCCGCATCTTCCAATGCGACCCTGCGACGAAGCCGACCCTGAACTTCGCCTTTCAGCGCATCCATCCGGAAGATCGCGACACAGTCCGCAGCACCCTTGATCGGGCCTACCGGCTGGCGGAGGATTTCGACCACGAATACCGCCTGCTGATGCCCGACGGATCGATCAAATATCTCCATTCCGTGGCGCGCGCCGTGCGGCACCCATCCGGGCGCATCGAGTTCGTCGGAGCGGTGACCGATGTCACGATTGCGAAGGAAGCGGAACAGAGGCTGCGTCGCAGCGAAGCCTATTTGGCCGAAGCCCAACGCCTCAGCCATACGAGCAGCTGGGCTTGGGACGTTCATCGTCAGGAGTTCGCCTACCGCTCGACTGAACTGTACCGACTGTTCGGGTTTGAGCCGGACCAGACCGATGTCCCGGCCCGGGCTTTTCAGCAACGTATCCTGCCGGAGGACTTTCGGCGGATTGTCGAGGTGGAACGTGAAGCTGTCAGGCAAAAGCAGCCCTTCCAGATCGACTTCCGGATTGTGCGCCCCGACGGCTCGATCAGACGCGTCCACAGCGAGGGACATCCCGTGATCGGCCGCGACGGCGAGGTGATGGAAATCATCGGCACGCACGTGGACGTCACCGAGCAGTTCGCGGCGAAAGATGCGCTGCATAAGGCGTTCGACGAGCTCAAGACATCCGAACAGCGATTCCGCGACTATGCCGAAACCGCATCCGACTGGTTCTGGGAGACCGGGCCGGATCACCGCATCACCAGGATATCGGAGCATGCCGAAACCTCCAGCGCGGCGCCGAAGGGCCTGATCGGCCTGACCCGCTGGGACATTCCGCCCGACGCCGAGTTCGAGCCGGAGAAATGGGAGCAGCATCGCGCGGCGCTCGATGCCCACGTTGCGTTCCGCGATCTGATCTACCGCAGCAGGGATGGCAACGGATCTCCAATCTACGTTCGGACCAGCGGCAAGCCTTTCCATGATGCGGCAGGCAATTTTCTCGGCTATCGCGGCGTCAGCAGCGACGTCACGGCGGCAATCCGCGTCGAGCAGGCGGAAGAGGCGCTGCGCAAGGCGCAAGGCGAGCTCGCCCACGTCACCCGCGTCACGACGCTCGGCGAACTGACCACCTCGATTGCCCACGAAATCACCCAGCCCATTGCCGCGGTGATCTCCAATGCGGACGCTTGCATCGCTTGGCTTGACCGCGACCCTGCCGACCTGAAGGCCGCGCGCCGTTCCGCAGAATGGATTGTCGAGGACGCCAACCGGGCAAGCGAGGTGATCCGCCGGATCAGAGCGCTTGCGAAGAAGACCGAGATCGAAATGGCTCCACTCGACATCAACCAGGTCGTCAGGGAGGCAGTGGCGCTGGTTCGGCGCGAGCTCGCGATCCATGCGGTGTCGGTGCGAATGGAGTTGGCGTCCGATCTGCCCAGCATTTGCGGCGACCGGATCCAGCTGCAGCAGGTGCTGATCAACCTGGTGGTGAACGGCATCGAAGCCATGCATGCCAATGTCGACCGCCCGCGCGAGCTGGCGATCCGCTCGAGCCGGACGGACGACGATCGCCTGCTCCTCACCGTGACGGACCGCGGTGTCGGCCTTGGCAACGACGTCAAGGAACGCATCTTCAACCCCTTCTTCACGACGAAATCGGGCGGTCTGGGAATGGGACTCTCGATCTGCCGATCGATCATCGAGGCTCATGCGGGCCGGCTTTCGGCCATTCAAAATGAAGGGAGTGGTGCAACATTCCAGATCGCCCTGCCCTTGCCACACAAGGACACGTCGTGACTGATCATGCCAAGCAGGCCCAGGCGAGCGCCGGTGATCCGATCGTCCTGATCGTCGATGATGATCCGTCGATGCGCCGTGCGCTCACCAATCTCTTTCAATCGGTCGGTCTCAAGGTCGAAGCCTTCAGTTCGGCGGCGGAGATCATGGAAGCCAAACCGCCTGCTGTCCCCAGTTGCCTCGTGCTCGACATCCGCCTGCCAGGCTTGAGTGGCCTCGACCTCCAGGCGGACCTCGCCAAAGCCAATATTCACACGCCCATTATCTTCATCACCGGTCACGGCGATATTCCCATGACCGTAAGAGCCATGAAGAGCGGTGCCGTCGATTTTCTGACCAAGCCGGTGCGCGACCAGGACATGCTGGATGCGGTGCAGGCTGCGATCGAACGCGATCGCAAGCGGCGCGATGCCGAGCAGTCGATCTCGGGCGTGCGATCCCGTTACGAGGGGCTGACGGCGCGCGAACGCGATGTGCTCGCCCTGGTTGCGTCCGGCCTGATGAACAAGCAGGTCGCCGCCGAGCTGGGATTGGCCGAAATCACCGTGAAGATCTATCGCGGCCAGATCATGCGGAAAATGGCAGCGAAGTCGTTGGCGGACCTCGTCAGAATGACCGACGCGCTCGGAATCCCGCGCAACAGGGGTCATCTGCAAACCTAAGTATGCTTTCCAATCTCGCTCCGGTGGCCCACCTTCCCCCAAGCGGCTGAATCGCGGCCGGCGGCTCCCCGTGCAGGAGCGATCATATTGTCAGCGTCTTCGATCATTTCCGTCATTGATGATGATCCCTCCGTTCGTCTTGCGACGAACAACCTCCTGACGTCGCGCGGGTATACGGTCCACACCTTTGGTTCGGCTCACGAATTTCTCCAATCCCCCGAACTTGAGACGACCTGCTGCGTGATCACGGACGTGCAGATGTCGGTCATGAGCGGCGTCGAGCTGTTGACGCATATGCGCGGTCTCGGGCACGTCACGCCTTTCATCTTCATGACGGCTTTTCCGGACGAGTCCGTACGCGACCGCGCACTCAGGGCCGGCGCGACCTGCTTTCTCGCCAAGCCGTTTTCAACGCCGGCCCTGATGCAGTGCCTGGAGACCGCACTGTCGGAGCCCGGTGACGCCACGATGTGATGCGGCGGCGCCGGATTCCCACGGCCAGGACAGGCCCGCGGCCATGCGACGTGCTCAATCCACCTTGATGTTCGCCGCCTTGATCATCGGCCACCATTTGGCGATCTCGGCCTTCTGGCGGGTGCCGAGCGCTTCCGGCGTGAGCTGATCCTTGGGCGTCATCTCCAGCCCCTGGCTTTCGAGCTGCTTCTTCACGGCGGGATCGTTCAGCGCCTCCACCGCCGCAGCATTGAGTTTGGCAACGATTTCCTTGGGAGTGCCCTTCGGCACCCACATGCCCGACCACAGCGTCATGTTGAAGCCTTTGAGCCCCGCCTCCTCCGCTGTCGGAATCTCCGGCGCCGAGGACAGGCGCTTGTCGTCGGTGACGGCATAGGCGCGGATGGTGCCGGCGCGGACCTGGGCAATCGAGTTGGAGGTCTGGTCGACGATGACGTCGATCTGACCGGCGATGAGATCGTTCAGCGCGGGCGCCGTGCCGCGATACGGCACGTATTGCAGCTTGATGCCGGAGACGCTCTCGAAATAGACGCCGGCGATATGGCTGCCGGAGCCGGCGCCGGCGGTGCCCGCTGTCGGCGCCGACGGCCGCGACTTCAGCCATTCGATCAGCTCTTTCAGCGAGGTCGCGGGCACCGCGTTCCTGCTGACGACGATCATCGGATTGCTCGGCAGCAGCACCACCGGCTCGAGGTCGGCCACGAGGTCGTATTTGAGCTTGTAGACGGCGCCATTGGCGACGTGGGTGCCCAGATGGCCGAAGGAGATGGTGTAGCCGTCCGGCGGCGATTGCACGGCACGGCCGACGCCGATCGACCCGCCCGCGCCGGTAACGTTCTCGACCACGAGGGGCTGGCCGAGCGCAGTTCGCATCCGCTCGGCGAGCACACGCGCCATCGCATCCGACGGGCCGCCGGCCGAGAAGGGCACGATGATGGTGATGGGACGGGAGGGATAGTCATCGGCGCGCGCGGCGCCGGTCACAGCGAGAATAGCAAACAGCGCAGCCCAGACGGCCTTCGTCATTGTCTTCTCCCCAGCGATGTCGTTCTTGTTTTTCTTCACCTCGCCCCGCTTGCGGGGAGAGGTCGGAATTCGCGCGTAGCGCGGATTTCGGGTGAGGGGGAGTCTCCGCAAGTTCAGCTGTCACCGCCCCCGCGGAGACTCCCCCTCACCCCAACCCTCCCAGCGCGAGCGAAGCTCGTCGCGCCCCCGCAAGCGGGGCGAGGGAGAAGCAAGCTAGAACTGCGTGTAGTCGATCGGCTTGTGACGGTCGAGCGTGCGGGTGACCGGCGGCAGCGGGTATTTCAGGCCGGTCGCGCAATTGAACAGCATGACGCGGTCATCCTTCGAGACGCGGCCGTCGGCGAGGCTGTCCTTGTAGGCGGCGTAGGTGGCGGCGCCCTCGGGGCAGAGCAGCAGCCCCTCCTCGCGCGCAACCTCGTTCAGCGCCGACGAAATCTTGTCATCGTCGACCGCGATGGCAAAGCCCTTGCTCTCGCGCACCGCGCGCAGGATCAGGAAATCGCCGATCGCCTGCGGCACGCGGATGCCGGACGCGATGGTGTGAGCGTCCTCCCAGCGCGTCGCATGCTCGGTGCCGGCGTCATAGGCCCGCACCATCGGCGCGCAGCCGGAGGCCTGCACCGCGACCATGCGCGGGCGCTTCGAACCGATGAAGCCGATCTTCTCGAGCTCGTCGAACGCCTTCCACATGCCGATCAGGCCGGTGCCGCCGCCGGTCGGATAGAAGATCACGTCGGGCACGTCCCAACCGAGCTGCTCGGCGAGTTCGAGGCCCATCGTCTTCTTGCCCTCGATGCGGTACGGCTCCTTCAAGGTCGAGGTGTCGAACCAGCCGACTTTTGCCTTGCCCTCGCCGACGATCTTGCCGCAATCATCGATATAGCCGTTGACGCGGTAGACGGTCGCGCCCTGCAGCTCGATCTCGCTGACGTTCACCTCCGGCGTATCGGCCGGGCAGAAGATCGTGGTCTTGATGCCGCAGGACGTCGCATAGGCCGCGAGCGCCGCGCCGGCATTGCCGTTGGTCGGCATCGCCATGTGCTTGATGCCCAGCGCCTTGCCCATCGACACCGCCATCACGAGACCGCGCGCCTTGAACGAACCGGTCGGCAAACGGCCCTCGTCCTTGACGATGATCTCGCCGCCGCCGAGCTTCTTGCCGAGCTTCGGCAGCCGGATCAGGGGCGTGGTGACTTCGCCGAGCGAGACGATGTCCTTGCATTTGCGCACGGGCAGCAACTCGCGGTAGCGCCACATGTCGCCGGGGCGTTGCGCGAGCGCGTCCTTGGTCAGCGCCTTCTTCACGCCGGCGAGATCGTAGCGGACGAGCAGCGGCTTGCCGGCCTTGGAGAGATTGTGGACCTGGTCGGCCGCGTAGTGATCGCCCTCCATCGCGCATTCGAGATGGGTGACGAAGGTCGGGCGTTCGATGGTGAGGTTGTCGTTGTCGTGCATGGGTTCATTCCCTCTTCTTGTTTTCGTATTTCTCTATCAAACTCGTCACCCTGAGGCGCCGGAGCGAAGTGGAGGCCTCGAAGGGCGACGAGCCCGGCTGCTGCAGCTCGGCCGTTCATCCTTCGAGGCTCGGCCAGCCGTGCTATGCCCCGCTGGCCTCGCACCTCAGGATGACGGGTCCCACAGACCGCCGGCTCATCCATCAGATATTCAACACCCGCCCATAAGCATCCAGCACGGCTTCCTTCATCATCTCCGACAGGGTCGGATGCGGGAACACCGTGTGCATCAGCTCTTCTTCCGTGGTCTCAAGATTCATGGCGACGACGTAGCCCTGGATCAGCTCGGTCACTTCAGCACCGACCATGTGGGCGCCGAGCAACTGGCCGGTCTTCTTGTCGAAGATGACCTTGACCAGGCCCTGGTCCTCACCGAGCGCGATCGCCTTGCCGTTTCCGACGAAGGGGAAGCGGCCGACGCGAATCTCGCGGCCGCTCTCCTTGGCCTTGGCTTCCGTCAAACCAACGGACGCGACCTGCGGCTGGCAATAGGTGCAGCCCGGGATGAGGTTCTTGTCCATGGGATGCGGATGCAGGCCCTTGATCGCCTCGACGCAGATCACGCCCTCATGCTCGGCCTTGTGGGCGAGCATCGGGGGCCCCGCGACGTCGCCGATCGCGTAGATGCCGGGGACGTTGGTCTTGCCGTAGCCGTCGATCACGATGACGCCACGGTCGGTCTTCACGCCGATTTTTTCCAGGCCGAGATTCTCGATATTGCCGACGACGCCGACGGCCGAGATCACGCGCTCGAACTCGGTCGTGACAGGCTTGCCCTTGCCATCGTCGATGGTGGCGACGACGCTGTCGGCCTTCTTCTCCAGCTTGGTCACCTTGGTCGAGGACATGATCTTGATGCCCTGCTTCTCCAGCCGCTTGCGCGCAAGGCCTGCGATCTCGGCGTCCTCGACGGGGAGGATCTGCGGCAGCACCTCGACCACCGTCACGTCCGAGCCCATGGTGTGGAAGAACGAGGCGAACTCGATGCCGATCGCGCCGGAGCCGACCACGAGCAGCGATTTCGGCATCTTCTCCGGCACCATGGCCTCGAAATAGGTCCAGATCAGCTTCTTGTCGGGCTCGAGCCCGGGCAGCACGCGCGGCCGCGCGCCGGTGGCGAGGATGATGTGCTTGGCCTGGTAGCTCCCCTCGCCCAGCGTGCCCTTCGGCGCCTCGACGTCGGACTTCTTCACGGTGATCTTGCCGGGCGCGTCGATCGAAGCCGCGCCCCAGATCACGCTCACCTTGTTCTTCTTCATCAGGAAGCCGACGCCGTCATTCAGCCGCTTGGAGACGCCGCGCGAGCGCTGTACGACGGCCTTCGGGTCGAACGAGACCTTCTCCGCCGAGAGGCCGTAGTCCTTGGCGTGCTGCATGTAGTGATAGATCTCGGCGGAGCGCAGCAGCGCCTTGGTCGGGATGCAGCCCCAGTTCAGGCAGATGCCGCCGAGATACGACTTCTCGACGATCGCGACCTTGAAGCCGAGCTGAGCGGCGCGGATCGCGGTGACATAGCCGCCGGGACCGGAGCCGATGATGATGATGTCGAAGGATGTGTCGGCCATGGCGGCTCCCGTTCAACTCAAGAGGCGCCGCGGGCGCGGCGCTTGACCAGAAAAGACCTCACCAGCCATTCGAGCATCAGCGCCAGGACCATGACGGCCAGAGCAATGAGCACGATGGGCTGGGCGATGTTCCGTGCCAGCTGCTCGCCGGCAAAGAACGCAGAGTGCAGAAAATCGAGCCCGATCGGGTTGAGCGCGACGACGGCTCCGAGCAGCAGCGATATCCATGGCCAGCGGGTACGGACATGCAAAATTGCGCCCTCTGCCGCCGCGTCAGACCATCATCATGACGGGGTTTTCGATCAGCTGCTTGAACGCGCCGATCAGCTCGGCGCCGAGCGCGCCGTCGATGGCGCGGTGATCACAGGACAGGGTCACGCTCATCATGTGCGCGATCTCGATCTTGCCGCCGCGCACGGCGGGCCGCTCCTCGCTGGTGCCGACCGCCAGGATGGTCGCATGCGGCGGGTTGATCACGGCGGTGAAGTGGCTGATGCCGTACATGCCGAGGTTGGAGACCGCGGTGGTGCCGCCCTGGTACTCCTCGGGCTTCAGCTTGCGCGAACGGGCGCGCGCCGCGAAATCCTTCATCTCGTTCGAGATGGTGGACAGCGTCTTGGTCTCGGCCTTGCGGATGATCGGCGTGATCAGGCCGCCCGGCATCGCCACGGCGACGCCGACGTCGGAATGGTGGTGCTTGACCATGCCGCTTTCGGTCCAGCTGACATTGCAGTTCGGGATCTTCTGCAGCGCCACCGCCATCGCCTTGATGACGAAGTCGTTGACCGAGATCTTGTAGAGCGGCTTCTTCTCCTTGTCCTTCGGCGCAGCCGCATTGATCTCCTCGCGCGCAGCGAGCAGCTTGCCGATGTCGCAGTCGATGGTCAGGTAGAAGTGCGGGACGTTCTGGATCGATGCGGTCAGGCGCTGGGCAATAGTGCGACGCATGCCGTCATGCGGGACGATGTCGTAGGAGCCGGGCTCGAACAGCGACAGGATCTGCTTGTCCGACATGGTGGGCGCGATCGAGGGCGCACCGGACGGTGCCGCGGCGGGCGCCTTCAGGCCCTTGCCCGACTTGGCCTGCTCGACGTCGCGCGCGACGACGCGGCCGTGCGGGCCGGTGCCTGATACCATCGCCACGTCGATGCCGGCGTCCTTGGCGAGACGCCGCGCCAGCGGCGAGGAGAACACGCGACCACCTTGGCCGTTGCTCTGCGCGGCCGGTGCGGCGGCCTGCGGCGCGGGAGCCGCTGCGGGCGGCGGTGCAGCCTTGGGCGCGGCGGGCGCAGGCGCCGGCGCCACAGCGGGAGCCTCCGCAGCTTTCGGAGGTGCGGCCGAAGCACTGGGCTTGGCGGCACCCGCAGCCTTCACGTCCTCACCTTCGCCAGCGAGCACCGCGATCACGTCGTTGACCGGGACGTCCTGCGTGCCCTCGGGCACCAGGATCTTGGCGATCGTGCCCTCGTCGATGGCCTCGACCTCCATCGTCGCCTTGTCGGTCTCGATCTCGGCGATGACATCGCCGGATTTGACCTTGTCGCCTTCCTTCTTCAGCCACTTGGCGAGGTTGCCCTTCTCCATCGTTGGCGAGAGAGCGGGCATCAGGATGTTGATGGGCATGCTGACCTCAAGAAGAACTTTGCAAAACGTCGCCTCCGACAGCGGAGACGAACAGACCAGGTTTAGTTGCCGATGTCGCCCTGCCACAGGCGCTCATTGGCAGGGATGGAACGCCAATTCTTCATCATGCTGATGGAGCGCTCGTCGGCAAGATCGATCCAGGGGATGCCGAACTTGTCGAGGATGTCCTTGGATCCCTCGAAGGTGACGGATTCCCCGATCACCACGAGCTTGACCTTGAACAGCCCCAGCGCGCCGGCGCACATCGAACATGGCGACAGCGTGGTGTACATGACCGTATCGTGAAACGAGATCGCGCCGGCCTCGCGCAGGCAGCTCATCTCGCCGTGCAGGATCGGATTGTTCTCCTGCACGCGGTTATTGTGGCCGCGGGCGATGATTTTGTTGTCGCGCGTCAGCACCGCGCCGATCGGCAGGCCGCCCTGCGCGATCGAAGCCTCCGCCTCGCGGATCGCCTCCAGCATGAAATCGAAATGATGGGATTCGATCGCCACGGTCAGTGTCCCTTGCCGCGCGGCGTCGTGGTGCCGGTGTCGGTGGGACGCTCGATCTCGGCCTGGAACATCTCCAGGATCCGATTCAGCGCGTCCTCTTCGGTATATTCGCTCTCGCGCGCATAGGCGCGCGCGGCGTGGCGAGCAAGATCGACGAGCAGCAGCCCCCACATGTCGGGCTCCTCGAAGGCGCGCTGGAACGCCATCGACAGCCCGCCGTCCAGCACGAACACGCGCAGGATCTCGACCGCGTCGTCGCGGGTCATGACGTCGGGCGGAAGTGGCTGCTCCTTCGGGCCCGCCATGGTCTACCTGTAGCAGACGGCTTTAGCGGCCTCGACGACTTCTGCCGCCGAAGGCAGCGCGAGCTTCTCCAGATTGGCGGCATAGGGCATCGGCACGTCCTTGCCGGAGACGCGCGCGACGGGCGCGTCCAGATAATCGAAGGCGTTCTCCATGATGCGCGCGGCAATCTCGGCGCCGACGCCGCTCTGGGCCCAACCCTCTTCCACCGTGACGGCGCGCCCCGTTTTCTTGACGGAGTTGATGATGGTCTCGGTGTCCATCGGACGCAGCGTGCGCAGGTCGATCACCTCGGCCTCGATGCCCTCCTTGGCGAGTTCGTCGGCCGCCTTCAGCGCATAGGTCATGCCGTTCGACCAGGAGATGATCGAGACATGGCTGCCAGAACGCACGATGCGGGCCTTGCCAATCGGGATCACGAAATCGTCGAGCTTCGGCACCTCGCCGGTGTGGCCGTAGAGCACCTCGTTCTCGAGGAAGATCACCGGATTGGGATCGCGGATCGCGGCCTTGAGCAGGCCCTTGTAGTCGGCGGCCGAGAACGGTGCGACGACCTTGAGGCCCGGGACGTTCGAGTACCAGGCCGAATAATCCTGGCTGTGCTGGGCGGCAACGCGCGCAGCCGCACCGTTCGGCCCGCGGAACACGATCGAGCAGCCCATCTGGCCGCCGGACATATAGAGCGTCTTGGCCGCGGAGTTGATGATCTGGTCGATCGCCTGCATGGCGAAGTTGAAGGTCATGAACTCGACGATCGGCTTGAGGCCCGTCATCGCGGCACCGACGCCGACGCCGGCAAAGCCGTGCTCGGTGATCGGGGTGTCGATGACGCGCTTGGCGCCGAACTCCTGGAGCAGGCCCTGCGTGACCTTGTAGGCGCCCTGATATTCGGCGACCTCTTCGCCCATCACGAAGACGTCGGCGTCGCGGCGCATCTCTTCGGCCATGGCATCGCGCAAGGCCTCGCGGATGGTCTGCGTCACCATCTCGGTGCCCGCGGGCACTTCCGGATCGGGCTCGGCGACGGCCTGCGGCGCAGGAGCGGCCTTGGGTGCTGGCGCCTCGGCCTTCGCCGCGGCGGGCGGTGCGGACTCGGCAGCCTTCTGCGCGGCCGGTGCAGGCGCTTTGGCAAGATCGGCGGCGCTTTCGCCGTCGGCGAGAATGGTCGCGATCGGCGTATTCACCGCGACGTCGGCGGTGCCCTCGGGGATCAGGATCTTGCCGAGCGTCCCCTCGTCGGTCGCTTCGACCTCCATGGTCGCCTTATCGGTCTCGATCTCGGCGATGACATCGCCGGACTTGATCGTCTCGCCCTCTTTCTTCAGCCATTTGGCGAGGTTGCCCTTCTCCATCGTGGGCGACAACGCGGGCATCAGCACTTGAATTGGCATATCGACTCCAAAAGAAAGCTTGCGCGCGTTCAGCGGTAAACGTCGGTCCAGAGCTCGGCGGCATCCGGCTCGGGATCATGTTGGGCGAAATCGGCGGACGCGTTGACGATGTCGCGCACCTCGGCGTCGATCGCCTTGAGATCGGCCTCGCCGACCTTGGCGGCCAGGAGGCGGTTGCGCACCTGCTCGATCGGGTCCTGGTCGTGGCGGACCTTCTCGACCTCCTCGCGTGTGCGATATTTTGCAGGATCGGACATCGAGTGGCCGCGATAGCGATAGGTCTGCATCTCCAGGATGAAGGGACCCTTGCCGGCGCGGCACCAGGCGGCGGCTTCGTCGCCGGCGGCCTTGACGGCGCGGACGTCCATGCCGTCGACCTGCTTGCCGGGAATGTTGAAGGACGCGCCGCGCTTGGAGAAATCCTGCTGCGCCGAGGCGCGCGAGACCGAGGTGCCCATGGCGTAGCGGTTGTTCTCGATGACGAAGATCACCGGCAGCTTCCAGAGCTCCGCCATGTTGAAGCTCTCATAGACCTGGCCCTGGTTGGCCGCGCCGTCGCCGAAATAGGTGACGCTGACATTGTCGTTGCCGCGATAGTGATTGGCGAAGGCCAGACCGGTGCCGAGCGAGACCTGGGCGCCGACGATGCCGTGGCCGCCGTAGAAGTGCTTCTCCTTGCTGAACATGTGCATGGAGCCGCCCTTGCCCTTGGAATAGCCGCCGCGGCGGCCGGTGAGCTCGGCCATGACGCCGTTGGCATCCATCCCGGTGGCAAGCATGTGGCCGTGGTCGCGATAGCCGGTAATGACCTGATCGCCCTGCTTCAGGGCCATCTGCATGCCGACCACCACGGCCTCCTGGCCGATATAGAGGTGGCAGAAGCCGCCGATCGCGCCCATGCCGTAGAGCTGGCCGGCCTTTTCCTCGAACCGCCGGATCAGGAGCATGTCGCGGAGCGCCTTGAGCTCCTGCTCCTTCGTGAATTCCGGGGGCGAACCGCCGTCGGTCTTGTCCTGTGGAGTGCTTGCGGCGGCTTTCTTGGGTGCGGCCATGGGAATTCCGGGTCAGAGAAAACTTTCGTCCTCTCTAACCCAACTCAAACGCCCTTGGAAAGCACCGCAGCGGCATGGCACGACTTTCATTATGCCGCAGTGCAACGTGGCCGAAATATTGGAAAATCTTTGGCGCTGATCGGGCAACAAATCTATGCGCGCCACGTGCGCGTGCAGATTCGTGGCCGGATCAAGAACTATGGACCATGCCGATCCGGGCCTTCGGAGCGGACGGCGCCAAGATGGCGCCGCCCTCTCCGCACCTCGATCAGAAGAAGCCGAGCTTCTTCGGGCTGTAGCTGACCAGGAGATTCTTGGTCTGCTGATAATGATCGAGCATCATCTTGTGGGTCTCGCGACCGACGCCCGACTGCTTGTAGCCGCCAAACGCCGCATGGGCGGGATAGGCGTGGTAGCAATTGGTCCAGACCCGGCCGGCCTGGATGGCCCGGCCGAAGCGGTAGCAGCGGTTGGCATCGCGGCTCCAGACGCCGGCCCCGAGGCCGTAGAGCGTGTCGTTGGCGATCTCGAGCGCCTCCTCGTCGTTCTTGAAGGTCGTGACCGAGACCACGGGGCCAAAGATCTCCTCCTGGAAGATTCGCATCTTGTTGTGGCCCTCGAACACGGTCGGCTTGACGTAGAAGCCGCCGGCGAGATCGCCGCCGAGCTCGGCACGTCCGCCGCCGGCGAGCACCTTGGCGCCCTCCTGCTTGCCGATGTCGATGTAGGACAGGATTTTTGCGAGCTGCTCGCCGGATGCCTGCGCGCCGATCATGGTGGCGGCATCGCGCGGGTCGCCCTGCTTGATCGCCGCGACGCGCTTCAGCGCCCGCTCCATGAAGCGGTCATAGATGTCGGCGTGGACCAGCGCGCGGCTCGGACAGGTGCAGACCTCGCCCTGGTTCAGCGCGAACATGACGAAGCCCTCGATCGCCTTGTCGAAGTAATCGTCGTCCTCGGCGGTGACGTCGTTGAAGAAGATGTTCGGCGATTTGCCGCCGAGCTCCAGCGTGACCGGAATGAGGTTCTGGCTGGCATATTGCATGATCAGCCGGCCCGTCGTGGTCTCGCCGGTGAAGGCGATCTTGGCGATGCGGGGGCTCGATGCCAGCGGCTTGCCGGCTTCGAGGCCAAAGCCGTTGACGATGTTGAGGACGCCTGGCGGCAGGATGTCGGCGATGATCTCGGCCCAGACCATGATCGAGGCCGGGGTCTGCTCGGCGGGCTTGAGCACGACGCAATTGCCGGCGGCGAGCGCGGGGGCGAGCTTCCAGCAGGCCATCAGCAGCGGGAAGTTCCAGGGGATGATCTGGCCGACCACACCGAGCGGCTCGTGGAAATGATAGGCGATGGTGTCGTGGTCGATCTCGCCGATCGAGCCTTCCTGGGCGCGAACGACGCCGGCGAAGTAGCGGAAGTGATCGATGGCGAGCGGGATGTCGGCGGCGCGGGTCTCGCGGATCGGCTTGCCGTTGTCCCAGGTCTCGGCGATGGCGAGACGCTCGAGATTTTCTTCCATGCGATCGGCGATCCGGTTCAGGACCGCGGCGCGCTCGGCGACGCTGGTACGGCCCCAGGCGCCCTTGGCGGCATGCGCCGCGTCGAGGGCCAGCTCGACGTCCTGCGCGTCCGAGCGCGCGATCTTGCAGACGACCTGGCCGTTCACCGGCGAGGCGTTGTCGAAATATTTGCCGGAGATCGGCGCGACGAATTTGCCGCCGATGAAGTTGTCATAGCGTTCGGCAAAGGGAACTTTGGTGACGCTGAGGAATTCCACCTTGTTCATTGATCACTCCCGATGTTTGCTGTTTGCGCAATTCGTCGCGTGACTCGCGACTTGCGCGGACGATGTCGCGGAAGGTGTTTTCTGTCAGCCCCGATGGGAGCGATGGCGGGGCCGACCTGTCGCAGTTCTGCGACAGTCGCGGGCCGCGTCACTCTCGCACCACGTCGCAAAAAGAGCGACGCGCTGCGTCCGGGCACGAGCCTGGAGTGCCGAGCGCGCGGCATCAACACCGCAATGATGATTGAGGTAGCAGCGCGGCTCAGTGGTTCAGTTCGAACCGCTTGAGCTTTCTGTGCAGCGTGGCGCGGCTGACGCCGAGGGCCTTGGCGGCCGCCGAGACATTGCCGCCGGCGCGAAGCAGCGCCCGCTGCACCACCGCGCGCTGCCCGCCGGCGAGATGATCGCGCGCGGTATCGCCGCCGAGCAGATCGGCCGCGGGCACCGGCTGCAAGGCCCGGCCCGGCGCGATTCCGAGCGCAGCCCGGGCGGAGCGGGTTGCGCCGATCACGAGATCGTCCGCATCGACCGCAATGAGGCCTCCGCATTGACCGTCCGCAGCTTGGGTCAAGACGATGCGGGCATGGCTGAACGCCGTGCGGAACAGATCGGCCTCGATACGCCTGGCCGCCTCGCCCGTCGCAAGCGCGATCAGACTGGAAAACGCGTCGGTGCGATCGGCGCGGCAGGAGGAGACGTCGAGCACGCCCGCAAGCGCCGCTTCATGGTCGTAGATCGGAACGGCGGTGCAGCTCAAAAGCGTGTTGCGGGTGAAGAAATGCTGGTCGCGGTCGATCGTCAGCGGACGCTGCTCGACGAGGCAGGTGCCGATGCCGTTGGTGCCTTCGTGCTCCTCGCTCCAGAGCGCACCGGTCCACAGCCCCCAGGATTGAAACGTGGCGTCATCCGCCGCCGTGCCGCGACGATCGACCGGCACGCCCTCGCCGTCGGCGAGCAGCACGCAGCAGCCGCTCGCGCCGACGGCCTGATAGAGCCGGTCCATCGCGCCTTGCGCTGCGGCCAGCAGCGGCGCGATGCGCTCGCGCGCCTGATGCAATTCGGCTTCGGTCAGCCGCATCGGCGAGGTGCGGCCGCCGGGATCGAGATGATGCAATCTGGACGAACGGCGCCACGAGGCCACAAGCGCGGATCGTGCCGCCTGGCCTGACGCGATGGCGGCCTCGACACGGGCCGCGTGATGCCGGGGCATTGACCCATTCATCACTGTTTCCTCCGGATGACAGACTAGAACGCGCCGGCCCTGCCCGCTTGATCTGCGTCAACTTCGGAAGAGTGCCACCAGAAGCCATGGGCCCGCCGCGGCACTGCCGTCAAGGCGGAGACCAGGTTCCGGACTTACGACCTTCGCAGGAGGAAAGGCACTGTGGTCGGATTTCGGCAGCGGCTTTCGTTGTCGGTTTCGAAAGCTGCGGAAAGCGCTAATGCGCCGGGATCATCCGGACGAGATCGCGCGGATTAACGTAGTCGAGCTGGAAGCGCGCCCGCTCGTCCAGCATGTCGGGGTCGATCCGCTCGGACCGCAGCAGCGACACCCGCTGCTCGCTCCTGGCGCGCTCACGCTTGAGCTGGGCCAGTTCGCTGGTCAGCGCGATGATCTCCTGGTCGAGCTCCTGGCGGGCGTTGAGGCCGTATTTGCCAGTATAGGCGTTGACGCCGAAATAGCCGACGATGGCGGCCGCCATCGCGTAGAGGGCAAGACCGGTCAGGATCGATTTCAGGCGCGCGCGGGAGACCATCTTGGGAAGATGGGACAGGTTGGTTAAGGCGGTATTAATTGCCGCTGCCGCCGATCGTCATGCCCGGGCTTTGCCCGCCTGCGCGGCCGAAGCCGCTTCGGCGCGGCGAAGGCCCGAGCATCGACGTTCTTGGTGTCCGCAAGGACGTGGATGGCCGGGACGAGCCCGGCCATGACGGAGCGTGTTTCGCCTCAGCCGTGGTGCTTGGTCACATGCGCGGCGAAGGCGTCGATATAGGCCTGGAGCACGGGCTTCAGCGAGTCCTTGGTGAGGTTACCTCCGGCGTCGAAGGCATCGCCGACCGCGTTCAGATAGATCTCCGGCTGCTGCATGATCGGGCCCGCAATGCCCGGCAGGATGTTCTGTAGAGTCTTTGCGGCGCTGACGCCGCCGAGCGGGCCCGGCGAGTTCGAGACGATGCCGACCGGCTTGCCGTTGAACGAGCTCTTGCCGTAGGGCCGCGAGGCAACGTCGATGGCATTCTTCAGCACGCCCGGGATGGCGCGATTGTATTCGGGGGTGACGAAGATGACGCCGTCCGACTTCTGGAGCTTGTCGCGGAAGGCCAGCCAGTCCGCGGGCGGCGCGCCCTCGAGGTCCTGGTTGAAGAACGAGATGCCGGCCGGCGTGACGACTTCGAGCTTGAGCGAGGCTGGCGCAAGCTTGGCCAGCGCATTGGCGATCTTCAGCGAGAAGCTGTCCTTGCGCAGGCTGCCGGCGATCGTGACGATGTTGTAGGCCATGGATTGTCCTTGAGGGCTCGAGCTGGAGTGCCGGGCGGCACTTAAGCGATCCGGATCATTTAATGCAAGTGCATGAACCGGCCCGATTTGGAAACGCTGTGTTTCGCGAAAGCAGATGTTTGGGACGTAGCCTGGATGGAGCGCGGCGCAATCCAGGACCCTGCCCAAGCTACGCTGGTCGCGGATTACGCTGCGCTCCATCCGGGCTACGATTGATCCGCGACATTCGTTCCAAACAAATCAGGCCGCCAAGCGGCGGCCCGATCTTTCGCACGAACGGCTAACCCCGATCAGATCGTCGGATTCCACGCCGACGGGACCAGGCGGTATTTGGCGCCGTCCTTCACGACATGACCGACCGCCGGGAACGTGAAGTGGAAGCCGACCACGGTCGCTTTCTCCGCCGCCGCCATGTCGTAGAACTTGTGGCGCGTCGCCTGCGCCATCGCTGCATCCATGTCGAAAATCACGTGCCAGTCTGGATTGCGCAGGAAGAATTCCGGGATGTTGGTGACGTCGGATTGGATCAGCACCTTGGCATCGCCCGATGCGACCGCGAACGAGGTGTGGCCCGGCGTGTGACCCGGAGTTGCGATCGAGGTGATGCCCGGCGCGACCTCCTTGCCCCACTCGTACTTCGTCACCTTGGCCTCGAGGCCAGCGAAGATCTTCTTCACGTTGGCGAAATTGTTCTTCAGCGCCTGATTGGACTCGGCCTTGGCAGCGTTCTCCTCACTGGCCCAGAACTCCCACTCCTTGCCGGGCACCATGATCTCCGCATTCGGAAAGGCCAACGCGCCGTCGGCCAGGCGAATGCCGTTGATGTGGTCGCCATGCATATGCGACAGCAGCACAACGTCGACGTTCTTGGGGTCGACGCCAGCAGCCTGGAGGTTCTGCAATGTGCGGCCGACAGCGCCCTTGCTCGCCTCGAGATTGGCAATGCCGTTTCCCGTGTCGATCAGGACGAGCTTCGAGCCGGTATTGATGAGCTGCGGGTTGAACGGAATCGTGACCATGCCCTTCGGCATGTAAGCCGCCTCACCCGCCGCCAGCGCCTCGTCCTTCGGTATGTTGGCGACGAACTTATCCGGCATCGGGAAGGTGCGCGCACCGTCATTGATCGAGGTGCACTCGTAGCTGCCGACCTTGTAGCGATAGAAGCCCGGCGCTTGCGTGCCGGTCGGCGGCACTGAGGCATTGGCCGCGGTCGGCCCGAAGCCGGATACGGCAGCCGCACCGAGTGCAGCGGCGCCCGTGAGCAAATGACGGCGATTGAGATCAGTCATGGAGAGGTCCCCTTCTGAGCGCCCCGCGGTTTTTTCCGCGTTCAAATGGCGGCGGAATAATCTCCGGCTTCGCTCAGAAGGCAAGACCTTCCTTCGGTGACCTGCGGTCGCAGATCACGATTATTTATTTGGGTTGATGAGGAATTTTTCGCCGGTGGCGCGTTTGGCGTACACCGCGATGTTGGCGGGATCGAGCACCTCGGTCAGCGACACCACCTTGGTGTAGTGACTGGCGAAGGTGGTCTTGAGCTCGGACGCGACGCGCTGGCGCAGGCGACCGATCTCGGCCGGACCGATGTTCTGGAGGAACGGCGTCAGCAGCCAGCCGCCGACGCCCCAGGTCAGTCCGAACGACCGGCTCAATTCGGTCGGACGGTTGTCGAGGCTGCCGTAAATGTAGATCTGCTTGTACACGTTGGAGCCGTAGCGGCTGTATTCCTTCGCGGTCTTGTTGGCGGCGACTTCCATGGCGGTCAGGATCTGGCTGGCCAGCTTGCCGCCACCGATGGCATCGAAGGCGATCGTGGCGCCGGTCTCGACCAGCGCATTGGTGAGATCCTCGGTGAAGCTCGCCGCGCTGGAATCCACGACGTGCTTGGCGCCGATCTTGTACAGGATATCGGCCTGCTCCTTGCTCCGGACGATGTTGACGAGGCCGATGCCGTCCTTGATGCAGATCTTGTTGAGCATCTGGCCGAGATTGGAGGCGGCGGCGGTGTGCACGAGCGCCTTGTGGTTCTCCCGCCGCATCGTCTCGGTCATGCCGAGCGCGGTCAGCGGATTGACGAACCAGGACGCGCCGTCCGCGGCCGTGGTGCCCGCCGGCAGCTCCATGACGTCGCGGACCTTCAGCACGCGGTACTGCGTGTACATCGCGCCACCGATCATCGATACGGTCTTGCCCATCAGCGCCTTCGCAGCATCCGACGATCCGGCCCCGATCACCGTGCCGGCGCCCTCGTTGCCGACCGGCAGCGACTGATCGAGCCGGGCTCCCATCATCCGCATCGCAGCCTCCGGCATCGTCGCGGTGATGACCGGCATCTCCTTCGTGCCGGAGGCCTTGGCGGCCGACATGTCGGCGGGCCCGATCAGGAGTCCAAGGTCCGACGGGTTGATCGGTGTCGCCTCGACGCGAACCACGACCTCATCGTCGGCCGGCTCCGGGGTCGGGACATTCACGAGGGACAATTCCAGCTCGCCGCTCTTCTTCAGCAGCGACCGCAGTTGCAGTCCGGTCTTGCCGTCGCTCATGTCGATCCTCCCCTGTCCGTCTTTTCTCGAGTCGAAGCGCTGGCTTATGCCAGCGCTTTCAGTGCGGCCTTGCCACCATACAGCGCCTGCTTGCCGAGCTGCTGCTCGATGCGCAGGAGCTGATTATATTTGGCGGTGCGGTCGGAACGAGCAAGGGAGCCGGTCTTGATCTGACCGCAATTGGTGGCGACCGCGAGGTCGGCGATGGTGGAATCCTCGGTCTCGCCGGAGCGGTGCGACATCACCGAGGTGTAGCCGGCCTTGTGCGCCATCTCGACGGCGGCGAGCGTCTCGGTCAGCGTGCCGATCTGGTTGACCTTGATCAGGATCGAGTTGGCGCGGCCGGTCTTGATGCCGTCGGCGAGGCGCTTGACGTTGGTGACGAACAGGTCGTCGCCAACCAGCTGGCACTTCTTGCCGATGAGGTCGGTGAGCTCCTTCCAGCCGTCCATGTCGTCTTCCGACATGCCATCCTCGATCGTGACGATCGGATAGCGCGAGACGAGGTCGCCGAGGTACTTGGCCTGCTCGGAGATCGAGCGGGTCTTGCCCTCGCCTTCATAGACGTATTTGCCGTCCTTGAAAAACTCGGTCGAGGCGCAGTCGAGGCCGAGCACGATGTCGGTCCCTGCCTTGAAGCCGGCCTTGCCGATCGCGTTCATGACGAATTCCAGCGCGGCATCGGCGGACGGCAGGTTCGGGGCAAAGCCGCCCTCGTCGCCGACATTGGTGTTGTGGCCGGCCTTCTTCAGCTCCGACTTCAGCGTTTGGAAGACCTCAGCGCCGTAGCGCAGGCCTTCGGCGAAGGACGAGGCGCCGACGGGCAGGATCATGAACTCCTGGAAGTCGATCGGGTTGTCGGCGTGCACGCCGCCATTGATGATGTTCATCATCGGCACCGGCAAGAGGCGCGCGGAGGTGCCGCCGACATACCGATAGAGCGGCATGTCGAGCGAATTCGCGGCCGCCTTGGCGCAGGCGAGCGAGACGCCGAGGATGGCGTTGGCGCCGAGCCGGCTCTTGTTCGCCGTGCCGTCGAGGTCGATCATGATCTGGTCGATCTGGGCCTGCTGCTCGGCATCGAGACCGCTCAAGGCCTCGAAGATCTCGCCGTTGACGGCACCGACCGCCTTGCTGACACCCTTGCCGAGATAGCGCGCCTTGTCGCCGTCGCGCAGCTCCACCGCCTCATGGGCACCGGTGGAGGCGCCCGACGGCACCGCGGCCCGGCCGAGCGCGCCATCCTCCAGCACGACATCGACCTCGACGGTGGGATTGCCCCGGCTATCGAGGATTTCGCGGCCGATGATGTCAATGATGGCGGTCATGATGTGCACTTCCGTTCGTTGGAGCTGATCGGTTCGCCGCGGGTCTTACACGGGCCGCAAGCAAATGTGAACGCTTGAGGGTGGCACTTCGACTGACGCGTGAAGGCGCCAGGATTAAGGTCGAGGGCATCGGTCTGCGCGTGCATCCTCAATCCCAAGCAGTCGGGGTAACGCCATGAATCGCCGCCAGTTTCTTGCTTCCAGCACCGCCCTGTTCGTGGCTCGCCCAAGTTTTGCCCAGGAGGGCCCGTTCCGGACAAAATACTTCCCGATCAGTGCCGGTATCGGCCTGCACGATCTGACGCCTGCCCCTGACGGTTCGGTCTGGTTCACGGCGCAGGGCAAGGGCTTGCTCGGCAGGCTCGATCCCCGGGATGGCAGTTTCAAGACGGTCGGCCTCGGTCAGGGCGCCGCGCCGCATGGTGTGACCGTCGGCCCCGATGGCGCGCCCTGGATCACCGAGGGCGGCCAGAACGCGATCGCACGGGTCGATCCCGGCGATCTCAAGGTCACGCTGTTCCGCCTGCCGGAAAAGTTCGCCTCGGCCAATCTCAACACCGGCGTGTTCGACAAGGAAGGCACCTACTGGTTCACCGGCCAGTCCGGCTATTACGGCCGCCTCGCGCCGAAGTCCGGCGAAATGAATGTGTTCAAGGCGCCCAAGGGCGTCGGCCCCTATGGCATCACGGTGACGCCCAAGGGCGAGGTCTGGTACGCCTCGCTTGCCGGCAGCTATATCGCCAAGATCGATCTGGCGAGCGGCAATGCCGGCGTCGTGCAGCCGCCGATACCGAATGCGGGTTCACGGCGCGTCTGGTCGGATTCGAAGAGCCGGATCTGGGTCAGCGAATGGAACAGCGGCCATGTCTCGGTGCACGATCCCGCCGATGGCTCGTGGAAGAGCTGGAAGCTGCCGGGCGAGCGTCCTCGCGCCTACGCTGTCTTTGTCGACGACAAGGACAAGGTCTGGCTGACCGATTTTTCGGCCAACGCCATCGTGCGCTTCGATCCGGCCACTGAGAAATTCAACGTCTTCGCGAGCGACAAGGCCAATGCCAATGTGCGCCAGCTCGACGGCCGACCGGGCGAGCTCTGGGGCTGCGAGTCCGGCAACGATCGCATCGTGCTGATCCAGACGATCGCGGCCGGTTGACGGCAGCGGCATTTGCGTCCATCCCGGCATCCTCTGGAGCGCGATCTTATCGCGCTCCGATTTCTAAGTTGAGCATGATCTTTCGGAAAACCGGTGCCACTTTTCCGGATCATGCTCCAAAGGATGTGACGACGATGGCGAAGAAATCCCTCCAGCTCGGCCGCGCAGTCGAATGGCCGCACACACCGGAAGACGCCCAGCTCGACCGCGTGCCCAATCCGCAAAAGGGTACCGACTATCTGGTGCGCTTCACCGTGCCGGAATTCACCTCGCTCTGCCCGGTCACGGGCCAGCCGGATTTCGCGCATCTGATGATCGATTACGCGCCCGACGCGTGGCTGCTGGAATCGAAATCGCTCAAACTCTACATCGCGAGCTTCCGCAATCACGGCGCCTTCCACGAGGACTGCACCGTGATGATCGGCAAGCGCATTGCCAGCGAGATCAAGCCGAAATGGCTGCGCATCGGCGGCTACTGGTATCCGCGCGGCGGCATCCCGATCGACGTGTTCTGGCAGACCGGCCGCGTACCCAAGGGCCTGTGGGTGCCGGAGCAAGGCGTCGCGCCCTATCGCGGGCGGGGGTGAGCCTCAGCGCGCGTCGGACGGCGCCCGCGCCTTGAGCAATTGAGCGCAGACGAAGCCAAGCACGACCATGATCGCGGCGCTCGCGAACAGGGTCGGCATCTTGCCGGCATGCTGGAGCCCAAAGCCATAGGCGAGCGGTCCCACCGTCTGCCCCATGAAGAAAAAGAACGAATGCAGCGACAGCGCGGTGGCGCGCGCCTCGACCGAGAGCTCGCTGGCGAAGACCTGGAGACAGCCATGGGCGATGTAGAAGCCCCATCCCATCACGATGAGATTCAGCGCCTGCACTTCCCAGCGCGGACCGAACGCAACGGCGACGAGTTGCGAGGCGACCAGCGTCATGCCTGCGATCATCATGCCCCTGACGCCGAGCCACGGCAGCAGACGCGACACCGTCAGCGTGTAGAACAGGCCGCCGACCGCAAAGCCGGCGATGACCATGCCGGCGATCGACAGCGAGGTCTGCCCCAGCTCGAACAGGAACGAGGCGATGTAGGGAAACAGGCCGAGCACGCAGCAGCCTTCGATGAACACCGCTGAATAGCAGACATAGGCATTCGGATTGGTGAAGATGGTGCGATAGCCGGCCTTCAGCGCCGACAGGCTCGTCTTCGGCGGGTGCTTGACCTTGGCGCCGCGAAAGCCGGCGGCAACCGCGATCGACGCCACGATCACAAGCGCGCCGAGCACCGCGAGCACGCCGCGCCAGCCGAGGAAATCGCCGATCAGGCCGGAGGCCGAGGCACCGAGCAGATTGCCGGTCATGGCGCCGGCAAGCGTGCGGCTGATCGCGACCTGACGTTTCTCGGGCCCGACCAGATCGCTGGTCAGGCTGAGCGCCACCGGAAACACGCCGCCGGAGCCGATGCCGGCGAGGATGCGGGTCGCAAACAGAACCGAGAACGAGGACGAGAGCGCGCCCAGGATGTTGGCAAGGCCGAGCAGCGCGAGGCAGCCGATCATCAGCCGCGTCTTGCCGAACAGATCGGCGGCGGCGCCGACAATGGGCTGGATGATCGAGAAGGTGAAGGCGAACACCGCGGCAAAGCCCGCGGCGGTGGCAATGCTGACGCCAAAATCCTCGGCGACATGCGGCAGCACCGGATCGAGTGCGCGCGCCGAAAGCGCCGCGGCGAAGCTCGCACCTGATATGACGTAGAGGGCGGCCGGCAGGCCCTGATCGTGCGGCCGCGCCTCGCCTTGCTGCATCAGCGCGGGTTCTTTGCCAGCGCGTCGAACGCCATCAGCCTGGCGATCAGCGCCTCGAACTCGCGCAGCGGCACCATGTTGGGGCCGTCGGAGGGCGCGCGATCAGGATCGGGATGGGTCTCGATGAAGACGCCGGCGACGCCGACCGCCACGGCCGCGCGCGCCAGCACCGGCACGAATTCGCGCTCGCCGCCCGACGAGGTCCCCTTCCCGCCCGGCTGCTGCACCGAATGGGTGGCGTCGAAGATGACGGGCGCGCCGGTGGTGCGCGCCAGGATCGGCAGCGCACGCATGTCGGAGACCAGCGTGTTGTAGCCGAAGGAAGCGCCGCGCTCGGTGACGAGCACGTTGGGATTATCCGCGCTGGTGATCTTCGTGACGACATTCGCCATGTCCCACGGAGCGAGGAATTGCCCCTTCTTGACGTTGACGACCTTGCCGGTCGCGGCGGCAGCCAGCAACAGATCGGTCTGCCGACAGAGGAAGGCTGGGATCTGGAGGATGTCCACGGCCTGCGCCACCTCGGCGCATTGCGTGGCCTCGTGCACGTCGGTCAGGACAGGCAGGCCGAGCGAGGAGCGGATTTCGGCGAAGATCGGCAGCGACTGCGCCAGCCCAAGGCCGCGCGCCCCCGACGCGCTGGTGCGGTTGGCCTTGTCGAAAGAGGTCTTGTAGACGAGGCCGATGTTCAGCCGCGCAGCGATCTCCTTCAGCGCGGAGGCGACCTCCAGCGCATGCTGACGGCTTTCGAGCTGACAGGGTCCTGCAATGATCGAGATCGGCAGATCATTGCCGAACTTGACCTTTCCGATGGTGACGACCGGCGCCGCTGAATGCGAAGAGCTCAAGGCAAATCCCTCGTTTCGGCGCGACCATAGCCGCGATGAGGGTCGGATCAACCCTATTCGGGCCGGGCTGCTTGAATAACAGGGTTGCGCCGGGGCTCCCCGGCGCCTCCCTTGCAGGAGCTGCTACTTGACCGAGGAGAAGGCGGTCGGCGCCAGGATCTGGCTGTCGATGTTGGCGACGATCTGGCCGTCGGCTTCGCTCTCGGTGCGCGCTTTCATCCAGTCCGGATCGGCGATGAACTTGCCCCACTTCGTCTCGCGCTCGGCGAGCGACTCCCAGGCGAGGAAATAGGTCAGATCCTGGTTGGATTCACCGATCACGGTCGTAAAGAACCCGGCCTGCTTGATGCCGTGCTTCTCCCAGATCTTCAGCGTTGCGGTCTCGAACCGCTTCAACAGCGCGGGCAGCCGGCCGGGGACACAGCGATAGACGCGCATTTCGTAGATCATTGGAGTTCACTCCTGCATTGTTGTTCTTGCAGGGAGCTTGTCGCAACAAAACGCGCAATCGTCAAAGGGAGAGCGTGCGCTACACCAGCCGGCTCTGCACCATCGCCGCCCGAATGAACGACGCGAACAGCGGATGCGGCTCGAACGGCCGCGACTTCAGCTCGGGATGGAACTGGACGCCGATGAACCAGGGGTGATCCTCGTACTCGACGATTTCAGGCAGCACGCCGTCCGGAGACAAGCCTGAGAATTTCAGGCCGTGCTGCTCGAGGCGGTCCTTGTAGGCGGTGTTGACCTCGTAGCGATGGCGGTGGCGCTCGGAAATCTCGGTCGCGCCGCCATAGACCTGCGAGACGCGGCTGCCGCGGTTGAGCGCGGCGGGATAGGCGCCAAGCCGCATCGTGCCGCCGAGATCGCCGGCCTGCGAGCGCTTCTCGAGCTCGTTGCCGCGCAGCCACTCCGTCATCAAGCCGACCAGCGGCTCCTTGGTCGGGCCGAACTCGGTGGAGTTGGCGTCCTCGATGCCGACGAGATTTCGCGCTGCCTCGATCACCGCCATCTGCATGCCGAAGCAGATGCCGAAATACGGCACGTCGCGTTCGCGCGCGAACTGCGCCGCGCGGATCTTGCCTTCCGCACCGCGCTGACCGAATCCGCCGGGCACCAGGATGCCGTTGACGTGCTCGAGGAACGGCGCGGGATCTTCCTTCTCGAAGATCTCGCTTTCGATCCAGTCGAGGTTGACCTTGACCTTGTTGGCGATGCCGCCATGCGAGAGCGCCTCGATCAGCGACTTATACGCATCCTTCATGCCGGTATATTTGCCGACGATGGCGATGGTGACGTCGCCCTCGGGATTGCGGATTCGTTCGTTGATCTGGTGCCAGCTCTTGAGCACCGGCGGGATGCGCGATTCGATGCCGAAGGCGGCAAGCACTTCGTCGTCGAGGCCCGCCGCGTGGTAGGCTTCGGGCACGGCGTAGATGCTGTCGGCGTCGCGCGCCTCGATCACGGCGCTTTCACGCACGTTGCAGAACAGCCCCAGCTTGCGCCGCTCTTCCTTGGGAATCTCGCGGTCGGTGCGGCAGAGCAGGATGTCCGGCTGAATGCCGATCGAACGCAGCTCCTTCACCGAGTGCTGCGTCGGCTTGGTCTTCAACTCACCGGCGCTCGGAATGTACGGCAGCAGCGTGAGGTGGATGTAGATGGCGTGATCGCGCGGCAGCTCGTTCTTGAGCTGGCGGATCGCCTCGAAGAACGGCAGGCCCTCGATGTCGCCGACGGTGCCGCCGATCTCGACCAGCACGAAGTCGTAATCGTCATTGCCGGAGAGGACGAATTCCTTGATCGCGTTGGTGACGTGCGGAACCACCTGGATGGTCGCGCCGAGATAATCGCCGCGGCGCTCCTTGGAGATGATGTCCTGATAGATGCGCCCCGTGGTGATGTTGTCCTGCTTGGTCGCAGGACGGCCGGTGAAGCGCTCGTAGTGACCGAGATCGAGATCGGTCTCCGCGCCGTCATCGGTGACGAACACTTCGCCGTGCTGATACGGCGACATCGTTCCGGGATCGAGGTTGAGATAGGGGTCGAGCTTGCGGAGGCGGACCTTGTAGCCCCGGGCTTGCAACAGCGCACCGAGTGCCGCTGAAGCCAGACCCTTGCCGAGCGAAGAAACCACGCCGCCGGTGATGAATATGTACCGCGCCATGGGACTTAACCTCTAATCCCTCGAATACGATTCGCCAAAGCGATTCGTATTCCGCCCCAAAGATTTTGCGGGCCTGTGGGTGAGCCAAAACTAAGAGTGGTGACAGTGCCTTGATGGGGATTGTTGATGCAGGACGGTAGCCACCGCCCTGCATGGCCCCCCTGCTTTATTGCGAACGAGGCACCTGCGGGCCGCTCGGAGCCGGCGCCTGCTGCTGCTCGTCGGCCTTCTTCAGCGAATCCAGGATGCCGCCCGACGTCGGCGGCGCGATCGGCGATCCGCCGGCCGGCTGGCCCTGCGAGGCCGGGGTGCCGATGATCGACGACGGCGCGCGGCTGTAGCCCGCATGCCAGGACAGGAACATGCTGGTGAGGAAGAAGCCGGCGGCGAGGATCGCGGTGGTCCGCGTCAAGAGGTTCGCGGTGCCGCGGCTCGACATGAAGCCTGCGCCCCCGCCCATGCCGAGGCCGCCGCCTTCCGACTTCTGGAGCAGGACGGCGCCGATCATGACGGCGACGATCATGAGGTGGATGACGATGACAACGGTCTGCATAGTATCCTTCCGTCACAAGCGGGCGGCGCCTGACGGCGGCCGATCGCGCTTCGCGGGTTTTCCTGAAGTTGCGCGGTGTTACACGATCAGAGGGGGCATTGCCACCCCCGATCGGGACCGGATCAGCCGCTTTGAGGTTAGCTAGGGGCAGCCCTTGGCGATCGCAAGGAAATCGGCCGCCTTCAGGCTGGCGCCGCCGACCAGGGCGCCGTTGACGTTCTTGACCGCCATCAGCTCGGCCGCATTCGAGGGCTTGACCGAGCCGCCGTAGAGGATGCGCATCTTCCCCCCGTCGGTCTTGAACCGGGAGGTCAGGACCTCCCGGATAAACCCATGAATCTGCTCGACATCCTTGGCCGTGGGGGTGAGCCCGGTGCCGATCGCCCAGACCGGCTCATAGGCCACGATGAGATTCGCGGCCGTCGAGCCATCAGGCAGGGAGCCGGCGAGCTGCCCGCGCAGGATGTCCAGGGTCTGGCCGGCGTCGCGCTGGCCTTGCGTCTCGCCGATGCAGACGATCGCCGTCGCACCGGCGCGCCAGACGGCCTCGGCCTTCTGCCGGATCAGGGCATCGCCCTCGCCGTGGTCGGCGCGGCGCTCGGAATGGCCGACGATGACGGCGGTCGCCCCGGCATCAGCCAGCATTTCGGCGGCGATATCGCCGGTATGGGCACCGGAGGCCTTGGGGTGGCAATCCTGGGCGCCTACCGCGACTTTCTTGCCGCGCGCCTTGTCGGCGAAGGCCGCAATCAGGGTCGCAGGCGGGCAGACCAGCAGATCGGCCTTGCCGGTCACCTCGGCCGCACCATTGAGCATGGCGTCGAACTCGGCGGCCTGGGCCTTCAGGCCGTTCATTTTCCAATTGCCGGCGATCAGGGGGCGGATGGCGTCGGTCATGTCAATTTCCAGCAAAATGAGGTTTGTGCATGCGCTAGCAGAGGACCTGCTGCAGTTCCAGAGACCAGAGGCTTTTAACCGCAGCCGCAAACGGTCGCCGGACCCGAGGTTGCGGGGGGAAAGCCACCACTTTATGATGATTGATCAATTTGGTGACGCGCTTTTGCTGAATCTGCATTAAGACGCGCTCCCGTTCCCCTCCTGCTCAAACAAGTTGGACCAAATGCTTCGAGGAATGCGCAAGGCCTCATCAAACTGGCTCGGCAAGACGATTATGGCCGTGGTGATGGGCGTGTTGATCGTCAGTTTCGGCATTTGGGGCATCGCCGACATCTTCAAGGGCTTCGGGCAGTCCACGGTGGCCAAGGTCGGCAGCACCGAGATTTCGCTGAACGAGTTCCGCCAGATCTACACGGACCGCCTGCAACAGATCAGCCGCCAGTTCGGCCGTCCGCTGACGCCCGACCAGGCGCGTGCCTTCGGCCTCGACCGCCAGGTGCTGCAGCAGACGATCGCGGAAGCCGCCCTCGACGAAGAGGCGCGCCGGCTCGGGCTCGGCCAGTCCGACGACCAGATCCGCCAGCTCATCATGAACGACCCCAACTTCAAGGGCGTCGGCGGCAGCTTCGATGCGAACCGGTTCCAGGCCGTGATCCGCAATTTCGGCTATACCGAGCAGCGCTACGTCGCCGAGCAGCGCAAGGTGTCGCTGCGCCGGCAGATCACCGGCACGATCGGCGCCGGCCTCGAGCCGCCGAAAGCCATGATCGACGTGCTGACGCGCTTCCAGAACGAGCAGCGCGCCATCGAGTTCGTCAGGCTCGACGCCGCCCAGGCCGGCCAGATCGACGCGCCCTCGCCCGAGGCGCTCGCCGCCTATTTCGAGGATCACAAGGTTCAGTTCCGCGCGCCCGAATACCGCAAGATCTCCTTCGTCGTGGTCTCGCCGGAAGAAATCGGCAAGTGGAGCGAGGTCTCCGACGAGGACGCCAAGAAGATGTTCGAGCAGCGCAAGGACCGGCTCGGCACGCCGGAGAAGCGCCAGATCCAGCAGATCGTGTTTCCCAACGTGACCGACGCGCAGGCCGCACGCGAGCGCCTCGTCGGCGGAATGTCGTTCGAGGATCTCGGCAAGGAGCGCGGGCTGAGCGCCTCCGATGTCGACCTCGGCCTCGTGACCAAGTCTTCGCTCGCTGCCGCCGTCGGCGATGCCGCCTTCGCGCTTCCCGTCGGCGAGATCAGCCAGCCGATCCAGGGCGGGCTCGGCGTCGCGATCGTCAGGGTCGACAAGATCGAGCCGGGCAAGGAGGCGGACTACGCCAGCCTTGCCGGCGACATCAAGCGCGAGATCGCCACCGAGCGCGCGCGCGTCAAGGTTGCCGATCTCCGCGACAAGATGGAAGACGAGCGCGGCGGCGGCGCCAGCGTGATCGACGCTGCGCAGAAGCTCGGCCTCACCGCCGTGACCATCGACGCGGTCGATCGCTCCGGCCGCGCCCCGAACGGCCAGCCGGTCGCCAACATTCCGCAGGGCCTCGACGTGGTGTCGCAGGCCTTCAACACCGATGTCGGCGTCGACAACGACTCGATCTCGTTCAAGGGCGGCTATGTCTGGTACGACGTGCTCGCCATCACGCCTTCGCGCGACCGCAATCTCGACGAGGTCCGCGACCAGGTCGAGGCGCGCTGGCGCCAGGACCAGATCGCCACCAAGCTCAAGGCCAAGGCGACCGAGATGGTGCAGAAGCTCGAAGCAGGCGGCAAGCTTGCCGATGAAGCCGCAGCGATCGGCGCCAAGGTCGAGACAGCAACCGGCTTCAAGCGCGACGATACGCCCGCCGGCGTGCCCGCGGCCGTCGTATCGGCCGCCTTCCGCACCGCCAAGGACGGCGTCGGACAGACGCCGGTGACCGGCGGCACCGAGGTGATCGTGTTCCGCGTCACCGACATCGTCGAACCCGCGGTCGACGCCGCCTCCGACGCGATCAAGAAGCTGAAGGAAAGCCTCGACCGTGCCCAGACCGAGGAGCAGGTCGCCTCTTACGTCAACAAGCTTGAAACCGACATCGGGACCACCATTAATCAGGCCGCCTTCGCGCAGGTGACCGGCGCGAACCAGTGAGTTGAAAGCACGCGATGGACGACCTGAAATCGATCATTGGAAAAGTGGCGACCGGCGCCAGCCTGTCGCGTGAGGAAGCGGCTTCCGCCTTCGACGCCATGATGTCGGGCGAAGCCACGCCCTCGCAGATGGGCGGCCTGTTGATGGCGCTGCGGGTGCGCGGCGAAACGGTGGACGAGATCACCGGCGCCGTTACGGCGATGCGCTCCAAGATGCTGAGCGTGACGGCACCGCCGGAAGCCGTCGACATCGTCGGCACCGGCGGCGACGGCTCTGGCTCGGTCAACGTCTCGACCTGCGCCTCCTTCATCGTCTCCGGCGCCGGCGTGCCGGTGGCCAAGCACGGCAACCGCGCGCTGTCGTCGCGCTCGGGCGCCGCCGACGTGCTGGCCTCGCTCGGGGTGAAGATCGACCTCAGGCCCGAGCAGGTCGGCCATTGCGTGCGCGAATGCGGCATCGGCTTCATGTTCGCCCCCGCTCATCACCCGGCCATGAAGAATGTCGGCCCGACGCGGGTCGAGCTCGCGACACGCACGATCTTCAATCTGCTCGGCCCCCTGTCCAACCCGGCGGGCGTGAAGCGGCAGATGGTCGGCGTGTTCTCGCGGCAATGGGTGCAGCCGCTGGCGCAGGTGCTGAAGAACCTCGGCTCTGAATCCGCCTGGGTGGTGCACGGCTCCGACGGCCTCGACGAGATCACCCTCACCGGCCCGACCTTCGTCTCCGCGCTCCACAACGGCGAGATCCGCAATTTCGAGGTGACGCCGGAGGACGCCGGCCTGCCGCGCTGCGAGGCCGGCGCGCTGAAAGGCGGTGACGCCGACGCCAATGCAATCGCCCTGCAGAGCGTGCTCGACGGCAAGCCGAGCGCCTACCGCGACGTCGCGTTGATGAACGCCGCCGCCGCGCTGGTGGTGGCCGGACGCGCCAAGGACCTCAAGGAGGGCGTCGCGCTCGGCATGAAGTCGATCGACAGCGGCGCGGCCAAGGCGAAGCTGAAGCACCTGATCGCGATCTCGAACGGCCAAGCCTGACATGTCGGACATCCTGACCAAGATCGAAGCCTATAAGCGCGAAGAGATCGCAGCCGCCAAGCGCGCGGAGCCACTCTCGGCGGTCGAGGCGAAGGCCAAGGCGCAAGCCGCACCGCGCGGCTTCGTGCGCGCGATCAAGGCCAAGCACGCCAATGGCGACTACGCGCTGATCGCGGAGGTGAAGAAGGCTTCGCCGTCGAAGGGGCTGATCCGCGCCGATTTCGACCCGCCCCAGCTCGCCAAGGCCTATGAGGCCGGCGGCGCGGCCTGCCTGTCCGTACTGACCGACACGCCCTCGTTCCAGGGCCATCTCGACTTCATGGTGGCGGCGCGTGCAGCGACGGCACTGCCGGTGCTGCGCAAGGATTTCATGTTCGACACCTACCAGGTGGCGGAAGCGCGCGCGCACGGCGCCGATTGCATCCTGATCATCATGGCCGCGCTCGATGATACCACCGCCAAAGACCTCGAAGACGCCGCGCTCGCCTACGGCATGGACGTGCTGATCGAGATCCACGACCGCGCCGAGCTCGACCGCGCGCTCAAGCTCCGCTCGCCGATGATCGGGGTCAACAACCGCAATCTTCGCACCTTCGAGACCACGCTCGCGACCAGCGAAACGCTGGCGCCGCTGATCCCGGGGGATCGACTGATGGTCGGCGAGAGCGGCATCTTCACGCCCGCCGATCTTGCCCGGCTCGAGCGCGTCGGCATGTCGACCTTCCTGGTCGGCGAGAGCCTGATGCGGCAGGCCGACGTCACCGCCGCGACGCGCACGCTGCTCGCGCGCCAGAGTGCGGCGCGCGCGACGGGCACGCGCTGACATGGCGCGCAAGCCGGCGAAAAAAGCCGTCCCGGCCCTCACCCATATCGGCGCCTCCGGCGAGGCGCGGATGGTCGACGTCTCGGACAAGCCCGCGACCGAGCGGCTTGCGGTCGCGGAGGGCCGCGTCGTCATGACCAAGGCGACGCTCGATCTGATCGTATCCGGCAATGCCAAGAAGGGCGACGTGCTCGGCACCGCCCGCATCGCCGGCATCATGGCCGCCAAGCGCACCTCGGAGCTGATCCCGCTCTGCCATCCGCTGGCGCTGTCGAAGGTGACGCTCGACATCGAGCCCGACGCAAAACTGCCGGGTTGCCTCGTCCGCGCCAGCGTAAAGGTCACGGGTCCGACCGGCGTCGAGATGGAGGCCCTCACGGCCGTCTCGGTCGCCTGCCTCACCATCTACGACATGATCAAGGCGGTCGAGCGCGGCGTGCGCATCGAGGGCATCCATCTGGTCGAAAAGCTCGGCGGCAAGTCCGGCCATTACCGCGCCTGACTGCGCAATCCGCTCTATTTCGCCTCGCGCTGCCGCTCGCGATAAGCGCGCGTCTTCATCCGGTTGCCGCATAGCGTCGACATGCACCACCGCCGCGTCGATGGTTTCGACCGGTCGAAGAACACCCGGCGGCATTCCTCCGACGCGCACATCTTCAGCCGGTCCAGCGTTCCCACGAGGGTTGCGTCATGAAGCTCGATCGCGATGGCCGAGAGGCCGGCGAGCGCATCCTCGCGCGCCGCTGACAGCGTTGCGCCACGGCCTGCGAGCGCTTCGACCCGCAACGGGAACGGCGCCAGCGCGTCATTGAGCGCGCCAAGAACGCTCTTGTTCCGGAGCCGCTCGCTCGGCTCACACTGCAGATAGGCACGCAACGCCCCGCGCAGCCTCAGCGCAGTCTCGAACATCGCCGGCGTGACATGGCCGCCCTTGGCGCCAAGGCCGCGTTCCCGCATCCAGTCCGCCAGGTCCTTCGGGCCACTGAGCTCATCGCTCTCCGGGTGCTCCACGCCGAAATGCGTGAAGTGGCGAACATCGAGCGTGTTGGCGAAATCGTAGAGGTTCGCCAACGCGTCGGGAACCTGGAATTTGCGCGACTCTTTCGACATCGGAACACCAAAGATTTGAACACCAGTAAAACAGATTTACTGGTTGACAGCAAGCGACACCTGTATCTTACTCATACTGGTGTCGAACGATCCCTCGGGGTCGAACGCCTCTGCTATCACCGGAATGGAGAACCGAGCCGTGGCCGACGCCCTGCACTATCTCGAACTCACCGCGCTCGCGGCACGCCTCAAGGCGCGCGAAATCTCGGCGCTGGAGATGACGCGCGCACAACTCGACCGGATCGATTCCATCGACCGCGATCTCGGCAGCTACGTTCACGTGATGGCGGAAACGGCCATGGCCGAGGCGGAAGCCGCGGACGCCGACATCGCGCAGGGCCGGTATCGGGGGCCCCTGCATGGCGTGCCGATTGCGCTCAAGGACCTGTTCTGGACCGAGGGCGTTCCGACGGCGGCAGGCACGACGCTTCATCGCGACTTTCGTCCCAGTGCAGATGCAACCGTCGTGCGCCGGCTCAAGAACGCGGGCGCCGTGATCCTTGGCAAGGTGCAACTCACCGAGTGCGCCTATGCCGATCACCATCCGCTGGTGAAACCGCCGAAGAATCCGTGGAATGCGAGCTACTGGCCGGGTATCTCGTCCAGCGGCTCGGCGGTCGCGACGGCTGCCGGACTTTGCTTCGGCTCGCTCGGCTCCGACACCGGCGGTTCGATCCGTTGGCCCTGCGCCGCCAACGGCCTGACCGGATTGAAGCCGAGCTGGGGCCGCGTCAGCCGCCACGGCACCTTCGAGCTTGCCGCGACCCTCGACCATGTCGGACCGATCGGCCGCAGCGCGGCCGACGCCGGTGCGCTGCTCGGCGTCATCGCCGGACACGATCCGAACGACCCGACGTCGCTGGTCGATCCGGTGCCCGACTATCTGGCCGCCGCCGCACAGGACGTGCGGGGCCTGCGGATCGGCGTCGATCCCGCCTGGAACAGCGACGACGTGGACGTTGCGACCCAGCGCGTGCTGGCGGACGCCATCGATGCCTTCCGCGCGCTTGGCGCCGACACCGTCAATGTCCGATTTCCCGACGTCACGCAGGCGATCGCCGACTGGACGCCGAACTGTGCGGTGGAAGCTGCGGTCGCTCATGAGGCGACCTATCCCGCTCGCAAGGATGAGTATGGTCCGATCCTCGCCTCCGTGCTCGAGACCGGCCGCGCTCTATCTGCTCTCGACTATCAGAAGATCCTGCTGCGGCGGCTGGCGCTACGCGGCCGGGTGACTGCGCTGTTCGAGACCATCGACCTGCTGCTGATCCCGGTGCACCCGTTCCCGCCCGTGACGCTTGCCATGATCCAGACGCTCGGCGAACAGCCGGACTGATTGCGAAGCTGCAGCGCTACACCTGCCCGTTCGACATGACCGGTCATCCCACCATCACGCTGCCAGGCGGTGCGTCGACGGACGGGCTGCCGATCGCATTCCAACTCGTCGCCGCCCATCTGGACGAAGCCACGCTCGTGCGCGCCGGCGCGGCCTTCCAGCGGGCCACGTCCTGGCATCGTCGCCATCCTTCCCTCACCTCGCGGAGGCCGCATTGACCACTCGATCCACGCCCGCTCAGCGAAGCATTTTCCACGGCTGGTTCGTCGTCGCGGCGGCGTTTGCCGTCATGTTCGTCGGCTTCGGCTCCGCCTACACGTTCAGCGCATTCCTCGAGCCGCTCCAGCGCGATTTCGGCGCCTCGCGCGGTTCGATCTCGCTGGTGTTCTCGATCGCGGGCTTTCTGTACTTCGCGCTCGGCCTCGTCAGCGGTCCCCTCGCCGACCGGTTTGGCTCGCGTCCGCTGGCCGTCGCCGGCATGATCCTGGTCGCGGTCGGACTCGCGGCTGCGAGCACTGCCCGGTCCGTCGTCGAGGTCTATCTCGCCTACGGGCTCGGCGTCGGCCTCGGCGTCGGATGCGCCTATGTTCCGGCCATCGGCGCCGTGCAACGCTGGTTCGTCAGGCGCCGCGGCTTTGCCTCCGGGCTCGCGGTGAGCGGCATCGGGCTCGGTACGCTGGCGATGCCGCCGCTCGCCTCGTTGCTGATCGCCTCGGTGGGCTGGCGCGGCGCCTATCTGGTGCTGGGCGCGATTGCGCTGGTGCTGGGCGGCGGGATGTCGCTGCTCATCGAGAACGATCCGAAGCACCGCGGCCTCGGACCCGATGGCGATCCGCCTCGCGATGCCGCGGGCGCCAGCAACGCCGGCGGCGCATCCGTGCGCGAGGCGGTCCGGTCGACGCGATTTGTCGCCCTCTATTTATCGTGTCTGGTCTGCTCGTTCGGAGCCTTCGTCCCGTTCGTCCATCTCGTGCCCTACGCGCGCGATCACGGGGTCGCGGCGTCCTCTGCAGTGCTGCTGCTCGGCGTGATCGGGGCCGGCAGCACCGCAGGCCGTTTCTTTCTCGGCGCACTCGCCGACCTGATGGGCCGCGACCGCTCGCTGATCATGGTCCTGACCGGAATGGCGCTCGCGATGGCGATCTGGGCCATTGCCGCTGAGGTCTGGACCCTCGCCGCTTTTGCCTTCATCTACGGCGTGTTCTACGGCGGCTGGGTCGCGGTGCTGCCCTCTGTGGTCATGGACTATTTTGGCGGACGCAATGTCAGCGGAATCATCGGCATTCTCTACACCAGCGTGGCGTTCGGCACGCTGATTGGCCCGAGTGCAGCCGGCTTCGCCTACGACGTCAACCACAGCTATACGATGCCGATCCTGGTCGGTGCCGCCGCGAACATCGTCGCGGCGCTGATCGTGGTGGCGATACTGGCACGCAGCGGAACCCACGCGATCAGCGCAGTGAAGCGCTGATCGCGGTGAATTTGCTGTTGAGCTTGGCGCCCATGCCGTTCACGACGGTGATGATGGCCAGCGCGATTCCGGCCGCGATCAGGCCGTACTCGATCGCGGTTGCCCCACGCTCGTCGGCGAGGAAGTTCTTCAGGGTGTTTTTCATCGTTGCGTCCTCTCTGTGTCGTCAGCAGGCATGTCGCAAATCACGTGCCAACGCCGATTTGAGGCTCCCCAACACGTTAGATGGTTAGGGCTTGGTTGATTGTGGCGTGGCCGGCAGGAATTGACCGGCGCCCTCCAATGCTTCGGCAATTCCTGCCCGCTGTAATCGCGGACCTCGGTTGCATTTGCGCGCGGCCGTTCACACAGCGTTAACCGCGCTTCCTAACTTCGCCTCCACACCGTTCCCGTAAACCAACGGATGTTTTCGGGGCCAAGAATTGATCCTGACGTGTGCACGGCAACGATCCAGCATGATGACGAGATTCGGCAGCCGCCTCTTTGACCAGGCCTTCGTGCGCAGCGGACCGATCCGCTGGCTGGTCGTGGGCGGCACGCTGCTGATCGCGGCCATCGCCGTCGGCTCTGTCCTGATGGCGCAGAATTTCCGCGAGCGGGCGCTGCGCAACTCCAGCCGCGAGCTGGAAAACACCGTGCTGCTGCTCACCCATCATTTCGACCAGCAATTGCAGGACTTCGCGGTCATCCAGAAGGATTTCGTCGACCACGTCCGCACGACCGGAATCACGACCGTCGAGGACTATCGCAAGCGCCTTTCGGGCCAGGACATCCACCGGATGCTGCGCTCGAAGATCGAGGCGCTGCCCTACATCGGGGGCGTCAACATCATCGATGCCGAAGGCAATCTGATCAATTCGTCGTCGGCATGGCCGGCTCCGAAGGTGAGCGTTGCCGATCGCGCCTATTTTCGCACCTTCAAGGATGATCCCAATTCGCCGGATGTCCTGATCGAGCCGCTGCACAGTCGCATCTCCGGCGCCTGGACCGTCCTGATCGTGCGCAAGATCGTCGGGCCGAACGGCGAGTTCCTTGGCACCGTTGGACGCGGCATCGAGCCCGCCAATTTCGAGAAATTCTTCGCATCCGTCGCGCTCGGTGAGGGTGCGACGATCTCGATGCTGCATCGCGACGGGACGCTGCTCGCCCGCTATCCCCACTCCAGCGAATTGATGGGGCGGAATTTCAAGACTGGTCCGGTGCAGCATCAGAGGGTTTTCGACCTCGATCACTTCGCCGGCCGTTTCACGAGCCCGGTGGACGGAGAAGACCGGCTGATCTCCTCGCGCGCGCTGCCCCATTTCCCGATCCTGATGATGGCCACCACGACGCGCGCCTCCGCCCTGACGGACTGGCGCGAGCAGATCGGCATGCTGATCTCGATCGCCGCCTCTTCCGCACTCGCCATCGCAGGCTTGCTGATCGCGATCGTGCGCAAGCTTCTGGAGCAGCACCGCCTCTCGCGGGAACGGCTGACGCTGGAAAAGCAGCGGCTCGATCGCGCCGTCAACAACATGACGCAGGGACTCTTGCTGTTCGACGCCGAGCAGCGGCTGGTGGTCTGCAACCAGCGCTATCTCGAAATGTACGGATTGTCGGCCGAGATCGTGAAGCCCGGCTCGAGCTTCCACGACATCATCGCCCATCGCAAGGCAACCGGCTCGTTCACGGGCGACGTCGACGACTATGTCGTGCGCGTGCTGAAGGGCGTCCATACGCGCAATTCCATGGTGGTCGACACCTCCGACGGCCGCTCGATCCACATCCTCAACGAGCCGCTCAGGGACGGCGGCTGGGTGGCAACCCATGAGGATATCACCGAGCGCCGCCGGATCGAGGAGCGCATCACCCACCTCGCCCATTACGACGCGCTGACCGACCTGCCGAACCGCACCATGTTCCACGAGCATCTGCGCGAAGAGCTGGCCGCGGTCGGCAACGACGAACAGATCGCGGTGCATTACATCGACATCGACGAGTTCAAGGGCGTCAACGACGCGCTCGGCCATCTCGTCGGCGACGAGCTGCTGAAATCGATTGCCGCAAGCCTGCGCCGCTGTGCCGGCCCGGCGGATTTCGTGGCGCGGCTCGGCGGCGACGAGTTCGCCATCGTCCAGAGCGCGGTGGCATCGCTCGACCAGGTCAACGAGCTCGTCGCACGGGTCTTCGCCGCCATCCGCGCGCCGTTCGACTGCATGGGCCACCATCTCACCACCGACGCCAGCATTGGCATTGCGCTCGCGCCGGAACACGGCACGGCGCTCGACCAGGTCCTCAAGAACGCGGACATGGCGATGTACGCCGCCAAGTCCGCCGGACGCCGCACCTATCGCTTCTTCGAGCCGGAGATGGATGCCAAGGTCCGCGAGCGCCGGCAGCTCGAGAGCGACCTGCGCCACGCCATCGCCCAAGGGGGGCGCGACGGCGGCCTCGAGGTCTATTACCAGCCCTGCCTCAGCCTGAAGGACGAACGCATCACCGGCTGCGAGGCGTTGGTGCGCTGGCGCCATCCCGCGCGCGGCATGGTCTCGCCGGCGGAGTTCATCCCGATCGCCGAAGATACCGGTCTGATCAACGAGATCGGCGAATGGGTGCTGGCGACCGCCTGCCGGGACGCTGCGAACTGGCCCGACGACATCCGCCTCGCCGTCAACGTCTCGCCGGTGCAGTTCAAGAGCGGCACGTTGGCCCTGAAGATCATGGCGGCGCTCGCTGCTTCCAACCTGCCGGCGAGCCGGCTCGAACTCGAGATCACCGAGGCGGTGCTGATCCGCGACGACGACACGGCGCTGGCGATCCTGCATCAGCTGCGCGCCATCGGCGTGCGCATCGCGCTCGACGATTTCGGCACCGGCTACTCGTCGCTGAGCTATTTGCACCGTTTCCCGTTCGACAAGATCAAGATCGACCGCTGCTTCGTCGACGACATCGCCGGCCCGGACGGCTCGGCCAGCATCGTCCAGGCCGTCGTCAATCTGGCGGCCGCGCGCCGCATGACCACCACGGCCGAGGGCGTCGAGACCGAGGAGCAGCAGCGTCTGCTCCGCGCGCTCGGCTGTTCCGAGATGCAGGGCTATCTGTTCAGCGCCGCGAAGCCCGCCGACAAGGTGCTGGAGCTGTTCGCGCTGCATCGCAGCCGGCTCGCCCAGCGCGGCGGCGCGAAAGCCCGCCGCCGCGAGGCGAGTTAGGTCCGCTGCGGACACCGCTAAGGTCCCAAACGAAATCGCCCGGGAGCGGTCGTCCACTCCCGGGCGATATCGATGTCTCGACGTCGTAAGCCTAGTTCGGCACTGCAGCCTTCGACGCGGGCTTTGCGGCCACTGCATTCGCGCTCACGCCGTGCAGGAAGTCGTACGCGGCATGCAGGGCCTTGTCGTCCTCCTCCTTCGGCGGAACGTAGGACTGCGATCCGGTCTGCTCGCCGCCCTCGCCGGCTGAGAGATGCCCGCGCATCTGGGACTCCGCCATGGTGTCCATGCGGCCCTTCAGCTCCGGCGGCACGTCCTGCAGGATCTCGATGTCGGGGGCGATGCCCTGGGCCTGGATCGAGCGGCCCGACGGGGTGTAGTAGCGCGCCGTGGTCAGCGCCAGCGCGCCATTGCCGGCACCGAGCGGAATGACCGTCTGCACCGAACCCTTGCCGAACGAGCGCGTGCCGATGATGGTCGCGCGCTTGTGGTCGTGCAGCGCGCCGGCCACGATTTCGGAAGCCGAGGCCGAGCCGCCATTGACCAGGACCACCAGCGGCTTGCCCTTGGTGAGGTCGCCGCCATGCGCAGTGAAGCGCTGGGTCTCTTCCGGACTGCGGCCGCGGGTCGAGACGACCTCGCCGCGCTGGAGGAAGGCGCTCGACACGGACACAGCCTGGTCGAGCAGTCCACCCGGATTGTTGCGCAGGTCCATCACGTAGCCGGTGAGCTTCTCCTGCGGCACCTGCTTGGAGATCGCGGCGATCGCCTTCTTCAGGCCGTCGGTGGTCTGCTCGTTGAACGAGGTGACGCGGATATAACCGATGTCGCCGTTCTCGACGTGGAAGCGCACCGGGCGCACATGGATGATCTCGCGCGTGATCGCGACGTCGAGCGGCGCGTCAGCGCCCTTGCGCACGATGGTGAGCTTGGTCTTGGTATCGACCGGGCCCTTCATCTTGTTGACGGCCTGCTCGAGCGTCATGCCCTGCACGGCCTCGCCGTCGATCTTGCTGATGAGGTCGCCGGACATCAGGCCTGCCTTCGAGGCGGGCGTATCGTCGATCGGCGAAACGACCTTGACGAGGCCGTCTTCCATCGTGACCTCGATGCCGAGGCCGCCGAACTCGCCGGAGGTGGTCTCCTGCATCTCGGTCCAGGCCTTAGCGTTCATGTAGCGCGAATGCGGGTCGAGCGAGGTCACCATGCCCGTGATCGCGCCTTCGATCATCTTGGCGTTGTCGGGCTTCTCGACATAGCTCGCTTTGACGCGCTCGAACACCGTGCCGAACAGGTTGAGCTGGGAATAGGCATTGTCCGCGCTCGCTGCCGCCCGTGCCGCCCATACACCACCGTGCGGGCTGGCGACCAGAAGGGTGAGACACGCTCCGGTGAGCGCGCCCAGAGGGAACAGCAGGGTTTTCCGCATGGATGGGCTTGCCTTTTTGCTTGGCGGTTCGCTTGAGCTTGCTTGGGCTCGTCTCTCGAGACTTGGGAAGCAGACTTGGGAAGCGCCATGCAATTGGCGATCCAATCCACTTCTCACAATACCATTCTGGTTTCTTCAAGGCCGGGATGCACCGCCGACCGGTACACCGCAAAAATCGCTTCGTTCGGGCCTAAACTTTTGGCAACGTTGCAGGACTGGCCCGCCCCCAAAGGTATCTAAAGGGGCAATCGGTGCGCCCGTCCACGCCGCGCAGCCATGCCATTTTAGGATGGTTTTGGAACGCTGGACGGGTTAGGCGATGACACAAGGCTTCAAATTCTCGGGAGGATAACAATGAACGAAGCACCCCGGATCCGGCCGGAACGGAACGTCGAGCTCGGCGCCAGCAACGAGCCGTTCCAAAACCTGCACGAATTCATTCGGAAAGCGCGGGCCAACCTCAACCAGAACGCCTGGGACTACATCGTGGGCGCCGCCGAGACCGAAACCACGATGCGCCGCAACCGCATGGCGCTGGACGAGATCGCCTTCCGCCCGCGCGTGCTGCGCGACGTCCGCAAGGTCGACGGCTCGGTTCAGCAGTTCGGCCGCAGGATGCGCCTGCCGGTGGTGCTCGCCCCCGTCGGCGCGCTCGAGATCTTCGATCCGGATGGCGCGGCGAGCGTCGCGCGCGCTGCCGGCACCTTCGGTGCAGCGCACATGCTTAGCTCGGTGTCCGAGCCCGGCTTGGAGCAGACCGCCGAAGCCGCACCCGATGCGCTGCGGCTCTATCAGCTCTATGTCCGCGGCGACGACGCCTTTGTCGCCGATGTCGTCAGCCGGGCCGAGAAGAGCGCCTATGCCGCCTTCTGCCTGACCGTCGATACCGCCCATTACAGCCGTCGTGAGCGTGACATCGCCAAGCGCTACGTTCGCGAAAGCCGCCTGCGTGCCACCGGCGGCGATTTCCAGAAGGGCCTGGAGTGGCGGACCGTGAAGATGATCAAGGACAAGTTCAGGATTCCGCTGATCCTGAAGGGCATCGCCACCGCCGAGGACGCCCTGATCGCGATCGATCACGGCGTCGAATGGATCTACGTCTCCAACCATGGCGGCCGCCAGCTCGACCACGGCCGCGGCGCCATGCATGTGTTGCCCGAGATCGTCGAGGCCGTGAAGGGCCGCGCCAAGATCATGGTCGACGGCGGTGTCTGTCGCGGCACCGACATCGTCAAGGCGATCGCGGCGGGCGCGGACATGGTCGGGATCGGCCGGCTGCAATGCTGGGCGCTAGCGGCGGCTGGCGAGGCCGGCGTCGCGCGGATGCTGGAGCTGCTGGAGGACGAAGTGCTGCGCTGCCTCGGCCTTTTGGGCGCCACGTCATTTGCCGAGGTCGACAAATCCTGCCTGCATCCGGCGACCGCCACCAACGCGCCGAGCGTCTTCAGCGCATTCCCGCTATTCGACCACGATCCCTATCGATACTGAGTGAAAGGATGCAAGTGAACTCGCTTTCTCCCGGCAGCGCGGATGCGCTTCTGTTCGATCTCGGGCGCGTGGTGCTCGACATCGACTTCTCCAAGGCGATCGCCTGCTGGGCGGGACATGCCGGCTGCCAGCCCGAGGCCATCGTCGCGCGCTATGTGCGTGATGAGGCTTACCGGCTGCACGAGGTCGGCAGGATCAGCGACGAGGACTATTTCGCCTCGCTGCGTGCTTCGCTCGGCATCGGCATTTCGGACGCCCAGTTCCTGGAAGGCTGGAACGCGATCTTCGCCGGCGAGATGCCTGACATCGCCGAGCTGCTGCCGCGCGCGGCGAAGCAGATGCCGCTCTACGCCTTCTCCAACACCAACCGGCCGCATGTCGACTATTTCTCGAAGGAATACGGCGAACTGCTCGGCCATTTCCGCGCGCTATATCTGTCGTCCAGCATCGGCCTGCGCAAACCGGATGCGGAAGCCTTCGACCATGTCGTCGCCGCCATCGGCGTGCCCGCAGGACGTATCGTTTTCTTCGACGATCTCGCCGAGAATGTTGAAGGCGCGCGGTCGCGCGGGCTGACAGCGGTGCATGTGACGTCGCCGCGCGACGTCGGGAACGCCTTGAAGGCATTGGGCATCTGACGATCTCCGCGCAGCGGGAGACGCCAATGTCGCCAAGTCTTCCGGAACCAATTTTGCCCAAAATGAGGAACCAGAGCGCTTTGTGCATTTTTGTACGGAGTTCCGGGAACGGAATGGCCCCTTACGGACTCTTGAGTCCGTTGGGACTTCTACACCGGACTTATGCACGTGCTGGGCAAAACCTATCTCACCAAGCAAGCCTCTCTCCTGCTTGAATTCGCAAGAACCACCTCGGATTCTGACCTTTCCGCCAAGCTGATCAGCAAGGCCGCCGACCTGAAATCCCAGGCCGATCCGCTGCCCGACAAGGATCAAGGCCCGAAGGCTCCCGACGTCGCGCTGGACGCCGGGCCGGACCGGCCGAGCGGGAGTTGAGCGATGCTGGCCGTGGCGCTCGTCATTCTCGTCCTCGCCATGGCCACCCTCCTGCCGATCGGTCTCGTTCTCTGGATCATGCCACGCCAAGCCTGAGCCTGCCTTCCATCCTGGGCTGGAAGCGGCAGGATAAATCCTGCCCGCTCCGCCATTTTGCCTCTGCCCCCGCGCTCGGCTAGAAGACTGTCGGAACATTTCATCCGAACGTGCCGAGCAGGAGTTTCGCCGTGGCCTTGATGCCGGTTTCCGACGCCCTTGCTGCGGTGCTGGCGGGTGCAGAGCCGCTGCCTGCAGAGATGGTTTCACTCGACGAAGCCTACCATCGCGTGCTCGCGCAGGACGTCGCTGCGCGGCGCACCCAGCCGCCCCAGGCGATGTCGGCGATGGACGGCTATGCCGTGCGCGCGGCCGATGCGGCAACAATGGATTCCACGCTGACAATGATCGGTGAGGTCGCGGCGGGCCGTCCGTTCACGGGAAAGGTCGGCGCCGGCGAAGCCGTGCGGATCTTCACCGGCGGCGTCGTTCCGGACGGCGCGGATGCGGTCGTGATCCAGGAGGACACGATCGCCGAAGGCAAGCACATAACGATCAAGGAAGCCGCGATCGTGGGTCGGCACATCCGCCCCGCCGGCGTCGATTTCCGCGAGGGCGACGTTCTCCTGCGCAAGGGAACCCGTCTGACGGAGCGCGATCTCGCCCTCGCCGCCGGAATGAACCACCCGCAGCTCGCCGTTTGCCGCCGTCCGAAGGTCGCGATTCTCGCCACCGGCGACGAACTGGTGATGCCGGGCTCAACGCCCGGGCACGGCCAGATCGTCTATTCCAACGGCTATGCCCTGCACGCGCTCGCCCGCAGCGAAGGCGCCGAGACCATCGACCTCGGTGTCGCCGCCGATACGCTGGAGGCCACCACCGCCGGCATCCGCCGCGCGCGCGAAAGCGGCGCCGACATCCTGGTCACGACCGGCGGCGCATCGGTCGGCGACCACGATCTGGTCCAGCAGGCGCTCAAGGACGAAGGCATCGCGATGGCGTTCTGGAAGATCGCGATGCGGCCCGGCAAGCCGATGATGCACGGGCGGTTAGGGGCGATGGGCGTCATCGGCCTGCCCGGCAATCCCGTGTCGTCCTACGTCTGCGCCTTCCTGTTCATGGTGCCGCTGATTCGCGCGCTATCAGGCCGTTCGGTGATTCATCATCATCGCGAGCGCGTCGTGCTGGGCCGCGATCTCGGCGCCAACGACCAGCGCGAGGATTATCTGCGCGCGCGCCTGGAAAAGCGCGACGATGGCGCGCTCGTCGCCCTTCCCGTCAGCCATCAGGACTCCTCTCTGCTTGCGAATCTTGCTGCAGCACAGGTACTTCTCGTGCGCGCACCGTTTGCGCCGAAGGCCGAGGCCGGCAGCCCCTGCGAGGTGCTGCGGCTCCCCGTCTGAACTGCGCCGCCACACGCATTCCGTGAGTTTCGTTCTGTTCACGGTAAATTAAGCAGTTGCGGAACACATATCGAACATATAGTGTCCGTTCATGATTTGTTTCGAGATGTAGCGGCTTATCGCTGAACTCATCGTCTCGGAATCGAACGACATCAACCGGGGGACTTTGTTCGAGATGTTAACGCGCAAACAATACGAGCTTCTGCGGTTCATCAGCGAGCGCTTGAAGGAAAGCGGCGTGCCGCCGTCCTTCGACGAGATGAAGGATGCGCTCGACCTGCGCTCGAAGTCAGGCATCCACCGCCTGATCACCGCGCTCGAGGAGCGCGGCTTCATCCGCCGCCTGCCCAACCGCGCCCGGGCCATTGAAGTGATCAAGCTGCCGGAGCTCCAGGCTGCCGCCGGCAACCGACGCGGCTTCACGCCAAGCGTCATCGAGGGCAATCTCGGCAAGCTACGCGCTAGCTCCAGCCCGTCCGCGGACGAGGGCGAGCGACCCGTTGCGGTGCCCGTGATGGGCCGCATCGCGGCCGGTACTCCGATCGAGGCTTTGCAGACCCGCAGCCACACGATCAGCGTGCCGCCCGACATGCTCGGCTCCGGCGAGCATTACGCGCTCGAAGTGCGCGGTGATTCCATGGTCGAGGCCGGCATCCTCGACGGCGACATGGCGCTGATCCAGCGCAACGAGAGCGCCGATACCGGCGACATCGTGGTGGCACTGATCGACGACGAGGAGGCCACGCTCAAGCGCTTCCGCCGCCGCGGCGCCTCGATCGCGCTGGAGCCCGCCAATGCCGCTTATGAGGTGCGCATCCTGCCGCCGAACCGCGTGAAGATTCAGGGCAAGCTGATCGGGCTTTATCGCAAGTACTGATACCGGAAGTACTCGATACTGAAGTCTTTTGCGCCTCGCGCGCGCCTTCGATCGGCCTCGCCGATCAGAGATTGGAGCGGATAACGGTCCGCTCCGGCTGGATAGTCTTTCTGGTATCGCACAGATTGTCCGGCCCCTCCTCCTTTCGCGACATCCTCGGCAGGCCGCGCGACGCAACATCGCTTCGCGGCCTTTCGAGTTCGAGGGGGACGGCCCAAATGCGCAGCTCGTTTGAGTGCAGCCGCAGCAACGCTGATCGCATCACCAGCATCGCGTTGCCGCGCAACCGCATCACTCCGCCGGTCGTTGACACGCGCGGTTGTCGAGACGCGGCTGCCAAATGCACGGAAGCCGACTTTGTTCCTAACAAATTCGGAAAAGATGGAAAAGATAATGTGATCGGGGCTCGCGGATCCCAGCCGCAGATTTGCCTACAACCGAGCAGACCGTCACGTGCTTCCACTCTGGTAGGGGCCTGCGCCTCCGAAAGAGGCGCGGGTCGCTATCTCTGCATTGAGGAGCACCCGATGTGTGACTACAGCCTGCATGCCGTCGCGACGCGCCCCGCAGAAGTCGGCGAGACGATCGTTACGACAACATTCCGCGGCACCTCGACGCGCGGCTTCGCCTCCGAAGCCGATCTCTCCGTCGCGGTCTGCCTGCTGCCGGGGACGGAGCTCGCCTTCGCCGACGACGTCCGTTACGACAACCGCTGGATCTGGACGCGCACCGTCAACTCCCGCGTCGGCAAGTTCGGCAAGATCGATCCGCACATTCCCGATCGCCATCATGACGCGATCGAATTCCCGGACGGCAAATCCGTGCTGGTGACGCAACTGGTCGAAGGCCAGCGCGCAACCGTGCTGCAACTGCCGGTGACCCAGCCGATCGGCGAGCGCGAGCACAAGCCGCAGATCATCGCCGACAGTCGCCCGACGGTCACACGACTGCCGATCGGCTGACGCCCTCCGCCCGATAGGCCGAGGGCCAGGATTGAAATGCCGTCGCCGGCCGAGGCCGGCGAGCCCGGAGGGTTTTTGTTTCATGAAATTCGATCGGCGAGCGCCGCCGCCTCGCCTCGTCGCCGCACGAAGTTTGAGCCGTGCTGCCTGAATTTTAAACGTCCGCTCCGCAGCCAAATGACCGATGCTGTCGTGGTTTGAGGCGGCGGACACGCTCGATGAAAACCTTCATTCGCGTCGTTGAACTCTGGGTGCCTGACCGGACGCGCATGCGGCTGGAATTCGGCGGCGGCCTCTACGATGAAGGGCTGTCCGCGTTCAAGGCCGTCAGCGAAGAGCTGCACTTCGGATATGACGAGGGGCTTCCAGGCAAGGCCTGGGCCTGCGGCCATCCCGTCATCCTCACGAAATTCGCCAACTCCTATTTCAAGCGAACCGATCAGGCCGTCGCGGCCGGCCTCACCTGCGGCGTGGCGGTGCCGGTGTTCGCAGGCGAATTCCTGCAAGCCGTGATGGTGCTGTTCTGCGGCGACGAGGAGGCGCATGTCGGCGCGATCGAGCTCTGGCACAACGATCCTGATCTCTCCCACGAGATGGGCCTCGTCGACGGCTATTACGGCGCGGCGGAGATGTTCGAATTCAACTCCCGCCACACCAAGTTTCCTCGCGGCTTCGGCCTGCCCGGACGCACCTGGAAGGCGGGCCTGCCGCTAATCATCAAGGACCTGCACGACGCCAAGAGCTTCCTGCGCTGGGAGGACGCCGCCAAGGTCGGGATCAATCTGGGGGTCGGCGTACCCTACCGAACCGGCACCGACCAGACCTGGGTTTTGACATTCCTCTCGGCGCAGGCAACGCCGATTGCGCGACGCTTCGAGATCTGGGTCCCGAACGAGGCCCGTTCGGCACTGGTCTTTCGCGCCGGCGATTGCAGCGCGCAGACCGACCTTGCCGCACGCTATGCGGACAAATCCATCGCCCGAGGCGAAGGCAGCATCGGCGGCGCCTGGGCCACCGGCATGCCCGCGCTCAACGACGATCTCAGCCATGACGGCTCGATCGCCGGGTCCGAGGCCTGCGCAGCCGGGCTGAACCGGATGGTGGCCCTGCCAGTCATCGGCAACGCAAGGCTCGAGGCCGTGCTGGCCTGGTATCTGTAATCGATGGCGTCAATCGTCGGCCTGCAAGTCTGTCTCCGATGGCGTTGCATCGCGGGTGCGGGGAGCCGCCTTCGGCACGAGGCTGCCGTCGAAATCACCTTCGCCGACACCGGCCGGTGACCACGGGCGGTTCGTGCCGCTCGCCCTCACCGCCTGAACCGAAAAGCCGTCGCCGCGCTGCGTCAATGCCAGCGCGCCCTGGCGAGCGAGCCGCTGCCGATCCACCACCATCGCCGCACAATCCGGCGGCGCGGGCCGCGACGTCACCACCAGCGTGGCGCGGCTGCAATCGTCCGCCAACGCGTCGATGCGCGAGGCCAGCGCGACCAGCCGTCCGTCGGCGAGCGGTGTCACGCAGCCGGACTCGTCGCACGATATGCCGCTCGCCAGCGCGCTACTGCCGGCATCGCGCGGATCGGCGTCGGCAGACAACCACTCCTTCAGCAGGAAATTGTCCTTGCCTGCCCTGATCAGATGCAAACGCCCGTCCGCGCCCCGCACCGCGACGTTCGCGCCGTCCCCGGCGATCAGGATATCGGGCTGCCGCACCGACAGCCCCCAGCCGATGGAAACCAGCAGCACCACGGCACCGCCCCAGCGCAGGGGCGTGCGCAACAGGCCCATCACGATGACCCCCAGGCTCGCTGCGATCAGCGGCGCGATGCCGAAGGCCGGGATGCGGCCGACCGCGCCCGGCAGTGCCGCCACCCAGCGCGAGACCGAGACCATCCAGTCGATCCCGATCCCCATCAGCCACCAGAACACGCCGTCGAGCCCGAACGGCGCTGCGAGCAGGCCCAACAGCCCCGCCGGCATCACCAGCGCAGAGACCACCGGCATCGCGCCGAGGTTGGCGAGCACGCCGTAGGGCGTGACGCGGTGGAAGTGGAAGGCGGCGTAGGGCGTGGTCGCAAGCCCTGCGATCAGCGAGGCCAGGAACAGCATCGCGATCTCGCGGCCGCCCCACAGCGCGATCCGCGCTGTCGCCGAATGATCGGGGGACGCAAACAGGTTCGGCATGCCGATCTGCACCAGCGCAACAAGTCCGAGCGTCGCGGCGAACGACATCTGAAAACTCGGATGCACCAGCGCCTCCGGTGCGACTGCGAGCACGATCAGCGCCGCCACTGCGAGCGTGCGGAAGGTGATGGCGCGGCGATCGACCATCACTGCGATCAGCACCACCGCCGTCATGAAGAACGATCTCTGCGTCGCGACCTCCGCGCCCGACAGCAGCAGATAAAACGCAGCCGCGACCAGCGCTGCGGCCGCCGACCATTTCTTGATGGCAAAGCCGGCCGCAAGTCCCGGGATCAAGGCCAGCAATGCGCGCACCGCGAAGAAGACCACGCCGGCGACGACCGCCATGTGATAGCCGGAGATCGGTCAAGAATAATTATTACACAATATAATCAATAGCTTAATGTTCATTTGCTTCCCAACATTCCGCGGCGGGAAGCACTTGGTGTCAAATCTCACGAGAGAGCACGACGGGGCATCGAGCCCGTGCAAGACGGCCGCATCCATATCGAGAAGATCAACGCGCCGTTCCTCTACACGCTCAGGGCCCAACGGCGAGGAGTTCGGCGCCGGCATCAAGATCGCGGTGGAGCGCGGCTGGCTCGAGCTGCACGAGAGCGGGACTTACGTCAGGCTCTTGAAGCCGAGGCGACGATTTGAGGCGACCTCAAAAAAGTGAGCCCGGTGTGCCTAGGAGGCCGGGCCCATAGCCTCAGCAACGGCTACACCGTCGTTCGGCTATCAGCCCCTTAAGTGCCAGAGAAAACATTCGTTCCTTCTGGAAATTAGGACACTTCTGGGCAGTACCAGAACAAACGGCCGCAGGCACCGCCTCGTGACAGTTCCTGCGGCCGGTGCCGCGACGTTCCGCACGATCGGCGAGGCACGGCCAAGGCTAGCACGGCGGCCCGCCAGCATGAACAGGCGGGCCAGTTTCACTTTTTCAGGCAAAGACCAACGGTCGGCGAAGTGCTGCACTTTCCGCCATCCGCGCTGCCACCACTCGGGCAGAACACCGACACAAGCATTTCGCTACCGTCACAATTGACGGCGCCGTCGGCCTGCACCGCCCGGATATTGACCGACGCCGGATCCCCCTTGTCTCCCTTGTCACCTTTCGGTCCCTGCGGTCCCTGGGGTCCTTGCGCGCCTGCTGGCCCCTGGGGACCTGGCACGCCCTGGATTCCCTGGGCGCCTTGCGGGCCGGCAGGACCCTGTGGTCCCGGCTCGCCCTTAGGCCCCGGATCTCTTCCACATCCTGCAAGTGCAAAGGCAATTGCAAGCGCCGATACGCCGATCAGTTTGTGCATTTCTACCTCCCTAGGACTGGAGGCATTAAACTGGCTTAGGGGGAGCACGGCAACAGACCGGCCCGCCTGGCTGAACCGGCGCCCCAAGGTGAGCGCGGGACCGAAGCCGCGCCCCGCGGGTCCGGTCCGTCAGCGCCGTTTTGAACTTCAGAGAGGGATTCGCGTCTACTCATCGGAGACTTCAACGAAGTAAGGAGAGGCCGATGAGCACGGATGGCAGCAAACGCCACGAGAGCGTCATCCAAATCGCGATGCTCCTGGCGGAAAAGAACGGCTATTCAACGGAAGCCTGGCGCCTGTTCGAAGCCGAGGCGGACGCTGCCCTCACGAAGATGGAAAAGCACGAGAGGCCAGAACCGGCGGCCTGATTTTTGCGGCCTCTTAAGAGGAGGCGCGGGGCTTCTGTCCCGCGCCTTTCCATACCCCGTGACAATGAAAGGGCTAAGCCGCGCCTAACATTGCGTTGCTTTTCTCGTTCAAATAGGTTGCGGCAATGAATCCACGGGCCGGGAATTTCGATCTGATGCGGCTCGTCGCCGCTTCCCTAGTGTTTTGGTCCCATCAGTATGGAATTAGCGGCTTCCATGAGCCTACCGTGCCCTGGGTTGGATCGCTGGGTGGATTTGCAGTTTTCGCCTTCTTTGCGATCAGTGGTTACCTGAACTCCCTAAGCGTGGTCCGATCGCGTTCGCCGGTGCAATTCCTTGTCAGCCGTGCGTTTCGAATTTTTCCGGGCCTGATCGTTTGCGTCTCTTTATGCGTCCTGATGGGCGCTTTCGTCACGACCCTTCCGTTGAGCGACTATTTTGCTCCGCCAGGTTTGGGATTCAATGGTCGGAACACGCCATTTTCGTTCTTGTGGCGGGATTCGACGCTCTTCTTCGGATTGGATTACAAGCTGCCGGGAGTTTTCGAATCGAGCTTAGGCACAACCGAGGTCCTAACACCGCTCTGGACGCTTCCCCAGGAGGCGAAGCTGTATGTCTACTTGGCTATCGTTGCATTAGTTTGCCGGTTCGATGCCCGCGCCATCGGCGGCGCCATTTTTGTTGTTCTTGGCAGCTTTGCAATCTTCGGTATTTGGAAGGAACTATTGCCGCTCTGGCTCGGGGAGCGGAGTCTGACATGCGCAATTCTTTTCGCCGGGGGTGTCGGTATCGCTTTGTTGGAACGGTGCCTAACAAAGACAATTGCAATTGCCTGCTTCACGTCGATCGCGGTGTTGCTTCTGTGGTGCGGCCATAAAGAAACGTTTGCACTCGTGGCGATAGCACCGGTCTGTATCATCCTAAACACTATCCCGCTGCCCCGGTGGACTGCACCCAAGCTCGACATCTCTTATGGCGTCTACCTCTATGCGCTTCCAATACAGCACTTAACGTCTGATCTGCCTTTGAGCTTCGTGGGCAAGGGCCTTTTTGCGTTCTTCGTCACGCTCGTGATGGGTACACTTTCGGCGTTACTAATCGAGCAACCTATGCTTAGGCTGCGAAAGCGGATCCCGCAGTTGACTTGGCAAGGCGCTTTTTGGGCCCCGGCGGCACCCACCAGCGCCGCCGAGGTTATGGCTAAAGCTACCGCATCAGCCGTCGGCGGTGCGTCATGAGCCGCTGCCGGTCGCGCTTCCTGTGTGCTCGGCGACGGCGCTTCATGCTGGCCCCCGCAACTCGCTGTTCCACCGCGCATCGTACTCCTTTTCCAAGCGCGTCAGCATTTCGGCCGAATGAAACACGGCAAACCGCAAAAGATCGTTTTCGATCGCCGCGCTCAACATCAATTCGGCAGCTATGCCGGTCATCCTCACGCAATCTCGAAGCGAGGTTTCCAAGTCCCGGAAGGCGTGCGCGTGCAGTTCTTCGATGTTGAACCCTGAGCGGTCGGGCACCAATTCAACGACGTTGCTCATTGCTGCGCCCCCAGACCGTACTCCTCGGCAATGATCTCGAGGGCCACGGCGACCTCTCGGGCTGCCGCGGCGCCTTTGCGGAGTTCGGTAATCGGGTCGCTCCCCCAATCGCCGATCTCCTCGCCGCGCTGGATCCGCCCGGCGATCGTCACGGCAAGGGAGACCCTATTGCAGGGGTGGCGCAGCCGGTTGCGCGCGCGCCCGGCCTTCTGCCGGCCGGTGACGGGGAAATCGACAGGCCGGATGTTCTCGGGCGGCCGACGCAGGGCTCCGAATGATGGATTGCCCAGCGGCGCGGGATCGCGCCCCGGGAACGTGATGACGTTGGACATGGTGGTGCTCGCGGATTGAACCGACTTCTCAGGGCCGGGCGCCAGCGGCAGGCTGGCACCGGGAGACTGAGAACACGTCCGCGAAGACGTGCGCCACGGCCTTTACCCCGAAGGGCTGTTGCATAGCCGTGGCACTCCCGGCATAGTGAGCCGGTCGCAGCCCACGGCAAATGGGCGCGGTCGATATTTCGGCGGGTGATAGGGCCGGCAAGCCCAGACGGCCCGCCTATCGCGGATGAAGCGCAATCCCCGGCAAGGGACCGCTTCGGGAGTTCTCAGGCTCCGCGAGCATCCCACCATGATTTGGTGAATTTTGTCTATCCCATTTCGGGGGCGCTTTGGCACGTCCTGGGGAAATTCGCTTGCGCGCGCAACCCACCCTCGCGAATCGTGCTCGTATAGCGCATTGGAAGCAGAAACTTGCCGGGATATCGATGCCAGAGGGAAGACTGGGACTGATTGCGTTGATCGCGATTGCGGTGTGGATCTTCGCCGCGGTACCGCTCATCTATCTTCCCGACCACAGCGAATTCTGGAAAGAGCCACTCGGATTGAAGCCCGGTGAATGGCTTCTCTCGTTCGCCACTTTCGGGCTCTGGTACGCCACCTGGCGGTTGGTAAAGGGCGCGGATAGCAATGCCGAGCGACAGTTGCGAGCATACATCTCCTTGGTTGGCGGAGGGATGGTTCACGCGACCGTCGATAACCAGCCCGGATACCTCGTTCAGGTCGAGCTCAAAAACGGGGGCACTACACCAGGATACAATTTCACGACGTGGATCATGCCACCCCAGGTCCTCGATCCTGACGAGCTTCCCTTTGGGCCACCGCGGCCCGAGTCAGACCGCAATGGAAGGTCCATTGTCGCGCCGAACACGAGCGCATGGATCAATCACTATTCTGTTTGGAATCCGGGCGAGCTCGAGGCCATAAGGAAGCAGGAAAAAGCTGTTTTTATCTGGGGGGGCGCCAACTACATGGATGCTTTCGGCTACACCAGAATGTTTCTGTTCCGGCTTACGATCTCTGGATTAGAGGGAGCGCCGAACGGATGGGCACTCACGCCGCATCGCCTCGGCTATGAGGCTGATTGACGTGCGGCATCCCCCCTTGCGCTCGCCCTCCGGTTGCCGGACGTTCGCCAGGGAAATTCTGTGCGGTACGCTGACTAAGGAAATCGAAATGGGTGAGGCAAAGCGGCGGCATAAATCCGATCCACACTATGGTCGCCCAATCCGTGGGCTCATTCTTGCTTCGGCTATTCAACACAAGGACGGCAGCTTCAGTTTTTCGGGTGGGATTGATCCGCAGGATTTACGGCATGGGTTGCTTTTTTGGGATCAATTGGTCTGGCCTGACAGTAACTATCTTTCTGCGGATGGTGGCCCTGACGAAAAGTTTTTGGAAGACGTCAAAATCTTATCCAGGCCGCGTTACACATTCACAAATACTATGAAAGATGCCGAGCCCATAATCGCTGCGCAAATACAAGCTTTCAAAGAACTTAACGGTGCTAAGCGAGGCGTTTGGGACATGTGTCAATATTCCGCGGCACTTCTAAGTCGGTCCGATGAGGCTGCAAAAGAAGGTGGGATTCAGGTTGAACTACTGAATGCTATTCCAGTGCCGGACAAGGACGTTCCCTTAAATGAAATCCTCGAGTTCAAGCTCAAGCGTAATGACGAATTCCTTGCGCTCAGGACTGAGATTGACAGTCTGGTGGAAACCATCAACTTAGCTAAAGATTCTCATGCCGAGTTGCAGCGGAAGATTGCGCAAATAGACACAGCGTGTGCGGATGCACTAAAAATTTCGTCAGAGTGGAAATTTCCGGTGCGTCTTTCCAATCAGAAAGCCACATTCGACTTGAAACCTTTCGAAGTCATTGCTGGCAGTTTAGCGGGATATCTTGGTGGGACGGCTCTTGGTGTTTCGAGCGCTCTCCTGGCGGGAATAGGCGGAGCCGTTGCTGCGGCAAAATCCTCCGTGAAAATTTCAGCAGATATTGGTTGGAAGGGGTTAAAACCTCGAAAGACCCCATTTGCCTATGTGGCGCAGTTCAACAAGGAATTGTTCTAGATCGATGATCGGTGATAACGGCACTCAAGTTTCCGATCCTCGTCCGGGTACACCCATTTGTAAGGCGCGATAAGCGCGCGTCTGGATAAGCTTGATCATGCGGATGGGCTGCCTCGTTTTGAAAGCTTGATGATGGCGTCAGTTGTTGTTGAGTCGAGGACCGGGACAGTCGCCGTCTCGCGCCAGTCCAAATCTCATTGACGATCACGATCATGACCGCGGCATTTCATTTGCACGACATGTTGGGACGAGCCGGAATCGCTACAAGCGGAAATTCCCTCGAGAGAGCTGCCATAGCGAGGACGATTCTGTATCGATGGCTTATTGGCGATCGGTTCACGTGCGCCCGATAGTGAGCCGCATCGGACGCCGCACCACGATCTGTATGCTCGCAATACTCATGGCGGCGATTTTTGGGGTTTGCTCCGCAAGACCTCATCCTCCGCTTGGGCGTTCCAAATAGGGTTTTGGCGAATGGATGCTCCGCTCTTTATTCTGTCTAAATTTCCTCCAGAAGATCGTGATCTGGCATGGCACGTTGAGTGCAAATTTCTAGATCTGCAGCAGCACACCGAAGCATTTCATCACGCCGTGCTGCTCATGGACGAAATGGAGCCAAGGAGTGAGGCTATTGCGACCGCAATACACAGCAACAGGCCCTCGCTAGCGGCTGGACGTTGGCGGTTTCCAGCAAAAGAGATGGCAGAGCTAAAAGTGCTGAAAGGGTGGATTCACATGGCCGCAAGGGATGCGGCTTTTTCCGTCTATCATCTCAGAGCAGCGATCCACTCCATCATTGCGAACGTCGAGAAGTGCCCGTCGCTAGCAAAAGCGGTGGATTTTACAAAGCTAGAGGAAGCAAGGGATGATCTGCCTGAAATTGTTGAACTGCGGCACGCTGTAGCGCACAAGGCTGACGACACCTACTCCATCGAGAAGGTCAGGAAGAACTCCATCGACGGTGTGCGAGTAAGCGGAGATCTGTACGGCCGAACCCTAACCTATACCAGGGCCGGGACCAAAAACCCCGCACAGCTCCATGCTCTGTCTATTACCGACGATCAATTTGCGAGACTTTGCGCTATCAAGGATAAGGTGTTCGCGGCTTTTCCGCCAATCTACCCCGCGATGAAAACTAACTAGCCCACATCAGCGGCCGTGTTTGTGGCTCGCTGGCCCTTGAAGCAGATCGACTAGAGCGCGACGTTAGTCATGCACCAGTGCCGGCGGCCAAAACCAGACGCCTCACCAATTCCGCTGCGGCCCAAATGGCGTATCCGCGCCGGGGATCACGCCAAAATATATCTGCGCCACAGCTGCAAATACGATCAACATCACGCAGAGCAGGATTAAAGGTATTGATATCCTTCGAATGTTACCGACCGACACAAGCAAGTAGTAGAAGGGCAATACCAAGATCAAATAGCGTTGCGCTGGGCGGCTTGTCGAAAGCACAGCGACGAAAAGTACGATCGTGGCGGCGACTCCCACATTTCGCAATGATCGCGCGGAGCCTGACAAGCCGATCACGAAGACGGCAAAGAACCCGCAAAGCAACGCCCCGGAGATCCAATCGCCCAGCCAACGGTCTAGTGGGCCAAAGTTCATCTCTCCACTAGATGAGGGAAGCCAAAATCCGAGTACACATGCGACGAGAATGATCGTCACTTTCGCCGCTGTGCTACGAGGGAGAGCGCTGCTGCTGAAGCAGGCCTGAATCGAGAGTGGCGCTGTTAGTAGAGCGAGATAGCCACCGTACCGAACAATGTTGTTGCCAATGTTTGATGGATCAACGCGAAGAACGGAAAGCCATTTGGGGGAAGTGACCCAGAATCCAAACGTGCGAAACACTACCGTGTTGTACACGAGCAGCGCAAATGTTGCCGCTGCGCCGCCTGCAACCAGGAGCATCACGCGAAACCTGGCGCTCTGATTTTCCTCGGGGCTAAAGGCGACCAGCGGAAGAAGAAGCGCCGCGTGATATTTCATAATGACCGCGAGCGCAAACAGAGAGCTCGCTGCCGCTATCGTGATATTCGATCTCGCTCTCCAGAAGATCGCGATGCTTGCCACAGCAATTCCCATCGGCGGAAAGTCAGCCGTGCCTCTGCCCGCAAAGATCCATAGAAGTGGATTGATCAAGACGAGCAGCAGCAGGAGATGAGCGTTCTTCGGCTCCCACTGCCGCAAGATAGAGTGCATCGAAAACGCAAAAATCCCAAGGCACCCAAAGGCGACAAGCCGGCATCCATAATCGGGACTGACGTGGAGCGCTCCCGATACAAGCGCTCCTATAAAAGGAACCGTCAGTGTGTTGGCATCAAGCTCAAAAAAATTCCGAATTAGTGCAGCGTCGCCGAACCGGAAATATGCGGACGCCAAATTGAAGGCGCCCTCCTGATTGACCAACGGAAGGCCTAGCCCAACAACATGAAGCAGAATGACTGTCAGCGCGATCGCCGTTACGCGCCACCTGGCTGCAAGCTCCACTACTTCCGAACACTGCTTCACGACCTCTGCCGTAACAGCCTTTCAGACTGCATTCAAGACCAGCAAATGCTCATCCTCCGCTCGATGCGACCAGCAGCAGAGCTTCATGGCACGACTCCCGTCATGTTACCAGCCGCGGCCGTGCCGACGCTGTTGTTGGTGCCACTGTTGATTATCTTGGTCGTGACACCGTTATATGAATTCAGCGCGACTGTGTTCAGCGTCGAATTCGCCAGCAAATTCGTCCCGTTCGCGATGTTGTGGAATGCGTTTCCGACAACGGTACCCGTGGTCCCGTTCCACACAATGCCATAGTTGCCTGTAAATGACGCCATGTTGTTGAAGATGTTTCCGATGGCGATCAGCCCGGTGCCGCCAGATTGCTGCGCGGAAATGCCGATATTGTTGTTGCCGTAGACTGTGATCGTGTTGCCTGTGAACGTCGGCGACAGAACAGCAGTCTGCAAGTCGATCTGATGCCCTGCGCAGTTGAACTGGCTATTCGTAACGGTCAGAAGGACCAGGGTGCCGGCGGCCGCGCCACCCTGCTGGAGACAGGCCGCCCCCTCTGCTCCGTTGAAATTTGTTTGGTTAATCGTGATGCCCTGCCAATATGAGCCAAGGAACATCCCGACATTGTGAAAATTGAAGTTCGACGCCTGAACATTGAGGATTACGGCGTAGGACGACGATCCGCCGTCTCCTTCAAATCTGAGGCCTGTGCCACCTCCAGCACTTCCAGGCGCCCCATGAGGACCGTTCGTCGTCACGTTGTTGACGTAGATCCCGCCCCAGTTGAACAGCCAAATCGCAGTCGTCCAATACTGGCTCGATGAAGTCGAGAAGTCATCGCCCTGGATCGTGACGTTGGTGATGTCGGATTGCCACTCGCAGCCGTTATTGCAGCCGGGTCCGATCATGTGAAGCGCGCTGCCGCTGCCGACCTGCGACGTCGTAAGGGTCAGATCGTGGATGCTGAAATTGTTCTTGAGGTTGGCGGCAGTGACGGTGATGCCGCCGCTTGCGTTCGGCCAGTAGAGTGTCGTGATGTTCGAGCCGGCACCTTCCATGCAGAAGCAGGCCGCAGCATTCGGCAAGGTCACCGTGATGGCCGAGTTGATCTTGAACTTTCCGCTCGGCCACTTGATCGGCAGGCCCGTTGCGATCGCGCTATTGAACGCCGAAACGGAATCTGAGGCCCCTGTCGGATCAGCGCCCCACCAGACCGGGTTGGCATAGCCGAGTGTGGTGCATCCCCAAGCGCTCGACATCCGGACCCAAAACCGGCCAGCCGAGCTCGAGCAGAATGAGTCCCAGAGGTTGCTCGGATTGGTGCCCGAGGCTGCCGCGCTCGATCCAGAAATATTAGCCAAGATCTGATTGTTGCCGACGGTCGGTGCCGGCGGAGCCGCGAATGTGCAATCGGACCGGAGGAAGTTTGCAGTTCCACCGCCCGTGGCCGGGACAAGCCCCCGCGCCGAGGTGGAGCATGGTGTCGCCACAGTCGACAGGAAAGTGGAGAACGGAATCGCCTGTGCTGGGCCTGATCCGTTGCTGAGGCGGCCAACCACCGTGTTCTGTGGCAGCGTGTAGTTCGGGACCTGCGCGGCTGCGACGAAGGTGGATATCAGGAGCAGCGCCAGAATCGACGCTGCAAACTTGGTGTTCCGAATAAGCATGGTTGGCCGATGAATCTCGACGGCGCCATTCCTGATCGCCGTTCGCCTCGGCCTTATCCTCATCGGGGGGCCGCCTTCTCCTTTCAGCCTTGTCCCTCTCGGGGGGCGTTTACTGATCCAGCCTTATCCTTGCGGGGGCTGTACGCGCTACGCAATTAGTGGCGGTTAAGTCTCCCCAGGCGAAACGCCAAGCCTGAGCTCTCACAAAGTCATGCGCCGCCAGTACCGAGATCACGCAGCGCCTGATAGAACTGAGCGCTCTGCTGGCCGTTCGCGATCGCGCTGTCGCGGAGCGCTCGATAGAACTTGATCTCCGCGGTGCGCACCGCCGCGGCAACAGTCGCATTTCCGCCGCCGGCCGTGATGGCCGCAGCAACTTCCTGCTGCCTGGTGCCCTCGGCTGCGAGGCAAGCCGCTGCATGGGTGCGATTGGGGTGTTCAACGATCATCGGTCAATCCTCTCGTTCAGGCAGTTGCGCCGGGCACGCTCATCGTACCGAAGTCGATCGCGAGCGCTTGGCCGGCCGGGCTGAAGCCAGCTGTTTTCGCAGCCTCGATCCGCTTGCGTCGCAGTTCCTCAGTTTCATCCTTCGCCTGAGCGGCAAGGTTGTTGCCGAGGCCAAAGGTACTTCCGAGAGCCGAGCCGATCGCGGACATCATGCCCCGCTCCTCGCCGGGCCCGCGGTGACCAGGATGTTGAGCCGGGTCATGGTGCGCTTGGCTTCCGCGTCGCCGCCCATGTACTTCGCGACAAAATCGGGATTCTCGAGCAGCCGGGTCTTCGTCGCCACCGCCGCCGCATGCTCCTCCGCACTTACCGGCGCGCCCGTGATGCCCTGTCTCACCTCAGCCTCGCCGAGGCCCATGCTCTTGAGATACTGCGCGCCGCCGACCGCGGCGAGATGGCCGCTCGGCTGAATTCCGTCGTACAACTGACCGGTGACCGCCATGTCGACCCTGGTGTTCTTTGCTTTGTCGACAGCCGCCTGGAGCTCGCGCAGCTCTTTGGCATGGCGCTGATTGCCGGCCAGATATTCGTCTCGCCACTTCGGATCGGCCTTCACTGCACTCAGCCGCGCCTCGGCCTCGCCGACATCCGTCGGGATCACAAGCTCCGGGGGAGCATCTTTTGCAATGGCTGCCACCGCGGCGGCGTTTGCAGCCTCGTGCTGCGCAAACAGCAACTCGCCCACTGTCGCTGAACCGGATCCGTCATTGCTCGGCATCACCCGCCTCCTCTTCGTCGCTGTCGTCGTCTTCGTCGGCGTCACCGCGCTCAAGTGCCACGATTTCCGCACGCGCGGCTTGCTGGAAGCGGCGCAGCGTTTCGTCGTTCATGAAGGCCGGCGGCAAGCCACCCTTGTTCGGATGGCAGCACCGCCCCACCCCGGGCCCGATCACGCATTCGTTCGTGGAGCAGCCCTCGCAGCAATCGATCGTGCTGATACCGACGAGCAGGTCGTCGATATCCGAATTGCGCAGCTCGATGATGCGCGCCGATGCGCCCATACGCTCGATCTCCTGAGCTCGAACCTGTGCGGCCTGCAGCTCCTCCACCGCGGTCTTCGCTGCGGCGACCTTGCCGCGATGCGCCGTCAGCTTCTCGGCCGCGCCGAACTGACGCTGCACGGCGGCGAGAGCCAGATCGGCTTGCTCGCTCTCAAGCGCCGCGAGCACCTCAATCGCGCCTGCCAGTTTGGCAGCGACCGTTTCGGAGCCGCTCTCGGCCTTCGTCCTACTCGTCTCAAGCATGGTCACCTCACGCTGCTTCCGTCGTTGGCGCCGTGCGGCTCTTCGCCACCGCCTCCTCCAGGCGAAGGCGCACCCAATCGGATGGCTTCCGCCGGTCCTCCGCCGCCAGCGCCATGATCTGATCCTTCAGCTCTGTCGGAACTTTCGCGGTCAAAGACTGCATCGTGCTCATCGGCCTTCTCAAGGTTTACGAGATTGGATGAAGTTTGCGCCGTGCCATCGCGTTCATCTACGCACAACGGCGGTTTGTAACGTGGACCCTGTGGCTTGCGCTTTTCCCAGCGTCTCCTGACGCGCGCGACCTGCTCCGGATCCTCGACGAGCCGAAGCCCCACGCCGAGGGCCCCCAGGATCTGCCCCAACGAATGGTAGGACAGGTTTCTCGGCGCCCTCGGCGCCAGCAGCTTGCTCGTGTAGCGCTCCGGAAAGCCGGCGATGTTGTCGATCGTCTCGTTGCTGATGTCGAGCTCGTCCCGGCGCTGGCGCAGCGCCTCGACTAGGCCGGCCATGGAGCGGACAATCGGGGCCGCTGTTGGCGTGGTCTTTGCCGGAACGGCCTCTGGCAGGCTTACGGCGGGCGCTGGTGAGTCTGGGGCGGCCGGTGAGGGCTTGGGCTCGCGAGCTACCTTCGCGCGCTCCATGGCTGGAGAGATGCTTAGCAAGCCGGCGCGCCACTTCCTTGGCGTCCGAGAGCCAACATTGACCGAAAACGCGGTCTGCTCGTCGATCTCTTCGAAGGTTTCGAACTGCTCGCTCATCGCGGCACCGCGGCGGTTGTGCCGTCGAGAGCCGCCAAAATTTGGCGTGACCTTCGGGCAACAGGTTTTTTGGAGCCGACGCGAAAAAGACGGGGGACCTCGAAATATCCATGGGGGTCTCGTTTTCCCCCTACCCCCGCCCCACCCCCCTTCTTTTTGCCGGGAAGCTCAGGCTTTTCGGCGAGTTCAGCCGTTTCGCCAGCGATCAGCCGCCTCGCGCGCGCCTGGACTGCTTCAACAGAGTGAAAGACTGGGTTGGCACCCGCGCGCGAAACCCCCTCGCCGATCAGCGCCACATGATTGGGACAAAGCGGTTCACACGAGAGGCAATCGAGCCGGATCAATCGCTTACGGTTGGATCGCAGCGTCAGGCGGGATTGCGGGAAGCACCTGGGAAGCGCGTGGCGTCGCTCAGGCCTGATGGTAACTGTTACTAACGGGTTAGCCTGTCTGCTGAGCGGCTGTGTAATACACGACCAGAGCGCGGCCGTTTGGGCGTTACCACACACATGGGTCGAACGAGGTCCTTCCTGCCCTTCCCTTCCTTGAGCGGCGGGAACGCCTAGCCGCGACCCAGCGGCGTTGGGCGTTTCCAACGCTGGGGGGTATGGGGGGTTGGAGAACAGGCGTTGGCAGTACCGTTGGTACACGTTGGCAGGGACGTTGGCAGCACAGTTGGCAGGGGTGTTGGAAGGCGCGGAGGAGCGTTGGTAGGGGCGTTGGAAGGTCATGCCGACACCCGCTCGATATGCTGACGGCGCTTGCTCGGCGATCCTGTCTCGACGGTCCTGATCAATCCGCGGGCGAACAGGCGCTCCATCGCTTTGCGGAAGGCCTCTGCGGTGATGCCGGCGGCTTCGGGGTCGAGAACGAATTCCGCTGGAGCGCTGCCCTTGGCAGTTTTGCCGTGGACGGGACGGCCCTGGGCATTGCGCCTGTCGAGCAATCGAAGGAACACGTCCTCGACGTCACGGTCAGCGGCCGCGCGGTACTGTGAGGCCTCGCCTGCCATAGCGGTGGTGAAGGTCAGCCCCTCCCAGCGGAGCGTCACCTTCTCACCACCGCGGACACGGTTGGTTTTATTGATCACCAGCGTGCGCTGGTCGACGTCGTCCTTGTCGGGGTCGGATAGGTACATCATCGACCGAGCGGAGTTTCGCCAATCGACCGAGCCAGCGGTGCCCGTGCCGTCGGCCATGCCGCGCACGCTGGGGTGATCGAGCAGCAAAACCCCGGTGTCATGTGCGACCGCGATCTTCCGCAACATCCCGACGAAAGTCCGGACCTGGCGTCGCGCGATAGTCTCACCGTCGAATACTGCAGCCACGTTGTCGACAACAACCAAACGGGGCTTGTGCTCCGCGACCCAGCGCTCCAGGGCGAGCAGCAGAGGCGTAGCGGCAATCTTGCCGGTCCGTGGGTCAGCCGTGCCGAGCCATGTTTCGTCCAAGGCAGGAAAAACGAGATGAAGTCCGGTCAATCCATAAGGATCGATGCATCGATGTTTGCAAATGCGCTCGATGCGGTCCCTGACGTTGTCCTCCTGCTCCTCGCAAGACAAGAACAACGCGGGGCCGGGTTCGATTACGCAACCGAGCCAGTCCCCAAGTCCGGCGGCGACCGAAACGAGCAGCTGCGTGGCGATCTCCGTCTTACCGCTGCCGCCGTTGCCGGACAGAATTGTGACGTCGCCAGAAGGGATGCGGTTCTCAGCGACCCAGCGCTGCGGCACGGAGACCGTGCCTTTCCAGGTGGCGGGCGTGATTGGCTGGAAGGCGGTGGAAGATCGCGTCTCCGGTGCACTGCCCGGAAAAGCCATATCAGCGGGCATGCCACCGAACGCGTCGAAGGAATCGACTGGCGGCCGATCGTCATCCGGGGCTTCAGCATCGCGATCGAAGCCGAGATCCCTGAGCGCCTGGAGACCCATCTCCCGATTTGAAACATGCAGCATCAGGCGGCCTCCAGCATTCTTGCGAAGGCTGGTGCATCATCCACGTGATTGCGCAGCCACACCGCAAGACGATCCGGATCGCCGGCGCTCAAGGCGAACAGGAAGGCGTCCACCGTCGATTGCGGCGTGTGATAGGCCGGCTTCTCGATCGGCATCACCTCGGGCGCTGGCGGCAACTCGCCCGTCCATTTCCATCGATCCCTTTTGTCATCGAGCTCCCACTGCATGACCAACTGCGACGCATAGTCGGACGGCAGGTCCTCGACTTCGGCTTCGTCAGCAGCGGCCAGTGATCGCGCCCAGATGAAAGCAGCTGCGATCACATCCTGGATTTTGTCCTGTCCAAGCTCGGCGACGAGGCCACGTTGCTCGGCGAAATTTTGGAGCATATCCACGGCCCACTGCATTTCCATCTCGCCCGACACGCAGCACAAGGCGTACTTCTCAGCGCAGGCTGTGAGAATTTTGATTGGTGCCGGCGCGTTCATTCGTCATCGCCCCCGTCGAGCAGTCCGAGCTCTCGCGCCTTGGCAAGCGCCTGGCTGACAGCCTTCGCAAGGTCGGGGAGCCTGTTCACTGACATGGAGACGCCCTTCGACGTCGGGACGTTCGCGCCGGCTCTGTTCATGGCGAACAGGCGCACGTCGACAACATTGATCGGATCCTTGCCGGCGGGCGTAAAGACCTGCAGGGTAACCGCGACAACGTCCTTGCGGCGGTTCTTGAAAAAACGGAAGGGAATGGGCTCGGCGAGCTCGGGCTTGCGGGCTCCCATGATCAGGCCGCCGTCTCAGTCATGCGAGATGCAAGCCAGCGGCGATTTTCGCCGATTGTCACACCGATGCGACGAGTGGAGATCCGTACAAACTGGGGGCCCTTGCCATCACGCAACAGGCGTTGCCCTGTGCTGCGGCTGAAGCTGTTAAGCCGGCACCACTCATCGAAAGACAGCATCCGAAGGTCGGATAAGGCAAGATCGTCGGTCACTGAAGCGCTCCCTGAGCATCGAAGATGCCGAGGGAGTATTCAGAGGGACATGAGTGTCGCTATTTGTCGTTAGCCGACTATTTTCCGGGAGGTTTCGACACGCCTCCAGATATTGCCGCGATCCGTGCTTTCCGCACCGTATCACGCGAGGCGCGATAGCGCGCGACAAGCTCCTTTTCCGCCTCAGCCCGCAGGCTATCGACCGTGATTTTCCCGACCATCACGTCTTGCTGCATCTCGGCCACCACGCGATCCTGTATGCCGGACTTGGGACCGCGCCTTGCCTTCGGGGCGTCGGCTGACGGGCGAGGTGGAATTGCGGCGAGGAACGGGGTGAGGCTCTCGTTGGTGATGAAAATCTCTCGATTGCACCGGGACGTGAAGCCGGATGGGTCGGGACGGTTCGACTCGTCGAGCAAGGGTAAAATGAGCTCCACCTCGCCCTTCTCGAAAAAAGAGCGCCAGTGCGGGCGTTCCCAGATGCGGTTATCCATCTCGTCCGCGCCACCGGTCCACGAGCGATACGCCGCCTTCAGCCTGCCTGCGTGGCAGGCTTCTGCGATTGATCGCTCTGCATCAGCCTGCGGCGGAAGTTTCGCCCGAACTAAGTCCAGTGCAATTTTGAGAGGGATGAAACCGATAGGCGGTGCCAGCATGTCACACCTCGACGCGCCGCAGCGGGATCACGTTGTCGTCCGGAGCGACGATCGCCAACAGATGCGCCTCCCACTTTCGCAAAGCTTCTCCGATCTCCGCCTCATAGGTGTGATGGTCGTAAACTCCGCCGATGCCCGACTTGTGGCCGGCGTGATTGAGAACCAGCTCGGCGATATGCGGGAGCACGCCTAACTTGCCGAGACGGGTCCGAACCGTACGACGCAGGTCGTGCAGCCGCCAGGGCGCCAAGCTCTTGCCGGCCGCTGTGGTGATCGCGGCGTTGAGACGAAGGGTGTTGTAGCTCCACGCATTAAACCCGCTGGGGCCACCTCCAAACACGGTTTCCCGGCCATGCCGGCGGGGAATATGCCGCAGTATCTCCCGAGCCGTCTCCGGCAGCGGCAGGACGAATGTCCGCTTGCTCTTGATGCGATCCTTGGGGAACGTGATTTTCCCGGCGTCCATGTCGAGCTCCGACCAACGGAGCGCGCCGATCTCGTCGCGACGACAGGCTGTCAGCAGCAAAACACGCACGATGCGGCCGAAGTCATCCTCGCCGCAGTGGCACCAGATGGCCCGGATCTCGTCATCGGTCAGGACGCGGTCCCGAGGCTCTTTGCCCTCGATCGGGTTTTCGGTTCCAATGACCGGATTGGCTTTCACCTTGGCCTGGCGCATGGCCCACATGAAGAATGCGCCAAGGGTTCCGCGGGCCCGTGCCGCCGAGGTCGGGCCATGGTCACGAACCAGGTCGCGGAGTAAGCCGGCGACTTCCTCGAAAGTCACTTTCGTGACGCCCTTCTTGTGCAGAGGGCGGCAGTGGTCGAGCAGGTAGCGCTTGGCGGCAATGTAGGTGTTGGGCCGCATCTTTGAAACCCGCGCATCGAGGTACTCTTCCGCCGCCTTCAGGAAGGTATTGGCCTCAGCGGCCTGCTCCGCCTCCAGGCGCTCCCGATCGGCAACTGGGTCAATGTGGAGCTCGACCTGCGCAAACCGCTTCCGAGCGATCTCGCGCGCGTCCTTCAGTTCCAGTTTCCGAACGTCGCCGAGGCTCTCGCGCCGCTGCTTCCGGCCTATCCGGTACTGAACCACGAACGAGCTTCGCCCTCCCCGCAGCCGGACACCGAAGGAAGGTAGCTCAGGATCCCAGTGAATGAAATCTGGCTTGCTCGCCGGCGCCACCAATTTGCGGACCGAGGCGTCGGTCCATTTATTTGCTCTATCCGAAATCATGGGAAGCAGCCTTAAGTTTTGGGAAGCAGGTGGGACGCGCGAATATGACCCATTGTGAACATCCGCGACGCCGACAGTCACGTGCTGATGCCGGCTAAGCTGTTGTTATCTGTGGATGTTGACACTTCCTGATTGCTCGTGACGCTTCACGCTAGCTGATAGCCGGAGATCGAGAGCACGTGCCCGAGCCCCGAGATGAACATCGCGTCGTTGACCGGCGTGGAAATCGCATCGCGCCGCCCAGTGAGCAGCGCTGTCGCGATCGCGCGGTTATCGCCCTCGAGCGTGGCCCGGATGCGCGCATCGATCGTATCGCGCAGGCCTTGCATGAAGGCGGCATAGCGCAGCCGCAGGCCACCGGCATCGGGCGGGATTGAGGCCGTGATCGCGCCCATCACGAAGCCGGAAGCGCCGATGCCCTGAAAGAACATGTCGCGCGAAAAGTCGTAGCTGCCGGGACGCACCGGCGAAAGCGGCGGCATCAGCCGCGCCTTGAGCTGCACGAAGCTGCCGACCTCGGGTGCAGTGCCCTTGCGCACCGACAGCCGGACGCGCTCCAGCTTGACCTCGCTGCGCTGCGCCTCCATCGCGGTGACGCGCAGCACGAAACGATCGGTGCGCTCGCGGATATCGCGGGCCTCGACGAAACCCGACAGCGACACCGAATAGAGCGGCTTGGCCAGCACGGGATGGGCGATGCGCGCCGTCTTCCAGGTCGCCACGGCAAAGCCGGAAGCGACCGCCGCAATCATGATCGCAGGCGCAAAGAGCCGGCTCCGCCGCAACAGGATCGCGCCAAACGTGAGCGCGATCGCCGTCGCGGCAACGACCCACAGCACTGGCTCATGATCGGCGGCAAAATAAAGGGCGATGCCGCCGCCGAAGGCGACCGGCACCCACGGCAACAGTCGCCCCGCGCCGGCCTCGGCGCGGGCCCATTCCCGCAGCGTCTCGACGATTGCCGGCCAAGCTCCAAAGCCCGCGGGGGCAAAGCCGCCAGCCGGTGCCGCACGGCCGACCGGCCACGTCCCGGCAACTCCCTGGGAGCGTATTGGCCGGCCCGGCTCCGCCATATCCCTGCACCTAACGCGACGCGACTGGCACAGAGGCTACCGGAACGTGCGACCGCGCGAATAGCGGTACAAATCGGGAACGCGAGAAGGCGCCCCTACTTTTCCTCTTCCATGGTCACGGCGACCGACGCCTTGGCAGAGAGCCGCACCTTGTTACCCTCGACATCGGCAACGAGACCCTTGTCGATGAAATGATGATGGCCTTTGTGGCTACCCTCACCGCTGTCCTTCTTAGTCAACTTGATGCGATTGCCTTCGACGCGATCGACCGTGCCGACGTGGACGCCGTCGGCGCCGATGACTTCCATATGCTCTGCGATGTTCTGCATGGTGGGTTCCTTTTCCGGCCCCCTCACAACGCCTGAGACGCCTTTCCGTTCGCTGATTACCAGACGTCGCGGACAATTCGAGTCCTTGCGATCTCTGTCGCAAAAACGCCCCGTGTCAGATCGATTGAGCCGAAAGTCTCATAAGTTGGCAGCCCGCGGTGGGATTACACTACGGTTCCCCGCCTCCCCGACAGACGGGCAGGCAGTGGTGGCTCGCGGCTCTAAGGCCGCCGGAGCTCTTCTCAGGTGGCGTCAAACGCGCCTGAGGTCAGACGTTGCCGACGCAACTCTTTGAATTGGCGCCTGCAACGCCGCGCATCACGCTCTCCGCGAGAAGATCGACGCTGAATCAAGCGAGGAGACGTTTTGAAACCATAGGAGGCGCACATGCAGGTACCGAGCGATTTTCGCCGCGTGATCATCGCTGCGTCGGTAGGAAACATCATCGAATGGTATGATTTCTATATCTTTGGCAGCCTGGCCGCAGTTCTATCGGTCAAGTTCTTTGAACAGTCCCACCCCATCGCCGCCCTGCTCAGCACGATCGCGCTGTTCACGGCAGGATTTCTGATCCGTCCGGTGGGAGCATTCCTGTTCGGATGGATGGGTGACCGGGTCGGCCGCAAATATACGTTTCTCGTCACGCTCAGCGGAATGGGACTGGGCACGGGAGCGATCGGATTGATCCCAACCTACCAGTCGATCGGGCTGACGGCTGCGATCCTTCTCTTCGGCTTGCGCATGATCCAGGGGCTGTGCCTGGGCGGCGAATATGGTGGCGCCATCACCTATGTTGCCGAGCATGTGCCTGACGACAAGCGCGGCTACTACACCGGCTGGCTACAGACCTCTCCGACTCTCGGGATCGTGGTATCGCTGGCAGTCATCATCCTGACCCGAACCTATGCCGGCAATCAGGCCTTCGATGAATGGGCGTGGCGCATTCCGTTCCTGGTGTCCTTCCTGCTGGTGGCCATCGCGATCTATATTCGCCTCCAGCTCCAGGAGACGCCGATCTTCCAGGAGATCAAGGCCCGCGGACAGATGACGAGGAATCCGTGGAAGGAGGCCTTCCTCAGTTCGAACATCAAATACATCGGGATCGCCATCGTGGTCCTGATCGGACAGGGCGTGGTCTGGTACAGTGGTCAATTCTGGGCGCTATACTTTCTGCAGCAGGTCTCCAAGGTGGACCCGCTGACCTCGGCCTACATCGTGGGAGCAGCATTGCTCATTGCAACGCCGAGCCTGATCTTCTTTGGCTGGCTGTCGGATCAGATCGGCCGCAAGCCGGTGATCCTCGGAGGCATGCTGCTCGCCGCGATCACGTACTATCCGCTGTATCTGTGGCTGGGATCGGTCACGCAGCCCGGAAACATCAACTATCCGACCGCGATCTTCATCATCTTCATCCTCGTTTGCTACGTCGGGATGGTGTACGGGCCGGTCGGCGCATTTCTGGCAGAATTCTTCCCCGCCAGGATCAGGTACACGTCGGTCTCCGTGCCGTACCACATCGGCAACGGCTGGGGTGGCGGATTGGTGCCGTTCATCACCTCGGCGGCATTCGCCGCGACCGGCAGCATCGGCTACGCACTGATCTACCCGATCGTGGTCCCCGCGGTGTGCTTCGTGCTCGCTGTCTTCCTGATGCCGGAGACGCGCAAGATCAGCATCTGGCAACCGATCGAGCCCAGAGCCGCATTGTAATGGCTTGTGATGGGATGACCTGGTGCAGGACCGCGAGGCCCTGCACCGCACATTTCCTTCGGAATGCCGGAGCCAAATCCCCCCTCTCCGACCGTCAGTGGATAGAGGTCGGCGAAGTTCGGCTAACCGCTCTTGTCAGCCGGCTGGATGATGCCAGCGATCGTGCCACCAGGCGGTGAAGTCACGATCGGTCATCAGTTCCCAGCCGCCGAGCAAGATCACCAATATGCCCGACAATACGCTGCTCACCGTGGCTGACGCTGACTCATAGCCAATGGTCCAAGGCGCCAGCACAAGAGCCAGACCCAGCAGCATTTCTCCCCACTCTTCCAGATATGACGGGATGACAAACGCTTCTACGGCAAAGAGCACGACGCCGAGCCCGAGCGCGATGGTGATCCAGACAGCCGCTCCGGACAAGCCCAGGATGAAGGACGACAGGACCAGCCATACGCCGACCAACAGGCTGGCAGCATCTTGCCAATGTTGGATGCGCATAATGCTCACCTCCCCTCTTCCAATTAGATGGGGCGCACCGATGAAAATGCATCCATCCAACCTGCGTTATGTTGCCGCTGCGCTGATCCGGGGCGCCAATCCTGACACGTATGTCGCTGGAAAGGGCCCCAGCAACCGCCTTGCGTCAGGACGCAGGACGTTCCGCTGCCGCTAGATCAGCGATGTCCGCGACGAGGCGTGGTGATTGACGATCTTCCAGTCGCCGTCCTCGCGGACGATCACCCAGCTCATCTTGACGATGAGATCGTCCCGCTCGCCCGCGAGATCGAACGAGATGGTCGCGGCCATGTTGATCAGATCAGGGCCGGCCTGCGCTGCGTTCACATCGGAAAACACAGCGCTTGGCTTGCGCCAGCGCGGCAGGCCGTTGAAATAATCGGCAACGCCGTCCCTGCCCCGATAGAGTCTTGGGTTGGAGCCGAAGAAGAACGCGCTCTTCGAATAGAGCGATGACAGCGCGCCCGCATCGAGCGTCGCGAAGCCGGCGCACCATTTCGCGATGATGGCGGAAACGATGGCGTCGGCTTCGCTGCTCATGTGCGCCTCAACCTTTCGCGACTTCCTTCGCGAACGTGTCGCGCAGGCCGATGGTGCGCGAGAACACCGGCTTGCCGGGCGTCGAGTCCTTGTCGCGCACGAAATAGCCCTGGCGCTCGAACTGCATCGGCTCGGTCGAATTGCTCTGTGCGACCGATGCCTCGATCCGCGCGTCCGCGAGGATCTCCAGCGACTGCGGATTGAGATCCGCCGCGAAATTCGAGGCGTCCGGGCTCGGATTGGCGAACAGCTGGTTGTAGATGCGGATCTCCGCGGGCACCGAATTCGCCGCCGGCAGCCAGTGCATCGTCGCCTTGACCTTGCGGCCGTCGGGCGCGTTGCCGCCCTTGGTCGCGGGGTCATAGGTGCAGCGCAGCTCCACCACCTCGCCGGCATCGTTCTTGATCACGCCGGTGCATTTGACGAAATAGGCGTAGCGCAGCCGCACCTCGTTGCCCGGCGACAGGCGGAAGAACTTCTTTGGCGGGTTCTCCATGAAGTCGTCCTGCTCGATATAGAGCTCGCGGCCGAACGTGATTTTCCGCGTGCCCGCCGAGGGATCGTCCGGGTGGTTGATCGCCTCGAGCTCCTCGGTCTGCCCTTCAGGATAGTTCTCGATCACCACCTTGAGCGGCCGCAGCACGCCCATGCGCCGCTGCGACGTGCGGTTCAGCTCCTCGCGGATGCAGAACTCGAGCATGCCGACGTCGACCACGCTGTTGGCCTTGGCAACGCCGATGCGCTTGACGAATTCACGCAACGCGGCCGGCGGCACGCCGCGGCGGCGCATCCCCGCCATCGTCGGCATGCGCGGATCGTCCCAGCCTGCGACATGGCCGTCGCGGACGAGCTGGGTCAGCACGCGCTTGGACAGCAGCGTATAGGTCAGGTTGAGCCGCGCGAATTCATACTGGTGCGGCTGCGACGGCACCGGCAGTTTTTCGATGAACCAGTCGTAGAGCGGCCGGTGGTCCTCGAACTCCAGCGTGCAGATCGAATGCGTGATGCCTTCAATGGCGTCCGACTGGCCGTGGGCGTAATCGTAGCTCGGATAGATGTGCCACTTGGTGCCGGTGCGCGGATGATGCGCATGCAGGATGCGGTACAACACGGGGTCGCGCAGATTGATGTTGCCCGCGGCCATGTCGATCTTGGCCCGCAGCACCCGCGTGCCGTTCGGGAATTCACCGGCCTTCATGCGGCGGAACAGGTCGAGGTTTTCGTCCACACTGCGGTCGCGGAACGGCGAATTCTTGCCGGGCTCGGTCAGCGTGCCGCGCGAGAAGCGGATCTCCTCCTGGGTCTGGTCGTCGACATAGGCGAGCCCGTCGCGGATCAGCTGCTCCGCCCATTCGTACAGGCGCTCGAAATAGTCGGAGGCAAAGAACAGGTTCTTGCCCCAGTCGAAGCCGAGCCAGCGCACGTCGGCCTGGATGGAATCGATATATTCCTGCTCTTCCTTGACCGGGTTGGTGTCGTCGAAACGCAGATGGCAGCGGCCAGGAAACTCCTGGGCGATGCCGAAATTGAGCGCGATCGACTTGGCATGGCCGATATGCAAATAGCCGTTCGGCTCCGGCGGGAACCGGGTCACGATCTCCCTGTATTTGCCCTGATCGAGGTCGGCCTGGATGATGTCACGAATGAAATCGCGCCCAACCTCAATCGCCACCGGTTCTGTCATTACGAAAATCCTGCAGGGAAATCAGCGGTCCTTCTGCCAAATTCGGGAGGCTGAGCCAAGCCCGGTTTCGCGTCAGTCGTAAGCTCTTCAGCAACTATTATAGGTAGATTTTCTCGAATTTCGCACTCCATGGATGGCATACTTGCCACACCGCAGGACTCCGAGGTTCTCCATTCATGACGGTCGTCGCTCGCTTCGCCGCCTTCCTGGCAATGGCACTCATCGTGTTTGCATGTGGCAGTGCCAATCCGACCCTCGCGGAGGAAGCTCAAGCGGCTGCCGGCGGCACGACCGTTGAGAGTCCCGGCCGGGGTGAACTCAAGGGCTTCGTCGCAACCCCGCAAACCGAGGCCGGGGGTAACCGGGCCTTCCTGATTGCGCCCAACAGCCTGTGGTTCATCGCCACCTCACCCCGGGCTTCGGGGGCGCGGCTGATTGACATCAACAATGGCATCACGCTGCGAATTCTCACCAGCCCGGGCCTGCACATTGCCGCCGTGTCAATTTCGTCCGACAGCAAGACCGTCTTCGCTCGGGACTACGATGGACATAGCGTCGCCTGGGACGCGGCGACGGGGCGGCCGGCCTCAAACGCGCCGCCAGCGGATTTCCACGACATCGCGAAGCTTTCGTTGTCCTACGAGAGCAACGATGCCAGCAACCGTGTTCCGCCATAACTGCTGTCGCGCCATCATCTTCAGTCCCACTTCCCGCAATTGAAGCAGTTCGACGAGATTACGCTCGATCCAGCGCAAGATTACGCGATCGTTGGTTCCGTCGGCGACGCCGATTGGAAGGCGTTCCAGATATGGGATTTGAAGCAGGAAAGGACTGCGGTCTTCTTCCGGCTTGCGAGCGATACCTGCGGCTTCAGCCCTCCGGCGTTCGACTACGATGGCAAGCACCTCGTCTTTGGCAACAGCAGGGGCGAAAGCGAACCCAATCATCTGGATTTTGCGGTCTTCGAGATTGCCTATTTCGGTCCGGACAAAGGGCCCAAAACGGCCAGGGCAACCCAGACCCTGGGCAACAAGTGCAGCGTTCCCTTGGATTTCGACGGTGGGTACGAGCAGAACTTCTCGATTGCTCCGGGAGGGGAATTGATCCTGAGAGGTGGGGGAATTCCTGGCAGTCCGGAGTGGGCTGCATGGGACCTCCGCAATGGCAGGAAAGTCGCTTCCATTCGTCCGGATGGCTACGGCACCGTTTCCGACGACGACAGGACGATCGCCGTCCTACACGATATATCGCGCGATGGTTCGTCGTTGAGACAGTCGATGACGGTCAGGCGCGGAGGCAAACAAGCGACCTTCGAGATCCCCCGGAGCATGCGGTCCGAGAATTGGCGGCCTATCGTACTGTCCCCGAACGGCCATTGGATCGCATCGAAAGTAGGCGGGACGGTCGCGGTCTGGTCCTCCGACAACGGCAAGACGCTACGAGAGCATCACGTCGGCGATGGCAGAATCAGCGACATTCTGCGGCTCTCGGATGCGGGCGATCCGCTGCTGATTAATGACGACGAAGGTACCGTTTTCGTGAAAGGCACTTGGCGCCCGGCACGGTCCGAGAAAAGCGGGTTGATCGTACCGCTCACGTCGAATTTTCACGCGCAGTGCGGCGTAATTTTCTGCGATCGGATCATCGCCGAACTCGGCGTCGTCGAACGCAAGAGCCTCAAGGGCCCCCTGCCAGAAAACCTCCGACGTGACCTGTCGGCTGACGGCCGTTTCAAGATTGTCCGCTTGGACTACACGGCCAGTGGCGTCTCCAGGGGCACCGACATCGTCGATGTCGCGGACGGACACATTGTCATGCATGTCGACAAGGATGACATCCGCTTCCTGTCCGATAGCCTGCACATTGTCGCACGGGATGCCGACTTCGGCGGCTTCGTCGAATACGAGATCGCCACGGGGAAACAGCTTTGGATGGCAATCCCGAATTGGAGACAGGACGGTTTCCACATGATCCTGGCGGACGGCCGCGTGCGCTACACTCCGCCGCGAACGGCCGATTTGCGGCTGGTCCGGGGATTTGAAACCCGACCGTTCGACGCCACCGCAGCGAAGCAGTTCGTTGCGCCACCTGATCGCTGACCAGCGTCAAGGGCCTCGACAGCCGCCGACGCGGAACAGAAGCGACGCTTAGCGCTTGATGATTTCCGGCTTTCGTTGCCGCCGGTTCCTGCTATACCCACGCGCTTGCGAGACCTGTCCTCATCGTCCACCACCTGCCACGAATGACCACATCCCCAATCGTCACCCGCTTCGCTCCCTCTCCGACCGGCTTCCTCCATATCGGGGGCGCCCGCACCGCGCTGTTCAACTGGCTGTACGCGAAGAAGCACGGCGGCAAGATGCTGCTCCGGATCGAGGACACCGACCGGGAGCGTTCCACGGAGGCTGCGATCGGTGCCATCCTCGACGGCCTGAAATGGCTGGAGCTCGGCTGGGACGGCGAGGTCATCTACCAGTTCAGCCGCGCCGCGCGCCACCGCGAGGTCGCCGAGCAGCTGCTCGCCGACGGCAAGGCCTATCGCTGCTACGCCACCGCCGAGGAACTCGCCGCCATGCGCGAGAAGGCGCGCGCGGAAGGGCGCACCCGCCTCTATGACGGGATGTGGCGCGACCGCGATCCCGCGGCAGCCCCGTCCGACGTCAAGCCGACGATCCGCCTGCGCGCGCCGCAGACCGGCGAGACCGTGATCGAGGACCAGGTCCAGGGCCGCGTCGTCTGGCAGAACGAGAACCTCGACGACCTCGTGCTTTTGCGCGGCGATGGCAACCCGACCTACATGCTCGCTGTGGTGGTCGACGACCACGACATGGGCGTCACCCATGTGATCCGCGGCGACGATCATCTGATCAACGCCGCGCGCCAGAAGCAGATCTACGATGCGATGGGATGGGCTCTGCCGAGCATGTCCCACATCCCCCTGATCCACGGCCCGGACGGCTCGAAGCTCTCAAAGCGCCATGGCGCGCTCGGCGTCGATGCCTACCGCGCCATGGGATATTTGCCGGCCGCGCTACGCAATTACCTCGTCCGGCTCGGCTGGAGCCACGGCGACCAGGAGATCTTCTCGACCGAGGAGATGATTGCGGCGTTCGACCTCGCCAGCGTCGGCCGTGCCGCCGCCCGCTTCGATTTCGCCAAGCTGGAAAACCTCAACGGCCACTACATCCGCCACGCCGACGATCAATCACTCGTGAAGATGTTCGAGGACGTGCTCGACCATCTCGTGCCCGCGCGCGACGAGCTTAAGGCCAAGTTAAACGACACCACGCGCGCCCAGCTTCTCAAGGCCATGCCGGCCCTGAAGGAGCGCGCCAAGACGCTGATCGAGCTGATCGACAGCGCTTATTTCATCTTCGCCGACCGGCCGCTGGAGCTCGATCCCAAGGCGCAAGCGCTGCTGACGCCAGAGAACCGCAAGCTGATCGGCCAGCTTCATTCCGCGCTGGAGAAAGTCGAGACGTGGAGCGGCGCCACCACCGAAGCTGCGCTGCGCGCTTTTGCCGAGGAAAATAGTCTCAAGCTCGGCGCGGTCGCCCAACCCTTGCGGGCCGCGCTGACCGGACGGACGACGTCGCCTGGTATATTTGAGGTTTTGGACGTCCTGGGACGCCAGGAAAGCCTCGGCCGGCTTAAAGATCAGTCTACGACGTAAGTCGAGCATGCGTGCGGTGATCTTGCAGCGCACACAGCAATAATATACCCATCTCCCCCGTACCTTCTGGAACATCCGGCCTGCCCCATCATCTCGCAAAGGGGGCCTCCGGCTCCGGCCCGCTTCACATTTCATCGGGGACCTACGATGGACGCAAAACCGAGCAATAAGACCGCTACGCTGACGGTCGGAAACAAGAACTACGATCTCCCGATCCACAGCGGCAGCGTCGGGCCTGATGTCATCGATATCGGCAAGCTCTACGGCCAGTCCGGCCTGTTCACCTACGATCCCGGCTTCACCTCCACCGCGAGCTGCCAGTCCAAGATCACCTATATCGACGGCGACGCGGGCGTGCTGGAATACCGCGGCTACCCGATCGAGCAGCTCGCCGAGAACGGTGACTTCCTCGAGACCTGCTATCTCCTGCTGTTCGGTGATCTGCCGACTGCCGCGCAGAAAAAGGATTTCGACGACCGCGTGACCCATCACACGATGGTGCACGAGCAGATGGCCCGTTTCTTCCAAGGCTTCCGCCGCGACGCCCATCCGATGGCGATCATGGTGGCTGCGGTCGGCGCGCTCGCCGCGTTCTATCACGACTCCACCGACATCAACGATCCGAAGCAGCGCATGATCGCTTCCATGCGCATGATCGCCAAGATCCCGACCCTGGCGGCGATGGCCTACAAGTACACGGTCGGCCAGCCCTTCGTGTACCCGAAGAACTCGCTCAAGTTCGCCGAGAACTTCCTGCACATGTGCTTCGCCGTGCCGTGCGAGGACTACAAGATCAACCCGGTGCTGGCTGACGCGCTGGACAAGATCTTCATCCTGCACGCCGACCACGAGCAGAACGCCTCGACCTCGACGGTGCGCATCGCCGGCTCGTCCGGCGCCAACCCGTTCGCCTGCATCGCCGCCGGCATCGCGTGCCTGTGGGGTCCGGCGCATGGCGGCGCCAACGAAGCAGCGCTCGCGATGCTCGCCGAGATCGGCTCCGTGGACAAGATTCCCGAATTCATCGCCAAGGTGAAGGACAAGAACTCCGAAGTCCGCCTGATGGGCTTCGGTCATCGCGTCTACAAGAACTACGATCCGCGCGCCAAGATCATGCAGAAGATGTGTCACGCCGTGCTCAAGGAGACCGGCCATGGCGACGATCCGATGCTGAAGGTGGCGCTCGAGCTCGAGAAGATCGCGCTCAGCGACCAGTACTTCATCGACCGCAAGCTCTACCCGAACGTCGACTTCTATTCGGGCATCACGCTGAAGGCGATGGGCTTCCCGGTCTCGATGTTCACCGTGCTGTTCGCGGTCGCCCGTACCGTCGGCTGGATCAGCCAGTGGAGCGAGATGATCGAGGACCCGCAGCAGAAGATCGGCCGCCCGCGCCAGCTCTACACCGGCGTCACCCGCCGCGACTACGTCGCGATCAAGGATCGCAAGTAAGCTCCAAGCCGATACGGCTTTCGAAGCGGCGCCATCGCAGGATGGCGCCGTTTTTGTTTGTGGCGGTGCCGTAGGGTGGGCAAAGCGCAACAGATACGAAGTCGTGGGCACGCTTCGCATTGCCCACCCTACGAGACCAATCGGGCCGTGACACTCTTGCTGCCGCGCACAACAACAAGTCCACGCTTGCGGGCGCAAACGCCTTGACAGTCAGAGCGCTCCACGCGCAAATTCTTACACTAAGTAAGAATGACGACAGGGATGGAAATGCCGGAGCAGCCGAGAAGTCGGCGGCAGACGCGCGCTGCCATTTTGACCCATCTGCTTCAGTCGGGCGGCTCGTTTCGCCCGCCGCTGGCCAAGGCCGTGCGCCTGTCCGAAGCGAGCCTGTCGCGCATCCTGCTTGACCTGAAGGCCGAAGGCCTGATCGAGGAAGTACGGCGCCCTGCCCCTTACGTCGGCGGCCCGACCGGCCTCGTGTCGCTGGATGGAGCGGTCGCCCTCGCAGCCTTCGAGTTGACCGCTCAGCACCTCAGCGTCGGCGTCGGCGGCCTGTCGGGCGAGCTGCACTACACCGAGCGCGTACCGCTGCCGAAGACGCCGACCGTCGAGACCGTCGGCCGGGCCTTTCGCGAAGCGATGACATTGCTGCGCGACTGGACGCGGCGCCGCCGCGTCGTCCTCTCGCAGGTCGGCGTCTCCATTCCGGGCCTCGGCCGGCTCAGCGCCGCGGGTAATCCCATCATTCCCTCTGACGTCGGGCGCATCAGCGACATGTTCGGCGAGATGTTCGCCGACGTGTCCGTCGAATTCACCAATTCGGTCGTGGCGCACGCCACATTCCATCGCTGTCGCACGGAAAACTATCCGTTCAATGACACGCACCTGTTCGTGTTTGTCAGCCATGGCGTTGCGGGCGCCTGGATGGATGATCCCGCCGAGACCGACGCGCTCCAGCCGATCGAGCTCGGTCACATGGTGTTTGGCGAAGGCGGACCGCGCTGTCGCTGCGGCCACCTAGGCTGTGTCGAGGCCTATACCTCGCTTCCGGCGCTGGCCGAGCTTCTCGGCGTGCCCGAGCCGGAGTTGCTCCAGCTTGGCAGCGATTGGGTCAGCGCGATCCCGATCTCCTCGCGCGTGCGCCAGGAGCTGCGGCATCGCCTGTATCGCCTTGGGCTTGCGATCGGCAACACGCTGAACGTCAAGCCCTGTCACGGCGTCGCCATCTCCGGCTGGCCTTCGCTCCTTGCGGAAGGCGATCGGAAAGCGCTGGTCGACGGCGTCGATGCCTGCCTGCTCGGCGGCCGCAAGCATGCGCAGGTGTCGCTGGCTTTCGTGCCGCCGTCGAACGGCAATGATCCCAGGGCCGCGCTGGCCTTCGCCGCGTTCTGCCTCGCCTGCCGCGGCGGCATGCCGGCCGCGTCGACGGAGGCCGCCTGAGATGGCCTGAAGCTGCGCGGCTCGCGCGCAAGAGAGTTCACACCGGGAGGAACTGCCATGCCGATCACGACAACAAGGCGCCGTCTGCTCGCTGGATCCGTTGCCACGCTCGCACTGCCGGCATTTGCCCGCGCGCAAAGCGCGGTCAAGCCGCGCCTGACCGCGATCTCGCAATGGTCCGCGGGCAGCGACGGGGCGGCCATCACCGCGCTCGGCAAGAAGTTCGAGGAGAAAGGCGGCGTCTGGCAGCACTCGCCCGTCCCCGGTTTCACCACCGAGATGATGAACAAGCTGCGGGCCCAGATCATGGCCGGCGATCCGCCGGCCTGCTCGCAGCTCAAGGGTCCCGAGATCGCAGCCTGGTCGAAGATTGCCCCGACTGTCGATCTCGACGCCGTGGTCGCGGCCGCCGGCTATGAGAAAGTTGTCGCGCCGGACCTTGCGAAATTGCACAAGCCGGGCGGCAAATGGATCGCACTGCCGTTGCAGATCTACAGCACCAACATGCTGTTCTTGTCCAAGCGCGCGATGGACAAGGCCAAGGCCGACAAGATCCCCGTCACCTGGGCTGACTTCAACGACCTCGCCGAGAAGATGAAAGCGGGCGGCGTCCCCTATCCCGTCGCCAACGGCGGCACCCGCCCCGACGACGGGCAAAAATTCGAGGCCGCCCTGGCCGGCATTAGTCCCCTCGCATACCGCGCCGCCATCATGAATCTCGAGAAGAAGGCCCTGGAGGGGCCCGAGATCAAGGCTGCGTTCGCGCAGGTGCGCAAGATCGCCGACTGGATGGACCCCAATGTCGGCGCCCAGCACTTCTCGACCAATCTCAAGCGCTTTATCGACGGCGACATGGGCATGATGATCATGGGCGGCTGGGCGCAGGGCGTGTTGCGCAATGCCGGCTTCAAGTTTGAGGACTTCATGATCGCGCCAGGTCCGAGCGACAATAGCAAGCCGGTGTTCCTGTTGAACGCCGATGCCTTCATCTTCTGGCAGCGCAAGGAGCCCGACCTGCAGGCCGGCCAGACCCTGATGGCCCAGCTCGTCATGGATCCGGCGATCCAGACCATGTACTCGCAGATCACGGGATCGATCCCCGTGCGCACCGACGTCGATCTGTCCGGCGAAGGCTGGTCGGACGGTCAGCGGCGGACCGCGGCACCCCTGAAGGACGCGATCGCCAGCAACCAGGCGGTCCTGAGCCTTGCGCACAACATGGCGCAGGAAAACGGCATGACCGCCGCGATGATCGACGTGATCACGGAGTACGTGAAGAACAAGACGATCAAGCCCGAGCAGGCGGCCACCCGCCTCGCCGAGGCCGTCGAGGGCGCGCGTTGACCAATGCCGTCTCGATCAGACCGGGCCGGCCGGCGCTTCCTGAATGGGTGCGCCGGCTGCCCGAATATCTGATGATCTGGGTGCCGCTGCTGCTGTCCGCCGCGCACCTCGTCTCGTTCTCGCTGTGGACGATCTGGATCTCGTTCACGCCATCGACGCTGATCCCGGTCTCGGGCTGGGTGGGGCTGCGCAACTACTCGGCGGTCGCGGCGTCGCGGAATTGGCAGATCGCCTTCGACAATCTGCTGCTGTTTGGCAGCGCTTTCGTGCTGCTGAGCTTGGTGACAGGCCTCGCCCTTGCGATCCTGCTGGATCAGCGCATTCGCGGCGAGAACCTGCTGCGATCCATCTTCCTCTATCCCCTTGCGGTGTCGTTCGTGGTCACCGGCACGGTCTGGAGTTGGCTGCTCAATCCTGGCCTTGGAATCCAGAAGCTGGTCCACGACCTCGGCTGGACCTCCTTCAAGTTCGACTGGCTGATCGACCGCGACATGGCGATCTGGACCATTGTGATCGCCGCGATCTGGCAATCCTCGGGCTTCGCCATGGCGCTGTTCCTTGCCGGCCTTCGCTCGGTCGACACCGACATCATCAAGGCCGCGCAGATCGACGGCGCGGGACCGATCCGAATCTACCGGCGCATCATTCTACCGTCGCTTTGGCCGATCACCATCACCGTCGTCGTGATCCAGTTGCAGTTCGCGATTTCGACGTTCGACCTCGTGCGCGCGCTCACCAATGGCGGACCGGGAATCGCGACCCAGCTGCCGGCACTGGTCGTCTACGACCTGATGTTCCAGCGCAGCCTGCTCGGCCGGGGCGCGGCGGCGGCGGTGCTCATGTTGCTCATTCTTCTCGCGGTGCTGCTGCCGTATGCGGCGTGGCGATATGTCCAGCGACGGCGGGCCGCCCATGCGTGAGCGGACCTTCGCACCAAGCCGGATCTTGATCTACCTCATCGTCCTGCTGATCGCTGCAGCATGGCTCGCGCCATTGGCTGTTGTCGTGCTGAACTCGCTCCGCAGCAACGAGGAAATCGCGCAGGGCTCGATGATCGGCTGGCCGCAGCACTGGGCCTGGAGCAACTACCTGGCTGCCTGGAGCGGCTTCTGCGTCGCCGAGACCTGCGCCGGCATCCGGCCGTACATACTGAACTCCGCCCTCGTCACGATTCCTGCGACGATCTTCTCGACCCTGCTCGGTGCCGTCGCCGGCTACGCCGTATCGCTCTGGCGTTTTCGCGGCGACACCTGGATCTACGGCATCGTGACCCTCGGCCTGTTCCTGCCCCAGCAGATGCGCCTGCTTCCCTGGACCATCGTGCTGCGCGACATCGGTCTCATCAACACGCTGGCGGGCCTCGTGCTGATTCACACGATCCAGGGGCTCTCCTTCACCACGCTGTTCTGCCGCAACTATTATGTCGCCATCCCCCATGAATTGATCAGGGCCGCGCGCATCGACGGCGCCGGGTTCTTCCGCATCTTCTGGCGCATCATCCTGCCGCTCTCGCCGCCGATCCTGATCGTCACCGTGATCTGGCAGTTCACGCATATCTGGAACGAGTTCCTCTATGGCGTGACGTTCACGAGCGGCCAGCAGCAGCCCGTCACGGCCGCTCTCATCGCGCTGTCCGCTGCAGTCGCAGACATCCCGCAGCACGGCGTGCAGAGCGCCGCGGTGATCATCGCGGCGCTCCCGACGCTGTTGATCTATCTCCTTGGTGGCAAATACTTTGTCCGCGGCCTGACTGCCGGGGCCGTGAAATGATGGAGTTGTCATGGCAGCACTGAGCATTCGAACCCTGTCGAAGCGCTACGCCAATCTGGAGGTGCTGAAGGGCGTCGATCTCGACATCGAAAGCGGCGAGTTCACGGTGCTGGTTGGACCGTCCGGCTGCGGCAAGTCCACGCTGCTCAACATCGTCGCCGGGCTCGATCATCCGAGCGCAGGGACCGTCGAGATCGGCGGACGCGTGGTCAATGACGTCCCACCCAAGGATCGGGACATCGCGATGGTGTTCCAGTCCTATGCGCTCTACCCGTCGATGACGGTACGCCAGAACATCACCTTCGGCATGGAATGCCGTCACGTACCCAAAGCGGAGCAAGACGCTGCGGTCGCGAATGTCGCGAAACTGCTCCAGATCGAGGCACTGCTCGGCCGCAAGCCATCGCAGCTCTCCGGCGGCCAGCGCCAGCGGGTGGCGATGGGCCGTGCGCTGGTGCGCGATCCCCTGCTCTTCCTGTTCGACGAGCCGCTGTCCAATCTCGACGCAAAACTGCGCGTCGAGATGCGGATGGAGATCAAGCGGCTGCACCAGCGCATCGGCGCGACCATCATCTACGTCACCCACGACCAGATCGAGGCGATGACGATGGCGACCCGGATCGCCGTGATGCATCGCGGCGTGGTGCAGCAGTTTGCCGATCCCGATACCGTGTACCGCTATCCCGCCAATCTGTTCGTCGCACGCTTCATGGGCTCGCCGCCGATGAACACCATGCCGGCGCGGCTCGAGGCTGACGCCGGTGGTCCTGTGGTCGTGATTGGCGCCGGGCGGCCGGACGAAGTTCGCCTTCGTCTGCAGGGATACGATGCCGCGGCACCTTATCTCGGCCGCGAGGTGGTGTTCGGGATCAGGCCGGAATGCATCGCGGAGGGCAACCGCGTGTTCTCCGGCGGTGCACCCATCGTCGTCCACGCGCCGGTGGAGATGGTCGAGCCCACCGGCGCCGAAACCATCGTGCTGCTGAGGCTCGGCGGCGAGTCTGCACTGGCGCGCATCACGCCGGACATCCGCCCCCCGCCGGGGACGGCAGCCCCCTTCGCGCTCGACACGCGCCGCATCTGCCTGTTCGACCCCGAGACGGAGCGACTGATCGCATGACAAAGACGAGCTATGCCGGACTTGCGGACCGCGTCGTACTGATCACCGGCGGCGCCAGCGGCATCGGGGCCGCCTTCGTGCGCGCCTTCGTGGCGCAGGGAGCGCGCGTTGCGTTCCTCGATGTGGATGAAGAAGCCGGCGGGGCTCTGGTCGCGGAGGTGAGCGCTGCGTCCGAAACCGCGCCCTTGTTCTTGCCATGCGACCTCCTGGACATCGAGGCCTTGCGCGCCGCCATGGCACAGGTGCAGCGATCGCTCGGGGATGCCGCAGTGCTCGTCAACAACGCCGCTAATGATCAACGCCAGGTGCTGGCCGAAGTGACGCCGGCAGAGTTCGACTGGATGATCGGCGTCAATCTCAAGCACGTCTTCTTTGCCGCGCAAGCGGTGGTGCCGCAGATGCAGGCGCGCGGCGGCGGGTCGATCATCAACATGTCGTCGATCGCCTGGATGCGCGGGGCGCCGGGGCTGCCGGTCTACGCCGGGGCAAAGGCGGCGATCGTCGGTTTCACCAACTCGCTCGCCCGGCTGGTCGGCCCCGACCGCATCCGCGTCAATGCGATTGCACCGGGCATGGTGATCACCGAGCGCCAGCGCCGGCTGTGGTATCCGGACGAGCAGGTCATCGTCCAGATGCGCTCGCGTCAGGCCGTACCAGACGCAGTGACGCCCGAGGACGTCGCCAATATGGCGCTGTTCCTCGCCTCCGACGAAAGCCAGCGCATCACCAGCCAGTGTTTTCGGGTGGATGCAGGACTTGCGTAGAACTTGATCCGGCCACAATGGCGCAACGTTCACGGTCTCGTAGGGTGGGCAAAGCGAAGCGTGCCCACGAATTCTTCTCATCGCGACGAATCGTGGGCACGGCGCGACGCGCCTTTGCCCACCCTGCGAGACCTCCGTTACCGCCTGCCCTTGCGCATCGTTGCCAGCACGATGTCGGCGGCGAGCACGCTCGGTGACTTGTTGCCGGTCGACATGATCTCATCGAGCTGGGCAAAGGCCTCGACCTGCTGCTTGCGCAGCGGCGAATCCGTCAGCACCTCGGCGAGCGCCGGCGCCAGTTTCTCCGGCGTGCACTCCTCCTGCAGGTACTCCGGAATCACATCCCTGCCGATCACGAGATTGGCGAGGATCACCGAGGAGACGCGGATCGCGCGGCGCAGGATGAAGGCCTCGATTGCACCGACGCGGTAGGCTGTCACCATCGGAATACCCGACAGTGCGAGCTCCAGCGTCACCGTACCGGACTTGGCCAGCGCCGCACGCGCGATCCGGAACACGGCGCGCTTCTCGTTCTCGCCGGTCACAACCCTTGGCTTGACCGGCCAGCTCGCGATGCCCTCGCGGATGGTGGCTTCCAGATGCGGCATCGTCGGCAGTATCAGTTCGAAGGCACGGCCTTCCGCCTGCAAGCGGCCGAGCACCCCGCCAAACACGTCGAGATGGTGCCTGACCTCGCTGCGGCGGCTGCCGGGCAGCACCAGCAGCACCGGCGGCTCACTGTCGCGACGTGCCTGCTCCTCTGCGTTCGGCCGCAGCGAGGGCAATTGCTCGATGAGGGGATGGCCGACATAGCTGCATGGCGGTCCGCCGAGCTTGCGGTATTCCTCGGGCTCGAACGGCAGCAGACCGAGCACATGGTCGACATAACCGAGCATGGTCCGCGCCCGCCCCGGCCGCCACGCCCAGAGCTGGGGCGAGACGTAATCGACAACCGGGATCTCAGGATTCTTCGCGCGCACGCGGCGGGCGACGCGATGGGTGAAGTCGGGACTGTCGATGATGACGAGCGCGTCCGGCGCCGCCTCGGCCACGGCGTCGGCCGTCTCGCGGATCAGCCGCAGAATTTTCGGCAATTGCTGCACCACCGCGGCGAAGCCGACGATCGACAGCTCCTCGATCGGAAACAGCGATTCCAGCCCCTCGCGGGCCATGGTACGTCCGCCGACGCCGACGAACTGCACGCCGTCGCCGAGGCGCTGGCGCAGCACCTTCATCAAGGCACTGCCGAGCCGGTCACCGGATTCCTCCGTGGCGATCAGGAAGATCTTGCGCTTGGGATCGCGCGACTGCATCACGCCGGCAGTCCGATGACGAAGAGATATTTGGCGTCCGCGAGGCCGATCATCGCCTGCGGTTCGGCGGCGATGGTGTTGCCGGCGATGACGGCGAGGCCCGCAAGGCCGGCTGCCGCGACGCCCTCGATGGTGCGCGGGCCGATCGTCGGCAGGTCGAAGCGCAGATCCTGGCCGCTCTTCGGCGCCTTCACCAGAACGCCGCGGCCGGCGGCCGCGCGAATGCGTCCCTCCTCGCGCAGCCGCGCGACGCGCGCGAGCAGCGCGTCGGTGCCCTCGATGTCCTCGACCGCCACCACATGGCCGTCGATCACCACCGCAGCCTGGCCGATGTCGAACGGGCCGAGCGCGGTCAGCACTGCGCGGCCGCGCGCGATGTCGGTCTTGCTGGTATCGCTGGGCCAGGCGCGACTGATGCAGCCTTCGGGCATCAGGAGATCGGGTGCGAGGTCCTTGATGCCGACCATGCGAAAGCCGTCCTGCTCGAGGATGCGGCCGACGCCGGACAGGAGATGATCGTCGCCGCCGCGAAAGGCGCGGATGACATTGCCGAGCAGCCGCATCGTCTTGACGTCGAACCGGATCTCGGAGAGCGAGGGCCGCACCAATGTGCCGATGAAGATCAGGTCGCGGCAGCCCTCCTCGCGGAACAGCCGCATTGCGCGACCGAGCTGGCCGACCGAGATCCAGCGATGGCGGAATTTCTCCACCCGCGCGGGATCGCAGGCCCCGCGCAGCGGAAACAGCACCGGCGTGATGCCGCGGGCGGCAAGCGAGTCGGCAACCGCAAACGGCATCGCGCCTCCGCCGGCGACGATGCCGACCGGCGATGAGATGTCCGACGCCGCCGATGTCATGTCCGCGGCCATCCCGAAATCACTTCGCAATGGCGGGAAGACAGAGCGGGCGCTTGCCCTTGCCGATGAAGTCGAGGATTTCGGCGATCGCCGGATCTTCGCCCGCGAGCGGCCGCGCCGACTCCAGCCGCTCGGCGAAGGTGCCGGGGCCGTGGAAGAGCTTTTGATAGAACCCGCGCACCGTCGCCAGTCGCTGCTTGGTGAACTTGCGCCGCTTCATGCCGATCAGGTTGAGGCCTTCCAGCGCCGCATATTGGCCATTGACCAGCCCAAACGGGATGATGTCATCGCGCACGCCGCACACGCCGCCGACCATGACCTGCGGTCCGATGCGGGTAAACTGGTGCACTGCGGAGAGGCCGCCGATGAAGACGAAATCGCCGATCTCGGCGTGACCGCCGAGCGTCGCCGAGGTCGCGAAGATCACGTCGTTGCCCACATGGCAGTCATGGCCGACGTGGCTGCAATTCATGAAGTAGCCGCGATCGCCGACCGTGGTGATACCACCGCCGGCGACCGTGCCGGCGTTCATCGTCACGGATTCCCGTATGGTGCAGCCCGATCCGATCCGGAGCTTCGTCAGCTCGCCCCGGTAGCTCAGCGACTGCGGTGGCGTGCCCAGGGAGGCAAACGGATAGATGGTGCAATCATCGCCGATGGTCGTCTGCGCGGTGATATGCACATGCCCAATCAGCTTGCAGTTTGCGCCGATCACGACATTTGAGCCGATGATGCAATACGGCCCGATCTCGGTGCCCTCGCCGATCACGGCGCCGTCCTCGACCCGTGCGGTGGGATCAATCTTGCTCATCAAGCAATCTTACTCGTCAAGAAGGTCTGGTTATGCGTTGAAGTCGCTCAGTTTTCCGGTGGTTAGCGCGACTATGCCCGATCTGTCCAGTGACGTATCATCTCTGCCTGTTTCAAGTACCGGATGAGGTGCCTTCCCGGTTCCTCAACAACTTCATGCGGAGCTTCAGCTTTCATGGTCAGGGCCCTGGCACTTCTGCTCGCACAGCTCGCGGCCGCACCGATCGTGTCCGAGACGATCGAGACCGGCGAACGCCACCCTATCGACCTCGCGACATTCGAATGCCGCGACATCAACCGCAGCACGGTGCTTCAGCGCGTCTGCTACGACCGTACGCAGCGCGACCTCGTCGTCGCGACTGGCGGCAGCTATACGCGCTATTGCGGCGTCGCGGCCGAGACAGCCGACCGTCTCCTGGGCGCACCGTCCATGGGCCAGTTCTTCAACCAAAACATTAAGCGCGAGGCACCCGGCGGCCGCTACGATTGCGGCGCGTGAGGAATCCGTCCAGCGCGGCCCGCGTGCCGCTCAGTCCGTCAGCATGGCGCCGACGTCGGCTTCCGCGACCACCTGCCCGTTGACCTTGGCGTCGCCGTGAAACCACCACATGGCCTTGCGGCGGCCGACCGAGCGCATGTGATACTCGATGGTATCGCCGGGCAGCACGGGCTTGCGGAATTTGCACTTGTCGATGGTGAGGAAATAGACCGCCCGCGGCTTTTCGGTCCCTTCGACGGACTTGATGCCGATCACGCCCGCGGTCTGCGCCATCGCCTCGATCATCATGACGCCGGGATAGACCGGGCGCTCCGGGAAATGCCCCTGGAAGGCCGGCTCGTTGAAGGTGACGTTCTTGATGCCGATGCCGCTATAGTCGGCGCGGATGTTGATCACGCGGTCGATCAGCAGCATCGGAAAGCGGTGCGGCAGCGTCTGGAGGATGGCATTGATGTCCACCAGCTCGAACTTAACAGGTGATTCCGCCGTCATTCCCGTCCCTCATCCTTCGGATCAGCCCTGCTGTCGCGTACCAAGCGCTCCACCGCGATGATCTCCTTGAACCATTGTTTGGTCGGCTTGGCGAAAAAGCCACCCCAGCGTCCGCCCGGCGGGATGTCGTCCTTGACGCCGCTCATCGCGGTCACCTGGGCCCCGTCCCCGATCTTGAGGTGGTTGTTGATGCCAACCTTCGCTCCGAGTGCCACGTTGTCGCCAATGGACAGGCTGCCGGCGAGCCCGATCTGGGCAGCCAACAGGCAGTGCCGTCCGATCGTGACATTGTGACCGATCTGGACCTGATTGTCGATTTTCGTCCCCTCGCCGATCACGGTGTCGCGCAAGCTGCCGCGGTCGATCGTGGTCCCGGCGCCGACCTCGACGTCGTTCTGAATCAGCACCCGCCCGGTCTGGGGCACCTTCAGATGGCCCTCGGGGCCGAAGAAAATGAAGCCGTAGCCGTCCTGGCCGATCGAGCAGCCGGGATGGATCAGCACATTGTTGCCGATCAGGGCGCACTGGATCGCGGTGCGCGCGCCGACATTGCAGTCCCGGCCGATCTTGACGCCAGGCCCGATCACGGCCCCGACGCCGACCACCGTGCCGCTGCCGATCTCCACATCCGGGCCGATCACGGCCAGGGGATCGACGATCACGCCGTCCTCGAGCCGGGCCGAGGGATCGATGATCGCCGACGGCGCGATGCCCTCATTGCCGACCCAGGATTGCGGCCTCAGCGCTTCGCCGTGCCATTCCCGCGCGATCCTGACAAAGGCCCGGAACGGCTGCGCCGCCCGCAGCACGGCCACGTGCGCGGGCACCTGGGGCTCGAAGCGCGGGCTCACCAGGCAAGCGCCGGCCTTGGTCGCCTTGAGCTCATCGGCGTATTTGAGGTTGTCGAAGAACGCCAGATGCATCGGGCCCGCTTCGTCAAGCGAAGCTAGGCCCGTGATGATGTGGCCGCCCCTGGCGGGATCGACCAGCTGCGCCTTGGTCAGCGTGGCGATGTCAGCCAGCGTTGAGGCAGGCGGCTTTGTGAAGAAGGTCGGCTGCGCCATTCCACCCCGTCGCGGTCCGGCTTCGGCATGAAGCGGTCGAGCCGCATCATGCTCCATCTCTTGGATCGGCACGATCCCTTTCGGAAACCGGTTCCAGTGATCCGGATCGTGCCGTGCTGATCGAATTAGAACGTGGTGCCGCCGCCGAACCGGAACTCCTGCGTGCGATCGTACTTGCCCTTGCTGAGCGGCACGGCGTAGTCGAAGCGCAGCGGACCGAACGGCGACTGCCAGATCAGGCCGACACCAACCGACGAGCGGACCACCTTGCTGTCGTCATACACGAGGCCGGTACAGGTTCCGGCGCTCGATGGATTGATCGACGACGGGATACAACCAGGTGCATTGACTTCGTTGGTGCCTGAGACGCCGTTAAACGCCCAGCTGGTTGGTCCTTGGTAGTCGTAGAGGCCGCCGGCGTCGGCATAAACCGCACCCTTCAGACCCACTTCCTTCGGCAGGAACCAGAACGGCATCTGCAATTCGAGCGAAGCGCCCCAGTACTTGGTGCCGCCGAGGGCGTCCTGCGTACCGAACGGATTCAAATCGCGCGGGCCGATGCCGTTCGGAGCAAAGCCGCGGACGAGGTTCGAACCCATCTGGAAGTGATCGAGCATGCGCAGATCGCTGCCCATCTTGTTCAGCATGCCGCTCTGCAGGCGGACGAGGCCGACGATGTCCGACACCAGCGGAGTGTAGTACTTCGCATCGATGACCGACTTCATGTAGGAGACGTCGCCGCCGACGCCGGCGAAATCCTGACGGAAGTCGATGAGCAGACCGTCGGTGGGGTTCTTGTTGTTGTCCAGCGTGTTGTAGGTCAGCGTGTAGCCGAGCGCCGAGGTCAAAGTCTTGCCGTTGGCAAGCTCCTTGCGCACCGGCAGCGAGGCTTCACCGTCGCTGTAGCAGCCGAGGCCGTTGGTGGAGACAAGACTGATACCGTTAGCGGCGGCGTAAGCCGGGCTTGGATTAAAGGCCGCTGAGCCGGCAACGTTGTTACAGTTCGCCAGGTAGTTCGGCAGGGTGATTTCCTGCTGGTAGATCGAGTAGCGCAGCTGGAGCGCCAGATCTTCACGCAAGGAGAAGCCGAGGCGCGGCGAGAAGCCGAGCGTCTTGGTGCCGTAGGAGATGTAGCTGTTGGACAGCTGCTGGCGCTGATAGAGGTCGAGGCCGAGCGCGACGCGGTAGTCGAGCAGATACGGCTCGACGAACGACAGCGAGTAGCCGCGTGCGTATTGGCCATAGGTCACCGACGCCTTGGCGAACAGACCGCGGCCAAGCAGGTTGCGTTCGGAGATCGAGACTTCGGCCAGCGCACCGTCGGTGGTGGAGTAACCGCCCGAGATCGAGAAGTCGCCGGTCGATTTCTCTTCCATGTCGACGATCAGGACGACGCGATCGCTCGACGAGCCGGGCTCCGTCGTGATCTTCACGCTCTTGAAATAGTCGAGGTTCTTCAGGCGCCGCTCGGCACGGTCGACCAGGGCGCGGTTGTAGGCGTCGCCCTCGGAGATATCGAACTCGCGGCGGATCACGTAATCGCGGGTACGCGTGTTGCCGCGCAGGTTGATGCGCTCGATATAGGTGCGCGGACCTTCGTCGATGTTGAACACGACGGAAACGGTGTGCGCCTCGAAATTGCGGTCGCCGCCGGGCCGGACCACGGCGAAGGCATAGCCGCGGCGCGAGGCCTCGATCTGCATCTCCTCGACCGACTTCTCGACCGATTCGACGTTGTAGAGCGAGCCGACATTGACGCGCGAATAGGCGCGCATCGACGAGGGATCGAAGTTCGGAATGCTGGAGCGGAAGTCGATCGCGCCGACGCGGTACTGCGATCCTTCCTCGATCTTGAAGGTGACGTTGAAGCCCTTCTTCTCCGGATCGTATTCGGTGAGCGCGGCCACCACCTGGACGTCGGCGAAACCGTTCTTGAGATAGAAGCGGCGGATCAGGTCGCGGTCGGCTTCGACGCGGTCGGGATCATAGATGTCGCCGCTGGCCAGGAAGCTCAGCAGGTTCGATTCGCGGGTCTTGATGACGTCCCTGAGGCGATAGGACGAGAATGCGACATTGCCGATGAACTCGATCGACTTGACGCCGGTCTTGGCGCCCTCCTCGATCGTGAAGATGAGATCGACGCGGTTGTTCGGCTGCTCGATGACCTCGGGCGTGACGCGCACGTCGTAGCGGCCGGACCGGCGGTAGATTTCAGCGATTCGCAGCGTGTCGGACTGCACCATGGCGCGGGAGAAGGTGCCGCGCGCCTTGGACTGGACCTCAGTGGTGAGCTGCTCGTCCTTGATCTTCTTGTTGCCCTCGAAGGCGATGCGGCCGATCACCGGGTTTTCCACCACGGAGACGACGATCTGACCGCCGCCGCCGCGGTTGATTCTCACGTCCTGGAACAGGCCGGTCTCGATCAGGGCCTTGAGGCCGTCGTCGATGGCGCCTTGATCCAGGCGGCCGCCCGGACCCGGCTTGAAATAGGAGCGGATCGTCTCCACCTCGACCCGGCGATTTCCTTCGACGGAAATCGACTGCACGGTCTGAGCGAGCGCAGACGAAGACACAAAAACAGCCCCGACCGGGGCAATCACCGGCGCGCCGAACATGATCAGGGTTGCGAGCAAGCCCCCCCGGAGTCGCAGTCCAAACTTCATCGCGCAACGCGCCCTTATCATTCCGAGCCAGACCCAACCCCAACGCCGGTCTGGAAGATTCCCCAAGTTCAGGCCGCTTGTAGCCAATTTCACCGACGCCGCAAACGGCCGAAAGCGCCGTAATTTCAATTTCATTCCAAGACGTTGCTCATCAGCAACGCCACAAAAAAGCCTCCATCAAGATGCCGCCATCCGCAGGATGTCGTTATAGGTCGCAAACACCATCAACATCAGCACCAAACCGAGCCCGATTCGGAACCCCATCTCCTGAGTCCGCTCGGACAGGGGTCGGCCACGGACGACCTCCGCCGCATAGAACATCAGGTGGCCGCCATCGAGCAGCGGGATCGGGAACAGGTTCAGCAGGCCGATCGACACCGACAGCACCGCGCACAGATTGATCACGAACTGGAACCCGGCGCTGGCCGCCTGCCCCGACATCTTCGCGATGCCCAGGACGCCGCTGACCTCGTTGGGATTGCCATTTCCGACGAACAGAGAGCCCAGGAACTTGAAGGTGCTGGTGATGATGAACCAGACCTGCTCGACCCCGATCTTGAGCGCCTCACCGATGCCCACCGGGGCGGTCGAGGCCTCGCCGGCCTGCGATTTGTGCTCGACGCCGAGCACACCGAGACGGTGGCTGTTGCCGAACGGATCCTTGCGCTCGAGCAGGGCCGGCGTTGCGGTCAGCGAGACGATGGCGCCGTCCCGCTTCACCTGGAAGGCAAGCGCCGAACCCGCATTCATCGCAACGATTCGCTGCATGTCGGCAAAGCTCTCGATCGGCTTGCCGTCGATCTGGACGACGACGTCCCCGATCTTGAAGCCGGCCGCGGCCGCGGCGCCATCGGCGACGACGCCATCGACACGCGCGATCGTGCTCGGCTTGCCGTAATACAGCGCCATGCCCGCGAAGATCAGCGCGCCCAGGATGAAATTGGCGATGGGTCCGGCCGCGACGATGGCCGCGCGCGGGCCGACCTTCTTGTGGTGGAAGCTGCCGGCGCGCTCCTCGGTCGTCATGGCCGCGAGCGTCTGGGCCGAGGGGGTCGAGGCCTCGCTCTCGTCGCCGAAGAACTTGACGTAGCCGCCGAGCGGGATGGCCGAGATCTTCCAGCGGGTGCCGTGGCGGTCATTGAAACCGACCAGCTCAGGTCCGAAGCCGAGCGAGAAGGTCAACACGCGAACGCCCGCCCAGCGCGCGACCAGGAAATGGCCAAGTTCGTGGAAGAACACGACGATCGTCAGGACGAACAGGAAGGGAACCGCGTAGCCGAGGAGCCCATGGCTCAACGCATTGAAACTATGGACAAAAAAGTCGATCATCGAATTCCCTCATCCAGCGCCGCAAGGCCCTGGCCCCGAACCATCTAGGATGCCTTTAAGGCAATTTGAGGCAATAGGGCGGCAGCTCTATTTCGAGCAACATGGTCAACAGAGATTGCATCATCGGCGGACGTCAGGGGCGCCTGGTTCCCGCTGCGGATCCAGTCGTCCAGTGTTGCCTCCACCAGCCGGGCGATCGCGCCGAACCGGATCTTGCCGGCGATGAACGCGGCGACCGCGACCTCATTGGCCGCATTGTAGACGGTGGTCGCCCCCTTCCCGGTCCGGAGCGAGTCGAAAGCCAGCCGTAGCCCGGGGAAGCGCTCGAAATCGGGCGCCTCGAAGGTCAGCTGGCCGATCTTGGCGAGGTCCAGCTTGGCCGCCGGCCCTTTGATCCGGTCGGGCCAGCCCAGGCAGTGCGCGATGGGGGTGCGCATGTCAGGCGCGCCGAGCTGGGCCATCACCGAACGGTCGGAGAACTCGACCATGCCGTGAATGATCGACTGCGGATGCACGAGGACGTCGATCTCGTCGGGCGACAGCGCGAACAGGTACGACGCTTCGATCACCTCGAGCCCCTTGTTCATCATCGACGCCGAATCGATCGTGATCTTCTGGCCCATGCTCCAGTTCGGGTGCTTCAGGGCCTGCTCGAGCGTCGCCTGCTCGATGTCGGCCGGCTTCCAGGTGCGGAACGGGCCGCCCGACGCGGTGATGATGACGCGGACGAGTTCGTCCCGATTACCCGAGGCAAGCGCCTGGAACAGCGCATTGTGCTCGGAATCGGCCGGCAGGATGCAGGCGCCGGCCTTGGCGGCGCGCTGCATGAAGAAATCCCCGGCGCAGACCAAACATTCCTTGTTGGCCAATGCCACATGCGCGCCGCGGTCGACCGCGGCGAGTGCCGGCTTCAATCCGGCAGCGCCGCTCACCGCCGCCATCACCCAATCGGCCGGACGCGCGCCGGCTTCGATCACCGCGCTTTCGCCGGCGCCGCATTCGGTGCTGGTCCCGGCGAGCGCGGCCTTGAGCTCGGCGAGCTTGGAGGCGTCGGCGATCGCGACGTAGCGCGCGGAGAATTCCTTGGCGAGCTTGGCCAGCGCTTCGACATTGCCGTTCGCCGTCAGCGCCTCGACGCGATAGCGCTCGGGCGAGGCGCGCAGCAGATCCATCGTGCTGTCGCCGATCGAGCCGGTGGCGCCGAGAACCGTGACGCTGCGGACGCTGGACGCCGCAGCCTTGTTATTACGCAATGGAACCGCGCTCATATCCTCACCAAACCATAAGACCGCTTCCGGCGCTATGCACACCATGGCGGAGAAAGCCGATAATCCATGCCGCCAGGATGGCGGCGACAAAACCGTCCAGGCGGTCCATAAGCCCGCCATGGCCGGGAATTAAGTGACTGGAATCCTTGACACCGAAGCGCCGCTTTACCGCGGATTCGAACAGATCGCCCAGTGCCGACACCACCGAAAGGATGGCGCTGACGAGCAGCAATGGTCCCATCTTTCCGAACCCGTAAGCCGCAAAGCCCACCGCAACCAGAAGGCTTGCGGCGAAGCCGCCCAGCGCCCCGGACCAGGTCTTTTTCGGGCTCACGCGCGGCCAGAGCTTCGGCCCGCCGATGCTGCGACCGGCAAAATAGCCGCCGATATCGGTCGCCCAAACCACCAGCAGCACGAACATCAGCGCAGAGAAGCCGTTGACGAGATCCTTCCGCACCAGGATCGAGGCCAGCAGCGCTGCCGCTGCATAAGCGAATCCGGTCGCCGCCCAGAGGAACTTGCCGCGCGCGATCAGCGTCACGATCGCGCCGCCGACGAGGCCGACGATGATTGAGGTCTTCAGCCCGCCAAAAGCGACGGCGGCCCCCATCATCGCGATGACGATCGTCCCCGCCCCGGTCAGCGCGGCCGAGCCCGCGCCCACCACCGTCAGCCATTCCGCGAACAGCCCGATCGACACCAGGGTGACGAGCAGCGCCCACAGCCAGCCGCCGGCATAAGCGACCGCGATGGTCAGCGGCGCCAGCACCAGCGCTGCGAGGACCCGCATCACCAGATTGCTCGGGGCAGGCTTGGCGCCCACCGGTGCGGCGTCTTGTTCGCTCACGAGGCGGTTTTCGCGACCAGGCCGCCGAAACGGCGCTCGCGCCTGGCGAATTCGGCGATCGCGCTTTCCAGCGCCGCCTTGTCGAAATCGGGCCAGTGGATCGGCACGAACACGAGCTCGCTATAGGCGGCCTGCCACATGAGGAAGTTGGACAGGCGCTGCTCGCCGCTGGTGCGGATGATGAGATCGGGATCGGGAATGTCGGGCGCATCGAGATGCGCCCCGAGCGTCTCGGCGTCGATCGTGGCAGGATCGCGCTTACCTTCCGCGACCTCGCGCGCCAGCTTCTGCGCCGCCTTCGCGATCTCCTGCCGCGAGCCGTAATTGAAGGCGACGACGAGCGTGAGGCGCGTGTTGTCGCGCGTCAATTCCTCGGCCTCGTTAAGCAGCGCGCAGATGTCGCTCTCGAGCCCATCGCGTTCGCCGATGATGCGGACCTTGACGCCGTCGCGATGCAGGCTCGCCAAGTCGTTGCGGATGAAGCGGCGGAGCAGACCGAAGAGATCGCCGATCTCGCTCGCCGGACGCGACCAGTTCTCCGACGAGAAGGAGAAGATGGTGAGGTAGCGGATGCCGAGCTCGTGCGAGGCACGCACGACGCGACGCAAGGCCTCGACGCCGCGGCGATGCCCTTCCGCACGCGGCAGACCGCGCGCGGCCGCCCAACGCCCGTTGCCATCCATGATGATGGCGACATGCGCGGGCGCCTCGGACCGATCGGGTCCTTCCGTTGCGGGCGCGGCGGCGTTCGACATTGAAGGTGGCCTTAAAGCATGATCCGGAAAAGTGCGAAGCGGTTTTCCGAAAAGATCATGCGCTTACAATAACCTGAAGCGCGATGACATTCATCGCGCTTCAGACGGTGAGGATTTCTTTTTCCTTGGCGGCCAGCAACTGGTCGATTTCGGTGATCGTACCGTCGGTCGCCTTCTGCACCTCGTCGGCGTGGCGCTTCTGGTCATCCTCGGACATTTCGTGGTTCTTCTCGAGCTTCTTGAGGACGTCGAGGCCATCGCGGCGGACGTGGCGCGCGGCGACCTTGGCGGCTTCCGCATATTTATGCGCGACCTTCACCAGTTCCTTGCGCCGTTCCTCGTTCAGCTCGGGGATGCGCAGGCGCAGCACCTGGCCTTCGGTCGCGGGCGACAGGCCGAGGTTGGAATCGACGATCGCCTTCTCCACCGCCTTGACCATCGACTTGTCCCAGACCTGCACCGAAATCAGGCGGGGCTCCGGCACGCTGACGGTGGCGAGCTGATTAAGCGGCATGTGGCTGCCATAGGCGTCGACCTGCACCGGATCGAGCATCGAGGCGGAGGCGCGCCCCGTACGCAGGCCGCCGAGCTCGTGCTTGAGGGACTGGACGGCGCCCTGCATGCGGCGCTTCACTTCGTTGAGGTCGAAAGTACCCGTGGGCATCACGTTTCTCCTTCAAGATCCCGGCGACCGCTCCGCAACCTTCCCTAAAGGCACCCGACGGATGAGCGGTCAGCCGGCGACAATGGTTCCGTGGCCGACGCCACGTAGAATCGCGCCGATCGAACCCGGCTCCGCGATCGAGAATACGATGATAGGCAGAGACGTCTCGCGAGCAAGCGCGAAGGCGGTCGCATCCATCACCTTGTAGCCGCCCTCGATCGCCTGCGAATGGGTCAGCCGGTCAAACCGCGTGGCGGACGGATCCTTCTTCGGATCGGCCGAGTAGACGCCGTCGACATTGGTCGCTTTCAGCACCGCCTGGGCGCCGATTTCGGCGGCGCGCAGCACCGCGGTCGTATCGGTGGTGAAGAACGGATTGCCGGTTCCGCCGCCGAGCAGCACGATCCGGCCCTCGGCGAGATATTTGTGCGCCGCAGTGCGGGTGAACAGCTCGGAAATCTCGGGCATGACGAAGGCCGACAGCGTGCGCGCCGGCGTGCCCTTGCGCTCGATCGCCGCTTCCAGCGCGAGGCAGTTCATCATGGTGGCGAGCATGCCCATGGTATCGCCGGTCGGGCGCGACACACCGCGGGAGGAGACCTCGACGCCGCGCACGATGTTGCCGCCGCCGATCACGACTGCAACCTCGGTGCCGAGCTTGCGGGCCGCGATCAGATCGTCCGCAACCCGGTCGACGGTCGGCTGATCGATGCCAAAGCCTTGCTGTCCCGCGAGATATTCGCCGGACAGCTTGATCACGACGCGACGATAGACCGGATCAGACATGAGCACTTTCCTTGTCCGAGCGCCGCTTCCGGCGGCACGCCGGAAGGAACGTTCCGGCGCTTACTTCTTGCCGCTGGCCGCAGCGACCTCGGCCGCGAAGTCGCTTTCCTGCTTCTCGATTCCCTCACCGAGAGCATAGCGCACAAAGCCGGCGATCTTCACAGCGCCGCCGACCTTGCCTTCGGCTTCCTTCAACGCCTGCGCCACCGACTTGCCGGTGTCGTGGATGAAGGCCTGCTCGAGCAGGCAGACTTCCTTGTAGTAGGTCTTGAGGCCGGACTCGACGATCTTCTCGATCACGTTCTCGGGCTTGCCCTGCTGGCGATATTTGTCGGCGAGCACGTCCTTCTCGCGCTTGACGACCGCCGGATCGAGGCCGGACGGATCGAGCGCCAGCGGATTCGCGGCGGCAATGTGCATCGCGATCTGGCGGCCGAGCGTTGCGAGCTCATCGGCCTTGCCGGGCGATTCCAGCGCCACGATCACGCCCATCTTGCCGGCGCCCTCGACGACCGCGCCGTGGACGTAGTTCGACACCACGCCCTGGCTCACTTCGAGCGAAGCTGCGCGGCGCAGCGTCATGTTCTCGCCGATGGTGGCGATCGCGTCATTGATGGCGGCCTCGACCGTGACGTCGCCGACCTTGGCGGCCTTGATTTTCTCGACATCGGAGCCAGCGTCGAATGCGACCTGGGCGACCATTTTGACGAGGCCCTGGAACTGGCCATTGCGCGCGACGAAGTCGGTTTCGGAGTTGACCTCGACCACGACACCCTTGGTGCCCTTGGTCAGGGCGCCGATCAGGCCCTCGGCCGCGACGCGGCCCGACTTCTTGGCGGCCTTGGACAGGCCCTTCTTGCGCAGCCAATCCTGCGCCGCTTCCATGTTACCGTCGTTTTCGGTCAGCGCGGCCTTGCAGTCCATCATGCCCGCGCCGGTCGACTCGCGCAGGTCCTTGACCATCGCAGCTGTGATCGTTGCCATCGTTGAAAATCCTTTGTGCCTGCTGGTTCGCCGCGGCGTGGCATCGAAGCGCCCCGCCGCGGTCCATCTCAGGGATTCGCGTCAACTGAAATGGTGGCCGGATCTTGTCCGGCCAACCCATCGCTCTCTTGACTATTCCGCTTCCGCGGTCAGCGCCTTGGCCTTGGCCACCCAGGCGTCCGCACGGCTCGGCAGACCGACTTCTTCGCCGATCGTGTGCGCGGTGTCGTGATCGAGCTCGGCGAGCTGCCAGAAGTGGAAGATGCCGAGGTCGTTGAACTTCTTCTCGATCGCACCCGACACGCCCGGGAGCTTCTTGAGGTCGTCGGCGGTGCCGCGCGGACCTGCGAGGCCCTGGAAGCCGCTCGACGAAGCCGCCGGCAGCTCTTCAGCGAGCGGACGGGCCGAGGCGCCGACGTCGATACCCGAATCGCCCTGGGCGCGGGAGATGCCGTCGATCGCGGCACGCGCGATCAGGTCGCAATAGAGCGCGATCGCACGACCGGCGTCGTCATTGCCCGGCACCACATAAGTGATGCCCTTCGGGTCCGAATTGGTGTCGACGATCGCAGCGACCGGGATGTTGAGCCGCTGGGCTTCCTGGATCGCGATGTCTTCCTTGTTGGTGTCGATCACGAAGATCAGGTCGGGCAGACCGCCCATGTCCTTGATGCCGCCGAGCGAGCGGTCGAGCTTGTCGCGCTCGCGCTGAAGCGTCAGGCGCTCCTTCTTGGTGTAGGAGCTGGCATCGCCGCCCGAGAGCACGTCGTCGAGGTGACGCAGACGCTTGATCGAGGCCGAGATCGTCTTCCAGTTGGTCAGCGTGCCGCCGAGCCAGCGCGAATTGACGAAATACTGCGCGCAGCGCTTGGCAGCGTCCGCGACGCCGTCCTGCGCCTGGCGCTTGGTGCCGACGAACAGGATGCGGCCGCCCTTGGCGACGGTGTCGCTGACCGCCTGCAAGGCGTTGTGCAGCATCGGCACGGTCTGCGCGAGGTCGACGATGTGAATGTTGTTGCGAGCGCCGAAAATGAACGGAGCCATTTTCGGATTCCAGCGGTGAGACTGGTGACCAAAGTGCACGCCAGCTTCAAGCAGCTGACGCATGGTGAAATCGGGTAGCGCCATCGTTCTAATTCTCCGGTTGGTTCCTCCGGAAACGTGTGAGCAAAACGGAGCGTCCTCGCCCCGGTTGCCACCGGACGGCCTTGTGAGCCATGTTTCCGTGTGAGATGGCGCGCTATATAGCGCCATTTCGGCCAGAAGCAAGGAAATAAGGGCCGTTCGGAGGCGGTTTTCGCCCGCGAGAGGCCCTTTCCCTGGAGACCGGGCCGCTCCCTAGCGCCCCGACTAGCATCTGGGCTGGTTCGGCGGGCATTTCTTGGCCGCCGGCGGCGGAGGCGCGGGACGCGGCGGAGGCGCGGCCGGGCGCGGCGGGGGTGGTGGCGCAACGGCCATACGCGGCGGCGGCGGGGGTGCCGGTCGGGCCACCGGCGGCGGTGGAGCGGGCCGCGCCATGGGCGGAGGCGCCGGCCGCGCGACGGCAACCGGAGGAGCCGGGCGTGGCGGCGGAGGTGCGGCCATCCTCGGTGGCGGCGCCGACACATGCGGCGGGGGTGGTGGCGTGGGCCGCGCCACGGCCTGCGGCCGCGGCGGCGGTGCAGCCGGCCTGGCCGCCTGCGGCGGGGCCGCAGATGGCAGATGCTGCGGCCTGATCGGCTCACGTGCCGCTGAAGGCGGCGGCGCGATCGGCCTCCCGGCCGCGGCCGGAGGTGTCGCCGGCGCGCCTGCACCGGCGGGCGGCGAGCCAGCAGGCTCACGGGTCGCAGACTTGGCGCGATCCGCAGGCCCGGTGCCGGGCGGCGTCTGCGCCACCGGCGGCCTGGGGGGCTGGCCGGGCACAGCAGTCGGGTTGGTCACGGCGGGCGCAGCGGTTGCCGGCGCGGCAGCCGTTGGCGCATTGGAATGAGCAGGCAGTGTTGTGCCGGGACCGGCCGTTGTGCCGGGAGCAGCTGTGGTCGGCGCCGCCGGACGAGCCGGCGGTGTCACACCGGGTGCGGTCGCCGTCGGCGGTACGGGCCTTCCGCCCGGCAGAGGCCCTGCCCCCGCTGGCGGTGGCGGCGGGCCGCCATGGGCACCAGGAACCGGCAGCGTGTTGGCCTGGGGCAGCCTGGTCTGCGGAGCAAGTGTCGGCGCCGTCTGCGGCGCAGCCGTTGGCGCTGCGGTCGGCGCGACTGCCGTCGTCGGCGTCACCGGAGGCGCGCCGGGCCTCGCCGTCGGCTGGATCGTCGCGCTTGGGGGCATCGGCGCCTTGCCCTGCTGGATCAGCGCGGCGCGCTGCACGACCGCCTGCGGAACGGCAGGCCCGGCTGGGTTGGCACGGCCGGCAATCGCTGGCGCCAGATTGCCCGGTCCGGCCCCTGCCCCGGTAGCCGGTGCTGGTGCCGGCAGGCGGTTGATCACGGTGTTGATCACCGTCGTATTATGGATGTTCTGGTAGATGATGTTGTTCGGCGGCGGCGCGACATAGACCGGCGGCCTGACGAACACCGGGATCGGCACGAACACCGGCTGCGGCAGCACGAACAGGCCGACCACGGGCAGCGGCGGCGGCAACACGACGAAATCCGGCGGCGGCGGCGGCAGATAATAGACCGGAGGCGGCGGTGGCGGCGCGAAGCCGAAATCGGGATCGCTGAAATACAGCACCGGACGGTCGACATAGACCACCTCCTCCGGCGGCGGTGGCGGCACGTCGTAGTCGATCATCGCAAAGCTGGGCGGCGGCTCGGCCGGCGCCGTGAGGATCGCGAGGCGCCGGCGCGCGTCCGCCGCATGCGGCCCGCGCGGATAGCGGCGCAGATACGACCAATAGGCTTCCGGCGTGTCGTTCCGGTAAGTGCGTCGCCAGGTGATCGCTTCGCGGCGCGCCGCGACGATCGCCATCACGCGCTTCGCCAAGGGATCACCGGGATAGGCGGCGAGAAACTCCTCATAGGCCGGCAGCGTGTCGCGCTCGAGCGCGGCGGCATAGGCATCCCGCACGCCGAGGTCGCGGATCGGCCTGCTCCGGATCGCGGCGACCTGGTCGGGCGCGGCCTCCGGCGGCGGCGCGTCAGGCCCGCGCTCGAAGAACGAGAATGGCGCCGAGATCTTCTGCTCGTTCCAGGGTACCTGCGCGCCCTTGGAGGCCTCGTTGACGCGCAGGCGAACGCGGTCGAACACCTCAGGCAACGGCAGGCCGCCGGTCCGGATCATCTCGGCCAGCGACTGGGCGTAGATGCCGTAGGGCCCCGGCTCCTCCGGCGCGACCGTGCCGGGCGCGGCGTTGAACGCGATCAGCATGTTCGGCTCCGGCTCGACCAGCGCCAGACCGCTCGCGATCGGCTGGCCGCCCTCGATGAAGGGCTGCGCGCGGGCCGCGTCGAGCACGACGATGTTGGCCTTGAGCGGGATCGAGGCGAGCTGGCGCACATAATCACTGATCCGCAACGCCTCGGTCGGAACGTCGGTGTCGCGGGTGATGTTGGAATCGACCGGGATGAAATAGTTCTCGCCGGCAAGCTGCACGCCGTAGCCGCCGAGATAGATCATCGCGACCGTGCCCGGCCCCGAGGCCTGGGCCTTCTGGATGAAGTCGCGAAAACTCTTGCGCAGCGTGTCGCCGTCGAGATCTCGGGCACCGACGACGTCGAAGCCGGCCGCCTGCAGCGTCTGCGCGATCAGGCCGGCGTCGTTCGCAGTCGTTGCCAGCGGCGACTTGGCATAAGCGCCGTTGCCAACCACGAGCGCGATGCGCTTCTCCTGCTGCTGCGCGTTTGCTGCTCCCGGCGTGCCAGCGGCAAGGGCCACGATCGGCAGGAGAAGGCAAATGAAGACTCGGAACGTCCCACGCATGGCTTGCTTGCCCGCTACTGTAGTTGAGGTGCCACCACGCATGAGGCGCGCGGCCGGCTGAACGGCGGTTGAACGAAAAGCTCGGATTGAGGCAGTGGCGTGGCCACGCCGCTGCTGGCGTCAGCTTCAGGTCAGCTTCAAGTCAGCCTCACCTTACTCCACAGCTTGCAGCTCGGCGAGCTTCGTTCGCGCGGTCGCCTCGTCCAGCGCAATGAGTTCGGCCGGCCCGGGATTCGCCTCTCCTGCCGTCGCGATGGAAACAGCCGCAAGCCCGACCAGGCCGCCGAGGACCGCGCCGCCCGTCGCGGCGTCGTGCCTGGGGCTGCTCTTGATGAGATAGAAATGCGTCCGGCCGGCTTCCATCACGATCTCGCGCTTGGTGTCGCCCGGAAACATCAGCTCCGTCACCAGCAATTCATGGCGACCCGCGGGACGATCGGCATAGGCATATTTCCCGGCGACGATTTTGCCGAGTGCAGCACCGTCGAGCTTCACCTCGCAGGCGCAGATCGCCATGCTGAGGCCATTCCTCTTGTCCTGGAGCAGGACGACGCGCGAGTGCCCGGCGCGCGGAGGCCCGACCTTTCTTGACACAGAGGCAAAGTCGGTCCCGACCTGATCGCTGACACAGCCCACCAGCATCACACCAACGGCCAACAACAACGCGCCCCGTCGCAGCATCGCACACCCCAGTCCATTCCCCGGGATTCATGCTAGCTGGAATCAGCGACAGGTTGCAACAACGCCCGGCAACCATCGCGTGGATGGCGCGGGCCGGGCGTCGGAGCTGCTGCACACGACGCCCGATGCTCCAAACGCCGGGCTCTAGCCCTGGGCGATCAGCTCGACGGTCCCCGTGCTCAGCCGGTAGATGCCGCCGACCACCTTGAGCTTGCCCTGTTCGACCGCTGCGTTGAGAAGCGGGGCGGCCGATTTCAGCTTGGCAACGTTATCGATGACGTTCTGGCGAATAGCGTTGTCGAGCGCGTTTCCGCTCTGCTGGGCCGCCGTCTTCACCGAAGGTGCGATCGCGGCGACCAGCGTCGGGATGTGTCCCGGCAGCGGCTTGTCGTCCTTCAGCGACTTGATGGTCGCATCGACCGCGCCGCAATTGTCATGGCCGAGCACCAGGATCAGGGGCGTGCCCAGAACGGCGACGGTGTATTCCATGCTCGCAACCGTCTCGTCGCCGGCAAAGTTTCCGGCAACGCGGCACACGAACAGATCGCCGCGTCCGCTGTCGAACGCATATTCGGGCGCGATGCGCGAATCGGCGCAGCTCAAGACGGCGGCGTAGGGATTCTGACCGCCGACCAGCGCTTCGCGCTCATGCGTGAAGTCGTGGCGGCGCGACACACCCGACACATAGCGCGAATTGCCCTCCATCAGCCGCTTGAGCGCAGCATCGGGCGAAAGCACGTTCTGGGGTTTGGGCGGCGCCTTCGCCTCCTTGGCTAATGCGGTCCCGCCAAACGCCGCCACTCCGAGTGCCGAAGCGGCAAGAAGCATCATCGAGCGCCGGGAGGGGGCAACCGATTGATGCAGATTTTCAGAGCATTTGTCGCACATGGCTGTTGTTCTTCCTGGCTTCGCCGATCGAGATTCTCGGAACAACAACTAATAGCTGCGTGCGAGCGACTTCGAAACCGGGCGGGAGCCAAATAGTTAAGCTTTGGTTTGCGGCGGTGCCGACAGTATCAGAGCTGCTGCACGTCCACCACGCCCGCGACCGCCTTGATCGCGCCGGCAATCTGCGGCGAGACCTTGAAACGGCCTGGCAGCTTCATCTCCACCTCGGTCTCGAGGTCGAGCATCATCACCAGCGAGACCTCGCCGTCGCCATTCGAGCGCGGCGCGATACCGGGACTGCCGACCTTCGGCGCGGCGCCGTTCGAGGCGGCCATGTCGGGACCGGCCAAGCGCTTGGCGATCGATTCCAGCGGCTTGGTGTCGCGCAGGAAGATGCGCAGGCCCTTCTGCGTCTTGGCGGCGGCGTCATCCAGCGGCTCGGCATGCAGCACGCGGGCGCGGACGTCCTCGCCCTGCAGCTCGGCACCGAGCTGCAGCAGCACGGCAGCGCCCGGCTCCAGCACGTCGCGATATTGCGCGAGACCTTCGGAGAACAGCACGGCCTCGAAGTGGCCCGTGGGATCGGAGAGCCCCATGATGCCCATCTTGTTGCCGGTCTTGGTGCGCCGCTCCATGCGCGAGACCACGGTGGCCGCGACCTTGCCGGCGGTGGCACCGGTCTTCACCGCGCGCGAGAATTCGGCCCATGACTGCACCCGCAGCCGCTTCAGCACGGTGGCGTAATCGTCGAGCGGATGGCCCGACAGGAAGAAGCCGACGGCGTCGTATTCGCGGCGGAGCTTTTCGGCCGGCAGCCAGGGCTCGATCTGCGGCAGCATGATGGTCGGCGCATCCGCCGACATGCCGAACATGTCGTTCTGGCCGATGGTCTCGGCCTGATGCGCGCGCTGGCAGGCGGCCAGGATCGAGTCCGCGCCGGCGAAGACGCGGGCGCGGTTCGGCTCCAGCGTGTCGAACGCGCCGGCGGCGGCGAGACTTTCGATGATGCGCTTGTTGATCGCGCGCGGATTGACCCGCGCGGCGAAGTCGGCGAGCGAGGTAAACAGCCCGCGCTTGGTGCGCTCCTCGATGATCTGCTCGATCGCCTGGATGCCGACGCCCTTGAGCGCTGCGAGCGCGTAGTAAATGACCTTGTCGCCGACCTCGAAGGTCGCGCCGGAGCGGTTGATGTTCGGCGGCTCGACCTTGATGCCGAGGCGCTGCGCCTCGGAGCGGAATTCCGAGAGCTTGTCGGTGTTGTTCAGGTCGAGCGTCATCGACGCCGCGATGAACTCCACCGGATAATGCGCCTTCATGTAGGCGGTGTGATAGGACACCAGCGCATAGGCCGCCGCGTGGCTCTTGTTGAAGCCGTAGTCGGCGAACTTCGCCAGGAGCTCGAAGATGGTCTCGGCCTGCCCCTTCGGCACGCCGTTCTTCACCGCGCCCGCAACGAAGATGTCGCGCTGCTTGTCCATCTCGGCGCGGATCTTCTTGCCCATGGCGCGGCGCAGCAGGTCGGCGTCGCCGAGCGAATAGCCCGACATCACCTGCGCGATCTGCATCACCTGTTCCTGGTAGATGATGACACCGAAGGTCTCCTTCAGGATCGGCTCCAGCACGGGATGCAGATACTCCGGCTCCTCGTCGCCGTGCTTGCGCGCGCAATAGGTCGGGATGTTCGCCATCGGACCCGGGCGATACAGCGCCACCAGCGCGATGATGTCCTCGAAACGGTCGGGGCGCATGTCGACGAGCGCGCGCCGCATGCCCTGGCTTTCAACCTGGAACACGCCGACCACCTCGCCGCGCGCCAGCATCTGGTAGCTCTCGGAATCGTCGATCGGCAGCGTCGCGAGATCGACGTCGATGTTGCGCGGCTTGAGCAGCTTGCAGGCGACGTCGAGCACCGTCAGCGTCTTCAGGCCGAGGAAGTCGAATTTGACGAGGCCCGCCGGCTCGACCCATTTCATGTTGAACTGGGTCACCGGCATGTCGGATTTGGGATCGCGGTAGAGCGGCACGAGCTCGCTCAAGGGGCGATCGCCGATCACGATGCCGGCGGCATGGGTCGAGGCGTGGCGGGTGAGGCCTTCGAGGCGCTGGGCGATATCGAAGGCGCGCGCCACGATCGGATCTTCGTCGCGGAACGCCTGGAGTTTTGGCTCGCTTTCGATTGCGGCCGCGAGCGTGACGGGCGCGGCCGGATTCTGCGGCACCAGCTTGGTCAGCTTGTCGACCTGGCCATAGGGCATCTGCAGCACACGGCCGACGTCGCGCAGCACGCCGCGCGCCTGCAGCGTTCCGAAGGTGATGATCTGCGCGACCTGGTCGCGGCCGTAGCGCTCCTGGACGTACCTGATCACCTCGCCGCGGCGGTCCTGGCAGAAGTCGATGTCGAAGTCCGGCATCGAGACGCGTTCGGGATTGAGGAAGCGCTCGAACAGCAGGCCGAACTTGATCGGGTCGAGGTCGGTGATGGTCAGCGCCCACGCCACCAGCGAGCCTGCGCCGGAACCGCGGCCCGGCCCGACCGGAATGCCCTGGCCCTTCGCCCATTTGATGAAGTCGGACACGATCAGGAAGTAGCCCGCGTATTTCATGCGCATGATGACGTCGAGCTCGAACGCCAGGCGCTTGCTGTAATCCTCGTCCGTCGTGCCCTGCGACAGGCCGTGGACCCGCAGGCGATTGGCGAGCCCCTCCTCCGCCTGGCGCTTCAGCTCCGCGGCCTCGACTGCGGCGGCATCCGAGCTCGACGCGGCGCCGACGGTGAAGAACGGCAGGATCGGCTTGCGCGTCATCGGGCGGAACGAGCAGCGCTCGGCGATCTCCACCGTCGAGGCCAGCGCCTCCGGAATATCGGCGAACAGCACCGCCATCTCGGCGCGGGTCTTGAAACGATGATCCGGCGTCAGCTGCTCGCGCTCGGTCTCGGCGATCAGCCGCCCGCCGGCAATGCACAGCAGCGCGTCATGCGCTTCGTAGTCGTCGGTCGCAGCGAAATACGGCTCGTTGGTCGCGACCAGCGGCAGTCCCTTGGCGTAGGCGATGTCGATCAGGCCGCTTTCGACGCGCCGCTCCTTCTCGGTGTTGTGGCGTTGCAATTCGATGTAGAGGCGGTCGCCGAACAGGCCGGCCAGACGCTCGCAGCGCAGGGCGGCAAGCTCGGCATGACCGCCGGCAAGCGCCAGCGAGATCGGCCCGTCGGGTCCGCCCGTCAGCGCGATCAGCCCTTCGGTCTCGCCCTCGAACCAGTCGAGCTTGACGAACGGCGCGTGGCTATCCGGCGACTCGAGGAAGGCGCGCGAGTTGAGCCGCATCAGGCTGCGATAGCCGCGCTCCTGCGCGGCCAGCAGCACCACGCGTGACGGCCCCATCGCGTTGCGCGCATTCGGATCCTGGTCGCCGAAATCGATCGCCAGCTCGCAGCCGACGATCGGCTGGATGCCGGAGCCCGCCATCTTGTCGGAAAACTCCAGCGCACCGAACAGATTGTCGGTGTCGGTCAGCGCCAGCGCCGGCTGGTGGTCCTTCTTGGCAAGCTCGGCCAACTTGGCGATCTTGATCGAGCCCTTGAGCAGCGAATAGGCCGAGTGAACGTGAAGGTGGACAAATCCGGCGCTCGGCATGGTCGCGTGACGGCCTCTTGCAGATGGAATGGAGCGGTCGCCGGCTCCTCAAAGGCATCATGCACTCGCCATTTGCCTTCGCTTGCCGACTCGCCTCGCAATGGTGAGGTGTCGCAGCTTCAGAGTCCACGCCGGAGCGGCCAATTGGCCGCGTCGTCCCGCTTTTCCCCAAGGGGGCACCGGTCGGGAGAGCATCGGTTTACAAAACCGCTGCCCCTAGAGCTGCGGTATGACCTGCGCCCAGATCGCGATCATCCCGACGAACAGCGTGATCGACGCCAGTGCGGCGGCCTCTTCCACGAAAACCCTGAACATGGCTTGCTCCCTTGTTGGAACGTATGCAGAACATTGTTCTCATTTCGTTCTCAAGAGTCAAGCGTGGCGGACGACCTCCAAAGGCAATGGTTAACTCGCTGAATTCACGCAATAAAAAAGCCCCGGCCTAAGCCGGGGCTTTTCGAGGACCGCTCGTTGACGAGCGATCAGTCTCAGTAACGGCCGAGGATCGGACCGCCGAACTTGTAGTTCAGGCGGACGAGACCCATGTCGACGTCCTGCTTGACGCGCTCGACAGCGCCGCTGGCAAAGGTGATGTCGTGGTCGCCGAGGAAGATGTGGTTGTACTCGACGCCGACCGTCCAGTTCGGAGCAAAGCCATACTCCAGGCCCGCGCCAACCGTGGCACCCCAGCGGGTCTCGTCAGCCCGGTCGAGGTTTGCACCCGTAACAGTGCTGTAGACGTCGTACTTGTTGCTGACGACAGCCGCACCGCCCTTTGCGTAGAGCAGGACGTTGTTCCAGGCGTAGCCAACCTGGCCGGTGATCAGACCGAACGAGTCGACGCGCGTACGATTCCGGAATCCGGTGATGCCGCTGATGTTGTCACCCGAGAAGTCGGCCCAGTTGCCCTGGCCTTCGAGGCCGAACACGAACTGGCCGGACTGCCAGCGGTAACCGACCTGACCACCGACCGTGCCGCCGGTCGAGTTGTGCGAGCCTTCCGCACCGAAGTTAACCAGGTTCCACGACGTGTCCGCCGAACCGCCGCCGCCGTTGACGCCGATATAGAAGCCGCTCCAGTCATAGACCGCGGCGATCGCCGCCGGCGGTGCCTTGGTGTACGGCCGAGCTGCGAGGTCAGCAGCCAGCGCCGGCGCAGTCGCGCTCAGCGCGACAAGGCTCACAGCGGCAAGCAACAAATTCTTCTTCATTTGAGTCCCGTTCCAGTTTCGTCGTTAGGCCCCCTGGCCGCGGCGTGGTCATAACAGTGATCGACGGAATTGCTGTAACCTCGACGCAACAGTTCGCTCCAAAGGCCCGCGCTTCATTAATGAAGATTTATCAGCGCGTTCTGGAAACCCTTTGAAATAAGTGTTTTCTGTAGTTCCATTGTCGGCGACACGAGATAAATTGCATGCGCGCGTAACAACGTCGCGCGCACATTCGCGTGATGGAGAATTGAAGATGCGCAGACGAATTGTCCTCCCCATTGTCGCCACACTTTCGCTCGCACTCGCCACATTTGCATTCGTGTCGAGCGCATCAACACCCGCGCGCGCGTTCGGCACGCATCATCCATTCTGCCTCACCGGCGATGAATGGCCGGGCCTGAGCAATTGCAGGTTCGACACCTACGCGCAGTGTCAGGCGAGCGCATCGGGACGCGCGCTGACCTGCATCGCCAATCCGTATTTCGTCGGACAGAGCGACGACCCCTACGCCTATCAGAATCGTCCGCGCGCGCAGACGCAGGGCTATTCACCGGGCTACTTCCTGCCGCGCTGAGATGCGCTGCGCTCGCCTCGCACTGGCCGTGATCGGCCTGCTTCTCGCGGGCGGATCTGCATGCGCGCAGACCTATGATCCGAGCTATCCCGTGTGCATGCAGATCTACGGCCAGGTCGGCTATTTCGACTGCCGCTACGGCTCGCTCGAGCAGTGCCGATATCTCGCCGTCGGGCGTTCGGCGACATGCGTGATGAACCCGTATTTTCCGCTGAAGAAACCAACGCGCCCTCGCCGCTCGAGCCCGCCGCCTCGCCCCGGATCCTAACCGTTCAGTTTCCGGCGGAGATAGGGCGGCGTAGGCGTGCGGCGATCGGCTCAGCTCTGCCAGGGCGTGCTGCGGATGCGCGTGCACGCATTCGGCTTGCGGAAGCTGGGATCGTGATCCTCGATGTAGTCGAAATTGACCGTCCCGAACGTCGTCTGCGGCTTCTTCAGCGCCGAGCAGGTCTGCACCTTCAGGAACTCGTTCTTGAAGTCACCGCGCGGAAACGCCGAGATCACCTGGCCGCGCTGCTCCGGCGTGTAGTCGTCATACCCAATGCCGACGACGTCCACCAGGACACCCGCGTTGGTGAGCGCGATTTCCGGCCGCATGAATTGCGGAATGCCGGGCGTGGTGTGCAGCGCGATTGCCTCCCACACCAGATCGGCTTGCGGCTCGGCGATGCCGCGCGCCCGCAAGAACTCACGCGCAGCGTCGGCTCCGTCAACCTCAAATCGCTTTGTCTGCGTGTGGTAATGGTCGACGAGGCCGAGATCGTGAAACAACGCCGCGACATAGAGAAGTTCGGGATCGAATTTCAGCTGCTGACGCAGCCCCTTCATGGCGCCGAAGACGTAGACCCGGACGGAATGGTTGAAAAGCATGTCGTCTTCGTAGCTGCGCACCAGTTCAGCCGCCTCGCGCGCCAGCTTGCTGTCGGGGATTTTGACGCCGGAAATCACACTCATCATCTTCAAGCTCCTGCTTTGCGTTTCGGCTGATGCCGCGCGATCCGTCAGGCCGCCTTCTCGAGCGCGGCCTGCGGAGTATTTCGGAAGCTGATCGACATGCGATTGTACGCATTCATCAGGCTGATTGCGATCGTAAGATCGACAAGCTCGCGCTCGCTGAAGACCTTGCGGGCGGCTTGATAGGCCTCATCGGGCACGTTGGTCTCGGCGACGCGGGTGACAGTCTCGGCCCAGGCGAGAGCCGCGCGCTCGCGGTCGTCGAAGAGATCGCCGCCCTCGGCCCAAGCCTGCAGCAGCGCGAGCTTTTCGACCTTCACACCGCTCTTCAGCAGATCCCGCGTGTGCATGTCGAGGCAGTAGGCGCAGTTGTTGATCTGCGAGATGCGCAGGTAAGTGAGGGTCACCAGCGTCGCGGGAAGCCCGCTCTGCATCACGTAGCCATAGACGCCGCCCAGTGCCTTCGCGCCTGCCGGCGCAATGTGGTTGTAGTTGAGACGTTCACTCATCCGCTTTCTCCTTGATCATCGAGGAAGCCCCTCTTTCCTCCCTCAGATGCCCCTGTCGTGGTCTATAAAAAAGAACCAAGAACGCGAGAAAATCGTGTACCAAGGATCATGACCAGATCGCTGCGGTTGAAGCTCGACCGGTCGGCGAAGACGCCGCTGGCGGAGCAAATCCACAGGGGGATCAGGGCCGCCATCGAGCGCGGCGTGCTCGCCCCGGGCGCGCGCCTGCCCTCATGGCAGGATTTGGCGGCCCAGCTTGGCGTCGCGCGCGGCACCGTGCGCTCAGCCTATGAAAAGCTCTCATCGGCCCAACTGATCATCGCGGCCCGCGCGACAGGCACGCACGTCGCCGACCGACCGTCCATTCCCGTGCGGCGGGACAAGGCGCCGGACCCCGGCTCGTTCATGGAGATGTACCAGGAGCTCACGGCGGGGCCGGCGATCTTCCAGATGGGCGTGCCTTCGCAGGAGACCTTTCCTGCGACGCTGCTCGCGCGAATGCGCGCACGGGCAATTCGCGTCGAGATGAGCGCACCTGCGATCTACCCCGATCCGCGCGGCGAGCTGGACTTGCGCCGCGAGATCGCGGCCTATCTTGCGCTGGCGCGCGGGATCGAATGCGCACCGTCCCAGATCATCATCTCCAGCGGCTTCAGCGGCGGCCTCGGCCTGGCGCTCCGTGTCCTCGACCTCGGGGAAAGGAAGAAGGTCTGGATGGAGGATCCCGGCTTTCCCTTCACCCGGCACGGCCTCGAACTTGCGGGATTGTCGATCGTGCCAATCAAGGTTGACGCAGATGGGATCGATGTCGATGACGGCCTGCAACAAGCGCCCGACGCCGCGCTGGTTGTCGTGACACCGGGGCAGCAGGCGCCGCTCGGATCCACGCTGTCACTGGCACGTCGATCGCGCCTGCTCGACTGGGCAACCCAAAACAACGCGTGGGTGATCGAGGATGACTATCTCAGCGAACTTCAGCTCAAGGGCCGGGCCACGCCGGCGCTCGCCTCGCTCGATCGCGCCGGCCGCGTCATTCACATTGGCTCCTTCAGCAAGACCGTAACGCCTGCCCTACGGCTTGGCTTTGTCGTTGCACCAGCCGCTCTGGCGTCGCGATTTGCCGAGACTGCGGCGTGCCTCGCGCCGGCACCCGGACCAGCGGTGCAGCTCGCCACGGCAGACTTCATCCGCGAAGGCCATTATCTGCGGCATCTGCGGCGCACCAAGCGCGCCTACACCGCGCAAGGCGATGCATTGCTGAAGCAGCTTCGAACGCGCACCACGAACGTTGCGATTGCAGGACTGGCCGCGGTCCTGCGCTTGCCGGACGGAGCGCCTGATCTCGCCATCGCCAGGCAAGCTGCATCGTTCGGACTGGCGCCCACGCCGCTCTCGCTCTGGTATGCCTCGAAGGCTTCGGCGCGTCCGGGACTGTTGCTGGGCGTCGCGACGTCTCCACTCAAAAGGATCGACGCGTCCTGCGACCGGCTCCTTCAGATCATCGACCGTCTGACATGATCCCACTCCGACCTCGGCGGCCTTAACCCGCCCTCGTCACGATCAAAGGTCCGTTGCGGGTGGCGACAACCGTGTGCTCGTATTGAACGGTCGGCGCCTCGGGGCTGCTGTAGAGCGTCCATGGGTCGTCGCCATTCTCCGCCCATGCGGCACCCATGGAGAGGAACGGCTCGACGGTGAACACGAGGCCATCCTTCATGATGCGGCGTTCGGAGCGGTCGGGCCAGGTTGCGATCTCCGTCGGCTCCTCATGGAGCGACAGGCCGACGCCGTGACTGGCCAGATTCCTGACCAGGCTGTAGCCGTTCTTTCGCGCAAATGTCCCGATCGCCTGGCCGATGCCGGCAATCGGCCTGCCGGCGCCAACCTGCTGCAGGCCGGTCCACATCGCCCGCCGGCCGTCCCGGCAAAGACGTTCGATCGCGCGGTTTACGGGGGGAACGGCGAACGAGGCTCCCGTATCGGCAAAGAAGCCGTTCTTCTCGGCCGACACGTCGATGTTCACGAGGTCGCCGCGCGCGATCCGCCGTTCGCCCGGAATGCCGTGAGCGATCTCCTCGTTCACGCTGATGCAGGTCGCCCCGGGAAAATCATAGGCCAGCTCCGGCGCCGAACGCGCGCCAGCGGCCTCCAGCAACTTTCGTCCGATCTGGTCGAGCTCGGAGGTGCTCATGCCCGGCTCAATCGCCTTCCCCATCGCCTCCAGCGTATTGGCGACGATGCGACCGATCTCTTTCAGGCGCGTCAGGTCGTTGTCATCGGAGATTGTCATGTCAGGGCTCTTGTCCGGGAGGCCCGGACATAGCCCCTGCAAGGTCGGCTTGCAAACGCAGCAGGTACGCCAGAATCGTTCGCGCAGCCGCGTCAGCGTTCCGCCAACGCGGGATCGCAAGTCCTGCCAGACCTACATGAAGCCCGGATTGCGCGGAAGGTAACTAACCCAATCTCCGAACTGTCGATTGGACATCAGCAGCATCGGGAACGTCAGATGCATGCCGTAGTCGGTCGCCACCTTGAGCGCCGGCTCGCTCGAACCCGGCAGGAAGGCCGAGATGGTTGCAACATCGCTCCGCGCCGCCAACGAAAGCGCAGCCGCAAAGGCGGGGCCAACCAGATCCGGCCGGCGGACCGCGAGCGGGCCAATGTGTCCATCTGAAATATAGACATACCCGATTGACTCACGGCCGGCGTGAATGGTGAACCCGTTCGTCGTGCTGTCGCCGAGGAGATATCGATGATGCTTCGCTCTGGAGACGCCGAGAGCGCTGACATCGATCGGCACCAGGTCCTCGAACCGGGCCGTCGCGGCGGCAAGAGGTTCAAGACGCAGCGGCGGCTCGGCCAACCGTGACGCCAGGCGTTCACGAGGCACGCTGACCATGTAGATCAGACAGCGCGGGAATAGTCCGTGACGGATGTAGAGGCCCTGCGACACGTTGTTGAAGGTGAAGGTGATCAACGCTTTGACGGATGCTCCGCGCGTTACCGCGTGAGCGAATGACTTGCCGAGCAATTGATTGCCAATGGCGTCGCTCTGCCGATCAGGCGCCACGAACAGCTGCGCCAAGAACCAAAGCTCGCCACACACCCAACTCCACGCGAAGCCGACAATGTCTCCGTCATCCTCCGCAACCCATAGACCTTCGGGATCATCCGCAAGCGAGAAGGCTTGAAAATGCTGCGGGCGGGAGGACGCCATCTTGCCGAACCCCCGCCGTTCCGTGAGTTCGTTGATGCTGGCGACCACGAGTTCGTCGGCTCTCGCCAAATCGTCGCTACAAGCGGGTCGGCACACGACAGCCATTCTCGAATTCTCCCGAAGACGGCCATGAGAGCGACGAAATCCTCAACCGGCCATCAGGCCAGGGGCCGGATGTTCTGGTTCATCCGAAAGAAATTCGTCGGGTCGTATTTCGCCTTGATCCGCTGCAGGCGCCGGTAGTTCGGTCCATAGGCGGCTGCGACAGGATCGCCCGTCTCGTCATCGTCGAGATAATTGACATAGCGGCCGGAGGCGAAGAAAGGTCGCATCCTTTCGTAGGTGTCGCGCGCCCAGGACATGCAGCGGCTGGTATCGCTGGCCTGCATCCACTGCGCGAGAATCAGGAAATTATAGCCCTCCTGCCGATGCGGGAATGCCGTATCCCCGGCATCGACGCGGGCCGCCGCGCCGTGGACGTGTTCGACCAGGAACTGCCCCATGGGAGTCGGGCAGCGCGCGAAGCATTCGATCATGGTCGCAATCGCGCCATCACTGAGCTCCGCGAGGAAGTTCGATTTCCAATAGTTGAAGGCGCCTTTCGGATAGTTGGCGTCGAGCATGCGGTTGAGGTCGCAATAGGGAATCGGCCCGACTGCATCCAGGATCGGAGTCCCGAACTGTTTCAGCGGCCGCACCGCTCGTTCGGCATCCGCCAGCGGTCCGCAGTGACTGGTGACCAGGACCCCGACCTCCGTGCCGGAGCCGTCCGGCGCATGCGTCAGGGATGCAAACAGCATGTGCTCGTCCGCGAGCGACCGCGTGCTGGTCCGGAAGAATTCGAGCACCTCACGGGAGCGTTCGATGGGATGGACGATCGGACCGCCGGTCATGATCGGTCCGACCGTATGAAGATCGTATTCGAGACTGGTGGCGATCCCGAAGTTTCCGCCGCCGCCGCGGAGGGCCCAGAACAGATCGGGCTCCTCCTGCCTGCTGGCGCGCAAAACCTTGCCATCGGCGGTGACGAGTTCGACGGCTCGCAGATTATCCAGTGCCAGACCGTACTTGCCCATCAGCCAGCCCAGTCCTCCGCCGAGGGTCAGGCCGGCAATCCCGGTGGTCGAGACCACGCCGCCGGTGACCGCAAGTCCGTGAAGTTGCGTTTCGCGATTGACCTCGCCCCAGGTGGCCCCGCCCTGCGCCCAAACGGTCTTGCCAACAGGGTCGACCCGGACACCCTTCATGGGCGAGAGGTCAATCATGATCCCCCCGTCGATGGTCGCGCGTCCTGCTACATTGTGGCCGCCGCCGCGAACGGCGACTTCGAGGCCGAGCTTGGTCGCAAGAGCGACGGCGTCGACGACGTCGGCCACGCTGCGGCACCTGGCGATCAATGCCGGCCGCTTGTCGACCAGCCCGTTATGGACCTTTCGCGCTTCGTCATAGCCCTCGTCCGCCGGTTTGAGGAGTTGCCCTCCAAAGGAGGTGCCAAGATCGGCGGCAGCGCTTGCGACAGATGCGATGGACGACATGACCTGATCTCCTCAGCTTGACCCGCCATATCCTTGACCGCGCACTATCTCCGCGCAAATCCGAAGAATTCAGGTGACGATGAATTAGTTTCACCTAGACTGGACGGCATGCACAAGCTCCCGCCCCTGATCGAGCTTCGGGCTTTTGAAGCCGCCGCCCGCCATCTGAGCTTCAAGAAGGCAGCGGCAGAACTCGGCGTGACGCCAACGGCGATCAGCCACCAGATCGGATTGCTCGAGCTTTATTGCGGTCGCGCTCTGTTCCGCCGCAGACCAAGGCCGCTCTCGTTGACCGATGCCGGAGCGCGGCTTTTCCCCGCCATACGCGGCGGGCTCGAGGTGTTTGCCGCGGCCATTGCGAGCGTCAAGCAGGAAGGCGCCCAACAGCCTCTCCGGGTGACGACAACCAACGCATTCGCCAGCCGCTGGCTCGTGCCCCGCCTGCCCCTGTGGCGCAAGTTGCATCCCGACGTGCCGCTGGAGGTCATCGGCACCGACACGGTGCTCGATCTGCAGGCCGGAGACGGCGACGTCGCCATTCGCTACGCGACCAGCCGAATACGGCCGACAGACGGCATCGTCGAAGATCTCTTCACCGATACATTCTGGGCCGTCTGCAGTCCGCGCCTGCTTGCAACGGGGCGCCTGAAGCGACCGGTCGACCTCGCAAATCACGTCCTGATCCACTCTTATTGGTCGCCGGCCGATCGTGAGCCGCCCACCTGGCAGCGATGGCTCTCCGCGGCTCAGCGCAGATGGCGTGATGTGCCCCCGTTCAAGGACATGCAGCATCTGAGTTTCCGCGAGGAATTGCACGCCATCGAGGCGGTGATCGCAGGACAAGGAATCGGAGTGTTCAGTGATGTGCTGACGGCCCACGACCTCGCCGCCGGTACGCTCGTGAAGGCGTTCAAGTTGAGCTTGCCTGGCTACGGCTTCCATGTGGTCAGCAAGGCAGGCCATCCGCACGCGAGAACCATCCGCGCCTTTTCGGAATGGCTGCGGTCAAATCCTTGATCCGCGTCCCTGTGCCGTTCGAGATGTCCACTCCGTGTCCCAACGAAAAAAACGTGGACCGCCATGCCACCGCAAGTTGTGATCACGCCGATCGTCGTATAGCGTCAGTCACGGTCCCTCACCATACGTAGTCGATCGCTTCATGCTCGCCCGAATATTGCTTCTGCTGGCCTTGCTGTCGCTTCCCGGCGCATTGCGTGCCGAAGGAACCCCGGCCGAGAAACCCGGCTTTGCCTCCAGGCTGACGATCTATCTCGCCAAAGGCGCGCCCGACGCGTGCGGGCCGGGCTGCGACCGCTGGATCGCGATCGAGGGCCAGATCGATCAGGACGCAGCGTCCCGCATTCGCCGCTTCCTCGCCGGCGTCAAGGACCTGCAGCGTCCGATTTACCTCCATTCGCCCGGTGGAAACGTTGAGCAGTCCTATGCCATCGCCCGGCTGCTGCGCAGCCGCAAGGCGATCGCCCGGGTTGGCCGGACGATCGCGACGGCGTGCGCCGCGGGCACGCAGATCGACGCCGCATGCCTGAAGATCAAGAACGCGACCGGCGAGGTCGAGGCCGAACTCAGCACCTATCACGCGATGTGCAACTCGGCCTGCGGCTACCTGTTTCTCGGAGCGACCTCTCGCGAGGTTGCGCCCGATGCCGCGCTGGCGGTCCATAACTCCAGGCTGATCCTCCGGTTTCGAGGCGATCCGCCTCCGGAAGTGGTCGCCGAAGCGCGGCGGCGCCGGATCGCCGGCGCCGACCGCGACCGCGCCGCGTTCATTGCGGCGATGGGAATCAGCCGCGAGCTCGATGCGCTGATCAGCACCGTGAAGTTCGAAAGCCTGCACGTGCTGACGCGGCCCGAGCTCTACCGGTTCGGGATCGACACGCGACCGTTGGCCGAGACGATGTGGCGGCTGGAAAAGGGAGCGCGGCCGTTCATCAGGAAGATCGCCGCGGTGAAGAAGGAGAGCGACGCCTCGTTCCGGACCATGGAATGGCGCCTGTATTGCGAAAACAAGAAGCGCGTGCCGCTGATGTTCGCGGGTGAGATCGACGCATCGGCCGCCGGCAAGAAAACGATTCTCATCGCAGCGAGCGCCGACATGAGCAAGCAAGCCGGAGGGCCTCCGGTGCGGTTCGGGAAGTACGAGGTCTGGAACGGCGCCGTCGACCCCGACATGGTCAAGGCGGTACTAGCCTCGCACTCCCTGCAGGTCCGGGAAACCACGCCGGAACCAGAGGGACGGGCTGACGTCACGAGCTTCAACATCGACACGACCGGTTTGGCCTCGGCGTGGACGCAACTCGGGACGTCGTGCACCTCGGTGGCGACAGGCCCGGCAAAACCCTGGCCGGCGAATTCTCTGCAGCCGACACCCTGGACGGACAATCCATGGACAGCGGGCGGTACCCTGCCGAACGCCAGCGCAACGCCCGCGGCCACGCAGTCGCCGTAGCGCGCAGGCTTGCAAAGCAGTCTTCAAGAGCTGGAGCCTGCCCCTCCCTCAGTCCTCGACCGGCGTGTAGATCACCAGCTTCAGTGCGGGATCGTCGTTGGCCTGGAAGCTGGTGTGCTCGAACCGGAGTACACCCCTGGTCGGATGATTCATGGTCTTGAGACCCGCGGCGGTGTTGCGGATGTCGTGGGCTTCCCACCATTTGACGAATTCCGGACTGCCCTGGCGCAGCCGCGTCAGCAGCTCCGTGAAAGCGGGATCGCCGGCCCAGACGTCGTGATTGGCGCGGAACATCGCGACCATGCTTCTGGCGACGTCGGTCCAGCTCGCGCCGTAGAATTTTCGCGTCTGCTTGTTGGTCATCACCAGCAGCAGCGTGTTGCGATCCTGCTCGGGCAACTGACCGAAGGCAAAGACCTCCTCGGCCGCCGCGTTCCAGGCCAGCACATCCCAGCGGCGCCCGGTGATATAGGCCGGCTGGTGCAGGCTCTCGATCATCCGCCGAATGGGCGGCGGCACGATCTCGCGCGTGAACGCCCCCCTGGCGCCGTCGCGCGCCAGCGCCTTCAAATGCGCGTGCTCGGTCTTGCTGAGGCGCAGCGCGCGGGCCAGCGCGTCGACGGTGGTGACCGACGGGCTGACGGTTCGGCCCTGCTCGAGGCGGATGTACCAGTCGACGCCGATGCCGGCGAGCTGCGCGACCTCCTCGCGGCGTAGCCCCGCGGTGCGCCGGCGCCCGCCGATCGGAAGCCCGACGGTCTTCGGCGATAGCTTTTCGCGGCGAGACCTCAGGAAGTCGCCGAATTCAACGCGGCGCGGATCGGCCATGATGTCGCTCCCCCATGGAGGGTCTTTGGAATACTAGGATAATACCAGGCCTTCTTGGCCCATCCAAGGCGGCGCATATGGGTTTCACCGCGACTTTGAGGTGAACATCCATGAAAGCAGCCGTACTCAAATCCTTTGGATCGCCGCTGGTGATCGAGCATGTCCCGGAGCCAATCATCGGAACCGGTGAGGTTGTCGTCGACGTCGTCGCCACGCGCGTGCTGTCCTACATGAACGAGGTATTTGACGGGACGCGCAATTACGCGCTCGATCTGCCTGTTATCCCCGGTCCCGGCGGCATCGGCCGGGTCCGCGCGATCGGCCCGGATGCCACCAAGCTCAGCGTCGGCGACTGGGTGTTTTGCGATCCGACGGTGCGCTCGCGCGACGACACCGTTGCGCCCGATATCGCCCTCCAGGGGCTCACCGCCGCCGGCCCCGGCGGCATCCGCCTGCAACAGCATTTTCGCCACGGCTCCTTTGCCGAGCAGATGCGCTTGCCGACCGAGAATGTGAAGCGGCTCGGCGCGATCGCGCCGGAGGAGGCGACGCAATGGTGCGCGCTGGGCACGCTGCTGGTGCCTTACGGAGGCTTCCTCGCTGCGAACCTTAGACCAGGCGAGACCGTGCTGGTGAGCGGGGCCACCGGCAATTTCGGCAGCGCCGCCGTTTCGGTCGCGCTCGCGATGGGCGCAGCCGGCGTGGTCGCGCCCGGCCGCAACGAGAAAATTCTCGCCGACCTCGTCCGCCGCTTCGGCAGCCGCGTGCAACCGGTCAGGCTTACGGGCAATGAAGATCACGACCGCGAGGCGATGAAGCGCGCTGCATCAGGCCCGATCGATTGCGTGTTCGACATCATGCCGCCCTCGGTGAGCACGGAGGTCGTGCGCGCGGCGATCATGACGGTGCGCCCCTATGGACGCGTCGTGCTGATGGGCGGCGTCGGCATGGCCGGCGGCGCGGGCCTCGAGCTGCCCTATCCCTGGATCATGCGCAACTGCATCAGTATCCACGGCGTCTGGATGTACCCGCCCGATGCGGCGAGCCGTCTGATCGCGCTGGTGCGCGCGGGGCTGCTCAGGCTGGAGGAATATGAGACGACGGCCTTCGGTCTCGACCAGGCCAACGAGGCGGTGGCGTACGCCGCGGCCAATGGCGGGCCGTTCAAGATGACGGTGATCAGGCCTTGAGTCTCAGGGTGCGACGAAATGGCGATTTTTTTCGCAAGCCCCGCCAAGCACTTGGCTACTGTGCATGGGGTTGTTTTCGCGTTTTTTACTCGAGCTCGACCACCTGGCCGTTCGACAGCGACACCCGCCGGTCCATGCGGCCGGCGAGCTCCATGTTGTGGGTCGCGATCAGCATCGAGACCTTGGTCGCCTTCACCAGCTGCATCAGGGCCTGGAACACATGGTCCGCCGTGTGCGGATCGAGGTTGCCGGTCGGCTCGTCCGCAAACAGCACGCGTGGCGCGTTGGCCACCGCACGTGCGATCGCGACGCGCTGCTGCTCGCCGCCGGACAGCTCGGCCGGGCGATGCGTGATGCGGTCGCCGAGGCCGAGATAGCCCAATATCTCCTTGGCGCGCTTGACGCTCTCGGACTTCTTCAGGCCACGGATCATCTGCGGCATCATCACGTTCTCCAGCGCCGAGAATTCCGGCAATAGCCGGTGCGACTGGTAGACGAAGCCGATATCGGTGCGGCGCAGCTGGGTGCGCTCGATGTCGGGCAGCTGCGAAGTCGGCGCGCCCGAGACATAGACCTCGCCGGAATCGGGCGCTTCCAATAGCCCCGCGATGTGCAGCAGCGTCGATTTACCCGAGCCTGACGGCGCCACCAGCGCCACCGACTGGCCGGCCCACAGCGCGAGCTTGGCGCCATCGAGGATCGTCAGCGGCACCTCGCCCTGCAAGTACTGCCGCTTTATCTCGTGGAGATAAATGACCGGAACGTCTTCCGCCCCCTGCTGCTGCTCCATCAACCCCTCACTCGTACCGCAGCGCTTCGACGGGATCGAGGCGCGCGGCGCGCCACGACGGATACAGCGTCGCCAGGAACGACAGCGTCAGCGCCATGATGACGACGGCCGTGGTCTCGCCGACGTCGATCTCGGCGGGCAGTTTCGACAGGAAATAGAGTTCTGGCGAGAACAGCTCGGTGCTGGTCAGCCATGACAGGAATTGCCGGATGGATTCGATGTTCAGGCAGATCACGAGGCCGACGACAAAGCCGACCAGCGTGCCGACCACGCCGATCGAGGCGCCCGTGATCAGAAAGATGCGCATGATCGAGCCTTGCGAGGCGCCCATCGTGCGCAGGATCGCGATGTCGCTGCCCTTGTCCTTCACCAGCATGATCAGGCCGGAGACGATGTTGAGCGCTGCGACCAGCACGATCATGGTCAGGATCAGGAACATCACGTTGCGCTCGACCTGGAGCGCGTTGAAGAAGGTCGAATTGCGCTGCCGCCAATCCACCAGGAACACCGGCCTGCCCGCAGCCTCGGTCACGGCCTGGCGGAAGGCGACGATCTGATCGGGATTGGTGGTGAACACCTCGATCGAGGTGACGTCGTTGCTGCGGTTGAAATAGGCCTGCGCTTCCGCGAGCGGCATGAACACGAAGCCGAGATCGTACTCGGACATGCCGATCTCGAACACGGCGACGATCTTGTACGGCTTGATGCGCGGCGTCGTGCCCATGGGCGTCACCGCGCCTTTCGGCGCCACCAGCGTGATGCTGTCGCCGGCATGCAGCGACAGCTGGTCGGCGAGGCGCCGGCCGATCGCGACGCCCTGCCCGTCGTCAAAGCCCTCGAGCGAGCCCTGCTTGATGTTCTTGGCGATCGAGGTGAGGTTGTTGAGGTCGTCGGAGCGGATGCCGCGCACCAGCACGCCCGAAGCGTTCCAGGGCGAGGACGCCAGCGCCTGGCCGTCGACCACGGGCGCTGCAAGCCGGATGCCTTTGACCTGGCTGAGGCGGTCGGCGACGTCCTTCCAGTCGGTCAGCGGCGATTCCAGCGGCTGCACAAGGATGTGCCCGTTCAGCCCCAGGATCTTGTCGAGCAGCTCTTTGCGGAAGCCGTTCATCACGGCCATGACGATGATCAGCGTCGCCACACCCAGCATGATGCCGAGAAAGGAGAACCCGGCGATGACCGAGATGAATCCCTCCTTGCGGCGCGCCCGCAAATAGCGCGCCGACAGCATCCACTCGAATGGCGCAAAAGGCGCGGTTTGCACGGTTTCGGTCATGGTCTCATCCATCGCTCGATAATCCCATGATTCGGGGTCAATTGTGGCCGGATTGGCGGCCGCGATATCGGGCGATGAACAATATTCAGCCGACCAGGCTTATCAGCCCACAAGTCTTGCGACCGCGTCCGCAGGCGACATGGTCTCGCGGGAGCCGTCGGCTCGCCGCTTGATCTCGACCTTGCCGTCAGCGAGCCCCTTCGGGCCGATCATGATCTGCCAGGGGATACCGATCAGATCGGCGGCGGCGAATTTGGCGCCGGCGCGCTGGTCGGTGTCGTCATAGAGCACGTCGACGCCCTTGGCGGTGAGCTCGGCATAAAGCTTCTCGCAGGCCGCATCGACGGCGGCATCGCCCTGCTTGAGATTGAGAATCGACACGCGGAACGGCGCGACAGCCTCCGGCCATTTGATGCCGGCATCGTCATGGCAGGCCTCGATGATCGCGCCGAGCAGGCGCGAGACGCCGACGCCGTAGGAACCGCCATGGATCGGCACATCGACGCCGTCGGGTCCCGCCACCAGGGCCTTCATCGCGTCGGAATATTTGGTCCCGAAATAGAAGATCTGGCCGACCTCGATGCCGCGGGTGTTCACCCGCTTGTCCGCCGGCACTTCCTGCTCGAAGCGCGCAGCGTCGTGGACGTCCTCCGTGGCGGCGTAGACCGAGGTCCATTGCTTGATGATCGGCGTCAGGTCGCTGTCGTAGTCGACGTCCTCGCCCGGCACCGGCAGGTCCAGCACGTCGCGATTGATGAAGACGCCGGATTCGCCGGTTTCGGCCAGCACGATGAACTCGTGGCTGAGATCGCCGCCGATCGGGCCGGTCTCGGCGCGCATCGGGATCGCCTTCAGCCCCATCCGCGCAAAGGTGCGCAAATACGCCACGAACATCTTGTTGTAGGCGACGCGCGCCGCGGCTTCGTTGAGGTCGAACGAATAAGCGTCCTTCATCAGGAACTCGCGGCCGCGCATCACGCCGAAACGCGGACGCTGCTCGTCGCGGAATTTCCATTGGATATGATAGAGATTCAGCGGCAGGTTTTTGTAGGACTTCACATAGGCGCGGAAGATCTCGGTGATCATTTCCTCGTTGGTCGGCCCGTACAAGAGCTCGCGCTTGTGGCGGTCGGCGATGCGCAACATCTCCGGACCATAGGCGTCATAGCGGCCGCTCTCGCGCCAGAGATCGGCAAGCTGGAGCGTCGGCATCAACAGTTCCAGCGCGCCGGAGCGGTCCTGCTCCTCGCGCACGATCTGCTCGATCTTCTTCAGCACGCGGAAGCCGAGCGGCAGCCAGGCATAGATACCGGCGGCCTCCTGCCGGATCATGCCGGCGCGCAGCATCAGCCGATGCGAGACGATCTCCGCCTCTTTCGGATTTTCCTTCAGGATGGGCAGAAAGAACCGCGACAACCGCATGGTAATACTCTGGGAATCAGTGATGGATTGCAGTGAAACCGGATTGAGAGCGAAAACACAAGACCGGGAATGAGGAAAAGCCGCTAACGCAACGGAATTCCTGTCATTTTTCCGTCGGACTTCAGGTTCAGCCCGAGCTGCGTCTCACGGCGGCGTGACGTCGAGTTCATCTTCGAGCGTGATCTGCTCGAAGTCGGTCACCAGCGCGTCGATCCGCACGTGCCAGCGGCCGGCAAAGGGCAGCTCGACCTTGCGCACATGCCAATAACCATCGGGCCCGAGCGAGGCCCTTCGCTCCATCGGCTCGATGCCGCGCTCGGGCAGGCTCAGGGTCAACGTCGCCTCCTTGGCCGCCAGCGGCGTCCCCTCGCCGGTCATGAGCTGGAGCACCACATCATTGGCCCCCGCCTTGCCTGGCGAGACCAGGACCTGGAACATCGCCTTGTCGCTATGGATGTGGATCGCCAAAGGCGTCTCCGGCACGATCGTCCGCGGCGGCGGCGCGAAGCGCCAGCCGGCGACCACCGCCAGGACGGCGAGAGCAATCGTACCTTCCAGCACGATCGAGCGCTTGAGCGCGGGCGTCCCTGTCTCGTTCCGCGCCAGAGCCGGAGTCAACCGGAACCGATTGAGCGCGGCCAGCGCCAGCAATCCCGTGACCAGAACTAGCTTGACCGAGAGGATCAGCCCGTAGCGAGTCTCGACCAGCGCTCCAGGCTTTTCGAGTTGCACGATCGCGAGTGCGAGACCGGTCAAGGCCAACACGCCGACCGCCAGCGCAGCAATGCGGGAAAAGCGGTTCACAATCGCGAGCGTCGCAATCGTCGGCTTCGACACCAGCGCCACGAGCGGCGCGAGAGCACCGATCCAGATGGTGACACCGAGGCCATGAAGAAAGATCGCAGGTCGGGTCAACGCCTCAGGCGGTGCCGTTGCGGCGTGCCCGGTCATGGCGAGCGACAGACCGACGCCGACCAACGCCATGATCGCAAGAGCACGCGCGTACCACGCACTGCGCAGCGCTATCAACGCGAGTAGCATCGCAAGCACGGCAACCAGCAGCGCAGGGCCGGCGCTGGTCGCGAGCGCGACTTTCCAGGGAGCCGCGGTCGCGAGGGCTGCCAGCGGCAGCCCGAGGAGATCGAGGCCCAACGCGCCGACGGACGCCACCGCGCTCGGGAGACCGAGCGCGAGCGCCATGCGCGGCACGGCCATGCCGGTCATCGACCAAGCAACCCAGCGCGCGAAGAACACGCCGCCGACGCCGATGAACAGCCCAACGTATAGGCCGACGCGCGCCAGCCAGATCAGCGCGTTCAACCAGCTATCCTCAGCGGCGGCAGGCTTCGTCGCGGTCGGCATGCCAATCGAGAAGATCACCGATCCGGTGACGGGATGACCGTCCTGCGAGATCACGCGATAGCTGACGACCGCGGTCCCCTCAGGCAGATCCGCCGGCATCACGACCGAAATGGTCTCGCCCAACGCGCTGACGCGCGCATCATCCCGCGCCCTGCCCGCACCATCGATCAGCCGGATCGCGCCCGGCGTTACCGCCTCGTTGAAGCGCAGCTCCACCGCCTTGGGCGCGGCCGCGAGCATGCTGCCGCTCGCCGGTTCGACCGAGAGCAGCGCCGCATGCGCCGACGCACCGCTTGCGAAGCCGGCAACGAGGAGCAGCGTCGCAAGCGCGGCGAAGAGGCGCATCAGGGTTTTGGCAACAGTTTCACGCCCGGCGCCGGCGACTTGCCCTCGGACTTGCCCTCATGTGAATGCCCTGCCCCCGCCGCCGGAATTTCGATCCAGCGGCTGACGCCGGCCTCGCATTCCTGAACGACGGGGAAGTACAGAACCGTGTTCGGCTTCAGGCTGTCGGTCAGGAACGTGCTGAGGACAAATTCGTCATAGTTCTTGTCCGGCAGCTTGCCGCCGGACCACGCCACCTCCTTGACGCCGGAGGAGAGCTTGTTGCCGTGATAGTCGTATTCCCCGGCATATTTGCCCTCGACGACATCGATGGTCCAGCCGGCCTTCGGCATCGGCTTCACCGCGATCACCCCTTCCGGAATCTGCACCCGGATCTTCACCGTCGGCGAGCCCGCGCAGCCATGCGGCACGGTGAAGACGGCCTTGTAGGACGCGCCGACCGTGGCTTGCTTGGTCTCGATCGACACGTGCGCCGCCGCCGGCGAGGCGGCGAGCGCGGCAACCAGGATCAGGCAGGATTGCTTCGACATGTTCGGTCTCCCGAGAATCCAGATCAATCTCATTTCATCTTCATTCCCGAGTGATCCGGCATTTTCTTCATGTCCATATGACCTGAATGCCCGGCATCGCCAGGCGCCTGCGCGCCGACGCCCTGGACGTCGAGGGAGACCGCGACCTTGCCGGCCTTCTCGAATTGCAGCGTCACCGGCACCTTGTCGCCCTGCTTGAACGCGCCCTTCAGCTCCTGGAGCATCAAATGATTGCCGCCGGGCGCGAGCTTCACCGTCTTGCCGGCATCGACCACCAGCCCCTTGTCGAGCGGGCGCATCTTCATCACGCCATTGTCCATCGCCATCTCGTGAATCTCGGCCTTGCCCGCGATATCGGCGGACACGCTGACCAGTCTGTCGGCCGCCGTGCCCTTGTTCTCGATGGTCAGATAGCCGCCGGCGACCTTCGCGCCGCCCGGCGTCGCCCGGCTCCAGGCCTGCGAGACGACGAGATCGCCGGCCTTGACCTCGTCGGCGACCGCCGGTGCTGCGGAGATCGCGAGAGCGAACGCAGCGAGCAGCACGTTTTTCGAGATTGTCTTCATATCGGTATTCCCTTTGCAGACTGAACTTCAGTGTTTGGAGCGTTGTTGCGCTGACCATTTTTCGAGATCGGCAATCTCAGCCGAGCCTTCGATCGTCGTGACGGTCCCTTCCGGGGAGATGAGCATGGTCCTGGGGATGTCGCCCTGCCAAGCCGGATCGATCTCGAACCGCAAACGCTCGACAAAGCCGTCGTTGAAGATGAAATTTTCGGTCGACGACAGACCCGCCTTGTCGAGCATCGATTGCGTGGCGGCCGGCAGGTTCGGCACGAGATCGGCGCTGACAGTGACGACGTCGACGTCAGGATGATCCTTGGCAAACTGGCCGAGCAGCGGCAGCTCGACCTTGCAGGGGCCACAGGTCACGCCCCAGAAATGCACGAGCACGGGGCGGCCGGCGTGCCCCCGAAGGACGCTTTGCCAAGTGCCGCGTTCGAATGGCTTCAAAGCGGGAGATACGGCAAGCGCAGCCACTGAAGCGATCAGAACGACAAGACCCGCAATGCCTACAAATCGAAATCTCATGGTTGGTCCTCGATAGCCCTGAGCCGATAGCCATCCGCCTTCGTCATCCACGACAGGTAGGTCTGCTTGCCGTTGGAGACGAGCAAAGGATGGTCGGACGTGTCGGTCGTACTCGATATCGTCTTCGGCGGCGACCACGTCTCGCCATCGTCGCGGGAGATCGTCATCTGGACCGAGGTCTTCTCGCCGTCGAACTCCTTCCAGACCATCACCGTTCCCGGCGCGCCCGCGAGCACGAAGGGGCGCGTCGGATTGCGATCCGGCCGCCCCAACGCCATCGGCGAAGAGAACGTGCGGCCTTCGTCGCGCGAGTGCGCGTAGAAAAGTCCCTTCCGCGCCTTTCCGTTGGTGTACCAGGCGACGTGATAGGTGCCGTTCGGCGCAACGGTGAGGCTCGGCCCATGGTGTGGGCAGGCATTGATCTGCCAGTCGTCGTTGCTGACCCGGCGGACTTCGCCTGGCGTCGCGACGTCGGTGAAGGTCATCACCGCGTGGTCGCGCACGCCGCCCTCAAAAATGTTCCTGAAGATTGCGACCGGCCGCCCGGACGCAGCGAATGCCAGCCCCAACCGGCAGCATTCGCAGGTGCCCTCACGCGCCAGCTTCGCGTCTGCGTAGGCGGTGCCGCCGTCGCTGGACGACGTGAAGAACAGCCCGGCCCCCTCGTACTTCTGTCCCGCTTCCTTCGCAAAAATGCGATTGCGCTTGTCCAGCCACGCCGCAAATACTGTTCCATCCTGATCGAGCGCCAGCGCCTCGAAACGTTGGCTCTCGTTGCTGGCGGTGATCGGCTTCAGCTCCGCGAAGCTTTTCCCGCCGTCGGCCGAGCGCGTGGTGAACACCTGACCGTTGAAGGCCTCGTCCCTGAAGGTCGAGAACGCGAGCGCGATGCCCCCCTTGCGGTCGACCACGATCTTCGGCCGCGCATCCGGCCCCCAATCGAGGTTCAGCCGCTTCGTCGTGACTTGAGTGGGCGTCGAGAAACTTCGGCCGTAGTCCTGCGAACTTGCGACCGAGACCTGCCCTCCCGCCATCCAGACCAGCCACAGCGTCCCGTCCGGACCGAAGGCGGGCGTCGCCTTGGTCTCACAGCGCAGCGTCGGCTCCTCGCACGCAGCTTCGGACGCGTGCTTGCCGTGCATCTGCCCCAGCGCCGCACCTTGCAGGCATGCGAGAGCGGCTATCGCGAGCAAGCCAGTTCGGATCATGGCCCTATTCCCTTCGAGAGCCCGGATCATTTGAAGGCCACCTTCATACCTGCAACGAACAGGCGTGGCGAGCCCGCATAGATCGACCCCGGTGCCGTGCTTGCGAGCGTGTTCCCTGGAATTTGCAGGCCGGCCGCCGTCACGGTGTTTGCAATGTTGTTTGCCGACGCAACATAGGTGCGATCGAATACGTTCCTGACCTCAAGAAACAGATTGAGTGACTTGAAGGTGTCCGACACCAAGTCGGTCTTGTAATGGACGTTCACATTGACCAGCTCGTAGCCCGGCGCCTTCAGCAGATTCGCGTTGTCCATGTAGAAAGAGGCCTTCCACTGGACCTCGACGAAGCCGCCGAGGCCTGCCAGCGGGCCGGCGAACTCGTCGTAGCCAATTCGAGCCGTCAGCTCGTTAGGCGAGATACCGGGAATTTTATTGCCGGCACGGTTGAAGTTGAAGACGGCGCCATTGGTGATGTTCTCGACATATTCGGTGTAGACCTCGTCGAGATAGGTGTACGCCGCCATGAACCGCCAGCCCGGAGAGAACTTCCAGTCGGCGGCAAGCTCAATGCCCCGATGCTCCGATCGCGGCGCGTTGAACGAGTAATTTACGCCCGCGACCGACGTCGCCTGGTTGACGATCTCGTTACGGAAAAACTCGTAAAAGCCGGTCGCGCTGAGCTTGAACGCGCTGTTCGGCGTCCAATCGAAACCGAGATCGTAGCCAAGATTCTTCTGGGCCTGGAGCTGGGTATTGTTGCCCGACAATCCCGTTTGAGCGACGAAAAGATTCGAGACCTGCGGTGTGCCATACCCCGTGGCAACGCGTGCCCGGAACAGCCATTCGTTGTTGAGATTGTAGAGCAGCGCCAACTCTGGCGCAGTATTTTGAAACTGCCGGTCCGCGGTCGTCGGCGTCGTCGTGGTGATGCCGGTGGGACCAGCATATGAATAGGCCGTGTTGGTGCCCTTGAGCAAGGTCGTCTCCCAACCGATACCCGCAACGGCCGTTAGCGACGATGTAAGCTCGAGCTCTTCCCTGGCACGAACACCATAATTGGTCGTCTCGCTGTAGAGATTGCTCGACAGCCTGCCGAGCGTCGCGTTGCCTCCCGGCATCACGTTTCGCGTATCGCTCGATGCCGTCAGGGTGTTGTAGAAGGCGCCGAAGAACGCGGTGGACTCCAGGCCGAGAATCTCTCCGCGCTTGGTGAGATCACTCATGTAGTTGTAGGACGGGAAGTCGCCGATCGAGCTGGTGGAGCCAGTTGGCTGACTGATGTTCCGATCGTCGAACACGAACTGGTTGCGCCAGGTCGTATTGTTGTCGAAATCATGCTCCCACCGGCCCCCGACGATGGTGCGGCGGTCGTTGCGGCCGAGCCCGGCCTGCACGGCCGTCTCCGTATCGGTCCCGGCGGTCGCGTTGAAGCCATTGTTGAACAGCCTGACCGTACCGCATCCGGGCGCCGCCGTGGCACCGGTCGCACAGCCCTGCTGGAAGGGATTGGTGTAGAACTGGTTCAGCGACTGCCGCAGCGGCAGCCGCGCGCTGAGATCGTTGTTGATGATCTTGACCGTGAAACGGTCGTCCGGTGTCGCCTTGAGCGTGCCGAGGAAGTTGACGGTCTGCGTATTGAACCAACTATTGCCGATATAGCCGTCGCCTCTTGTGTCGCTCGCAAACAGCGAGCCCTCGAAGTTCCCGACCTTCTTGCCGGCCGCAAGGTAATTGTTGAGGTAGCCATAGCTGCCGCCGTCGACGCCGTATTCGACGCCGTCGATCATGCCGCCCGGCCGCGTGCGAAAATTGAGCGCGCCGCCGGTCGCATAATTGCCGTAGAGCGCCGATGAGGGGCCGCGGATCACGTCGACCGCGCCATAGGCGTGGGGATCGATCAGGTCGCTGCGCGACAGGCCGTCCGGCTGCGTCACCGGGAAACCGTCGTCGAAGATCACGAGATTGCGGATGCCGAAACCGTTCCGGGCATTGGATCCGCGAATCGAGATACCGAAATCGCGCGGACCATTACCCTGCTTGATCGAAATGCCCGGACTGTCCCGCAAGACGTCGCTGACCGAAAACGAGGGCCGGTTGTCGAACTGGCTGCGATCGATGGTCGTCGCGGTCTGACCGGCCGGCGCCTGATTGAGACCGGCCCGCACTGCTCCGGCGGACATTGTGTTGTTCTGCCTCTGGGCGCCATCGGTCGCGTTCGGCGCGACCGGCCTCGCTGCGCGCGCCGCCGAAGTGGAGCGCTGCCGCGTTGACCGGGTGATTGGCTTGGGACGGGACGTCTTGGGCGCCTCGACCGTCACCGCGGGAATCGCTTCCGAGGCAGCCTGGGCGAGCGCGTCTGAACCGATCGGGGACACCAGTCCGAAAAGCACGGGCAAGCCCGCGCGCCCGATCGCACGAATGCATAACATCTCTTGAATTCCTGACATCCGGCACCTCGACCGGTCCATTGAGCACGCCCATCGGCACAGCAACGGCGCGCGCCAATGGTTCGGTTTGTCGCTACGTCAGGAAAATTGAGGGGGGGCGCGGGCCTGGGCGCTCGAACCCCTGGGAGCGGCGATGGCGGACGCATCCGCCGGCTGCCACACCACGCGCGCGGCATGGCGGAAGGGAATCGAGAGTGCCGCGTGCGTCGGCGAATCCAGCGACGCGCCCGCTTGGGCCAGACAACACAGGGCGCACGCACCCGCATGCGCGGTCGGGGTGCCCGTCCGATCGTCGAGGCCACCCTGATCGCTCGCACTGTGGCAGATGACGGCGACTGACAGCGGATCGGCGATGGCTTGTCCCGTCGCCCAACAGGCGGCGATCGGCGCCAGCACCTGCATCACCAAGGCGAGCAGGACCAGGGGTAGGAATTTCTGTAACCGCGCGCGCATCCGCCGAACCGTTCGTTCGTCTGCTAACTAAACACCGCGCCGGGCCCAAGTCGAGATCAGTTCCGCCGCCTTCTTGGCCCAGCGCAAATTTGTCGGAAAGCCATGGTCGGGCTACCCCATCATGGGCTCGGGGGCCGGCATTTGAGCCAGATCAAACGGCCCGACATCCACAAATTTCTTATATTTGTCATATACTTGCGGGGCCGGAAGCCCGATCATTTCGTCTATTGCTCGAATTTTGAACATTCGTTGCCGAAAATGATGACAAGTGAGAAAAGTTGATCTAGCATCCCCCTTGCTCAGGCTGGCCGTGAGGTCGAAGTCTGGTGGTCCAAGTCTCGGGAGGAGCCCCTGGCGCGCAAAACGCAGCGTCGCCCCGTCAATCAAGAGCAAATCTTAGAATCGGGGATAATAGGGTCGACACAATTTTTGAGCGGGGCCAGGGCCCCGCTCTTTTTTTGTCCGCATGGCACTTTCGCCGATGAATATGCCCTCCAATCCAGTCGAACTCAGCTTTGAACTCGCGGCCTCGCGCTGCGCGGATCTCACGCCCCTCGTCTACCAGCGCCTGTTCGACGAGCATCCCGAAACGCAGGCGATGTTCCGCTCGGAGGGCGCCGACCTCGTGAAGGGATCGATGCTCGCGCTGACGATCGAGGCGATTCTCGATTTCGCCGGGATGCGTCATGGGCATTTCCGGCTGATCGCCTGCGAGGTTGCCTCACACGACGCCTATGGCACGTCGCCCCAGCTGTTCACCGCCTTCTTCACCATTATCAGGGATACGCTGCGCGATCTGCTCGGCGATGAATGGTCGATCGAGATCGCGCAAGCCTGGGACACATTGCTCGTCGACATCGACGCACTCGCCGGCACGACGGCCTGATGCTTTGCGCTGCACCAACGCGGCGTGCTGCGATGGCGCGTGTGATTGCAGATTGAGTGGCATCAACTCTTGTGAGACACTTTCGACATCGGTTGCGCAATCAATGACGCGCCGACGATAAAATTTATGGGAGCGAGCGATGTCCGGGACGAAAGATTTCTCGACGACGAGGCGCGATCTTCTTCAGGCGGCTGCGACCGCCGGCGCCGGAGCTGCCCTCCTCGGCAGCATGGGCATAAACCCCGCATTGGCCGCCGAGGTCGGGCGAAGCGAGAAGCCGTTGAAGGCGGCGTTCTCCAATGCGGGCCTGCAGGCTACATGGTGCGCGCAAGGAAAGCAGGCCGCCGAATTCTGGGGCAAGCTGTTCAACGTCGAAGTCACCTGGTTCGACGGCCAGCTCGACGCCGTGAAGCAGCGCGCGGCCATCGACAACATGGCCTCGCAGAAATGGGACTTCGTCGCGATCCAGGCGTTCGGTATCGGCACCCTCACCCAGCCCGTGCAAAAGATGATCGACGCCGGCACGCCCGTGATCGACATGGACACGCTGATTGCGCCGCTCGACCAGATCAACGTCCACTCCTTCCTCGCTCCCGACAACGAGTTCATGGGCGCCTCGGTGACCCAGGCGCTGTGCAACGCGATGGGCGGCAAGGGCAAGATCATCATGACGCAGGGCGCGCTCGGCCACACCGGCGCGCAAGGGCGCGCAAAGGGCTTCACCAACACGGTGAAGCAATTCCCGGGGATCGAGGTGCTCGACACCCAGCCGGCCGACTGGGACGTCTCCAAGACCGCGCGCCTCTGGGAAACATATCTGACCAAGTATCCGCAGATCGACGCGGCTTTCTTCCACAATGACGACATGGCACTCGCCGCTGCCAACATCATGAAGGCGCGCGGCCGCACCAACATCCTGATCGGCGGCGTCGATGCCATGCCGCCGGCGATCCAGGCGGTGAGCGAAGGACGCATGTTCGCGACCGTCCGCAATCCGTCCTGCCGCATCCATGGCGGCGCCATCATCGCGGGCGTCTCCGCCGTGGTCGGCGGCGAGAAGAGCGGACAGGGCATTCCCAAGAACGTCGTCACCGACGGCCCGGTCGTGACCAAGGCCAATGCCGCCGGGATGCAGTGGATGCAGGATCACTTCCTGATCTGAGCTTTTATGCCCGAGGTGCGTTCGCCCATCCTTGAACTGCAGGGCATCACGAAGAGCTTCGGCGGCGTCGAAGCGCTTCGTGGTGTCGACTTCGCGCTCCATCCCGGCGAGATCCACGGTCTCGTCGGCGAGAACGGCGCGGGAAAAAGCACGCTGATGAAGATCATCGCCGGCGTGCACACCGAATTCTCCGGCCGCTTCCTGATCGACAGTCAGGAGACGCATTTCCGCTCAGCGCGCGATGCGCATGCGGCCGGCATTGCCATGGTGCACCAGGAGCTCAGTGTCGCGCCCGACCTCACGGTCGCCGAGAACGTTTTCCTCGGCAACCAGCCAACCAACGCCCTTGGCCTCGTGCAATGGCGGCGCATGGCGCGCGAGGCCGGCGAGCAGCTCGCCCGCTTCGGCATCGACGTCGATCCGATGAGCCGGCTGGGTGATTTGCCCATCGGGCTGCAGCAGCTGATCGAGATCGCGCGCGTGCTGTTCTCCGGCGCCCGCATCGTGATCCTGGACGAGCCGACCTCCGCCCTCTCCCCGCCCGAGGTCGAGCGGCTGTTCGCGACGCTGCGGCGGCTGCGTGAAGAAGGCACCAGCATCGTCTTCATCTCGCATTTCATCGAGGACATCCTGCGCGTGTCCGACACGGTGACCGTGTTCCGCAACGGGCGGAAAGTCGCAGAGACAGCCAGCGCCGCCACCAGCAAGGGCGCGCTGATCGAGGCCATGATCGGGCGCGGCGGCGAAGCGCTCGAGCACAGCTACACCGACGACCTGCTGCTGCCGCAACCGAGCGACAGCGCGGTGGTTCTGAAGGTCGACCAGCTGACGCTCGCCCGCAGCCTGAAGGACATCTCCTTCGAGGCGCGCGCTGGCGAGGTGCTGGGCATCTACGGCTTCATGGGCTGCGGCCAGCAGGAGCTGTCGCGCATCCTGTTCGGCAAGCTGAAGCCTGATAGCGGCGCGCTTCTCGTCGAGGGTCAGCCAAAAACCTTTGCCAGCACGGCGGCGGCGCGGCGCGCCGGCGTGGCGCTGGTGCCCGAGAGCCGTCGCGACATGCTGTTCCACCAGGAGCCGGTCTACAAGAACATCTCGATCAGCATTCTCGACCGCATCTCGTCTTTGCTGCTCAAGCCGGCGCAGGAGCGCGATATCGCGAAGCGTCAGGTCGAGCAATTGCAGATCCGGCCCCCGGTGGTCGGCCTCGATCTCGGCATGCTCTCCGGCGGCAACCAGCAGAAGGTGGCGCTGGCAAAATGGCTGACCTATCCGCCCAAGCTCCTGGTGCTGTGCGAGCCGACCCGCGGCATGGACGTCGGCGCCAAGAACGACGTCATCAACATCGTCCGCGACCTCCGCGCCAAGGGACTCGCCATCATCGTGCTGTCGACTGAGCCGGAAACGGTGCTGTCGCTGGCCGACCGCATTCTCGTGCTCAAGCGCGGTGCACTGGTGCGGGAATTCAAAAACGAGCCGGTCAGCAAGGACCGCCTGCTGGAAGCGGCGTGACGGAGAAGCACAATGGCGAGCAGTGAGACGGCTTTGGCGGCGGGGCAGCGGGCGCGCGGGCTGGCGCCCTTCCTGCGCTCGCAGATGCGCAACATCGCCCCGTTCCTCACCCTGATCTTCCTGTCCGGCTTCTTCGCCTTTGCCAGCCCCTCCTTCGCGACGCTCGACAATCTCGGCAACATCCTCACGCAAGTGTCGGTCACCGGCATCATCGCCGTCGGCCTCACCTTCGTGATCCTGTGCGCCGAGATCGACCTCTCGATCGCCAGCATCGCCAACGTCACGGGCATCGCGGTCGCCTACTTCACGCTGCAGGAATCCTACGTCAACATCGCCAACATTCCCCTCCCCGGCGCGGTCGCCATCCTGCTATCGATCCTGCTCTGCGCCTTGCTCGGCCTCGTCAATGCGCTGGGGCTGACCGTGATCGGCATCCCCTCCTTCATCATGACGCTGGCGATGATGCAGATCGCCGCCGGCATCTCGGCGCTGCTGGTGCGCGGCCAGATCGCCTACAAGGTGCCGAGCCTAATCACGACGCTCGGCTCAGGCTCGATCGGCGGCGTCCCCTGGCTCGTCATCATCGCCGCGCTGATGCTGCTCGGCGGGCATCTGGTGCTGACCTACACGCGCTTCGGCCGCTACGTCTACATGGTCGGGGGCAATCGCGAGGCGGCCGAATATTCCGGCCTCAACGTCAAGCTCATCCTAGGCGCGGTGATGGTGATCTCGGCGGTGTGCTCGGGCATCGGCGGCATGCTCGGCGTCGCCCATTTCGGCAGCGCGCAGCAGAACGAGTTCGACACCTATCTGCTCGACTCCATCGCCGCCGTCGTGGTCGGCGGCACCAGCCTGTTCGGTGGCCGCGGCGGCATCGGCAACACCATCGTTGGGCTTTTCGTTCTCGGTGTTCTCAATAACGGCCTTGACCACGTCAACATCGACAGCTTCCTGAAGATCCTGATCCGCGGCCTGATCCTGCTGGCCGCACTGGTCATCAACGTCTATGCGCAGCGGCTGAGGGAAAAGGCGGCGGACTAGACAGTCCTCAAAACAAAAACTGCGAAAACAACCCCATGCACAGTAGAAACTGTGAGGAAGTTCAGCTGCTTATCGAAGCCGCAAGTGCGTGAGCCCACCGAACCGGGATTGACCCGTCGGGCAAAACAGAAGCAGAAGCAACAATGACCCCGTCATCCCTAAGGTGCGGAGCAGGCGATGCGAAGGCATCACATGCGGAGCCTCGAAGGATGAACGGCCGAGGTGCCAGCCGGGCCGTCGCCCTTCGAGGGCCGCCGAAGAAGCGGCCACCTCAGGGTGACGGTGATAGGGCAAGGCTCGCTGCACCGATCTCATCCGCCCGCCAACACCTCACCGCGTGTCCATCGGCTCGCGTCTCCAGCAGCGGCCCCGGCTCGTGCCGGCACACCGCCTCCGCATAACGGCAGCGCGGGCTGAAGGCGCAGCCGTTTGGGGGATTGAGCGGGTTGGGAAGGTCGCCGCCTGTGGTCGCCAGCGAGGCATGGTGTAACGGATCAGGAATCGCGGCGATCAGGGCTTGCGTATAGGGATGCGCCGGGCGCTCGAAGATCTCGCGCCAGTGGCCGTTCTCGACGATGCGGCCGAGATACATCACCGCGACGCGGTCGCTCATGTGCTCGACGACGCCGAGGTCGTGGCTGATCATGATGTAGGACAGGCCGAGCGTGTCCTTCAGTTCCAGCAGCAGATTGATGATCTGGGCGCGGATCGAGACGTCGAGTGCTGAGACCGGCTCGTCGCAGATGACGATTTTGGGGTTGAGGATCAGCGCGCGAGCAATGCCGATGCGCTGGCGCTGACCGCCCGAGAATTCATGCGGGTAGCGGCCCGACTGCTCGGGCCGCAAGCCGACATGCCGCAGCATGATTGCGACGCGATCCTCGATCTCGCTTTTCGCGGTGACGCCGTGCACCCGCAGGGGATCTTCCAGCGTGCGGCGAACGGTCTGACGGGGATTGAGCGAGGCGTAAGGGTCCTGAAACACCATCTGCACGGTGCGCGCCAACGCCTTCCGATCGCCGGATTGCCTGCTCCTCACGACCTGCCCGTCCAGCACGATGCGGCCGCGCGTCGGCGTCAGCAGGCCAAGGATCGACAACGCGACCGTCGACTTGCCGGAGCCGGACTCGCCGACGAGGCCGAGGCATTCGCCGCGCTTCAGCTTGAGATCGACGCCATCGACGGCCCGGAGCATCCTCTTGCCGCGGCCCAGCAGGCCGCCACCCAGAGGAAAATGAACCGCCAGATCCTCGACGCTGAGGATGAGGTCATCGTCCGGCCTTCGGTCACCCAGCATGTTTTGCGGCTCATGCATGGTGATGACACCTGACCAGACCGCCCGCCGCCAGCAGATCGGTCTCCGGCGCGACTCTTCGGCAAATATCCGTCGCCTGCGCGCAGCGCGGATTGAACCGGCAGCCATTAGGGAAATTCGTGATCGCCGGGACGACGCCGGCGATCTCCTTGAGCCTGGTGCGGCCGAGCGCAGCGCGGCTGCCGAGCCTCGGCAGCGAGGCGACCAGGCCTTGCGTATAGGGGTGCGAGGGGAAACGGAAGATATCGGCCGAACCCCGCTCCTCGACGATGCGGCCGGCATACATCACGGCGACGCGGCGGCAGACGTTCGCGACCAGGCCGAGATCATGGCTGATCATCAGGATGGCCGTTCCCCGCTCGGCGCACAAATTCCGCATCAGCTCGATGATCTCGGCCTGCACGGTCACGTCGAGCGCCGTGGTCGGCTCGTCGGCGATCAGGAGATCCGGACCGCAGGCGAGCGCAATCGCGATCATCACGCGCTGGCGCATGCCGCCGGAGAGCTGGTGCGGGTAATCGTTGACGCGGCGCTCAGGCGCGGGAACGCGGACGCTCGCCAGCGCCTCGACCGCCAGCCGGCTCGCTTCCCGCCAGCTCTTGCCCTTGTGCAGCACGAACATCTCGGCGATCTGCCGGCCCACGGGCGAGACCGGGTTCAGCGCCGTCATCGGCTCCTGGAAGATCATGGCAATGCGGTTGCCGCGCAACTCCCGCTGCCTGGCGGCGGAGAGGTGCTGGATCTCCTGTCCTTCGAACCGGATGACGCCGCCGCCGATCGAGAGCGGCGGCCGCAACAGCCCGATCAAGGCCAGCGCCGTGATGCTCTTGCCGCAACCGGATTCGCCGACGAGGCCGAACGTCTCGCCGCGTGAGATGCGGAACGAAATGCCCTCGGCCGCCGCGACGCGCCTCGATCCGTCGTCGAGATCGATGCGCAAATCCTCAACCTCGATCAGCGGCGCGCCGGTCATGTCCGCCGGCTCCGCGATTGGGGATCGAGAATGTCGCGCAGGCCATCGCCGAGCAGGTTGAGGCCAAGCACGGTCAGGAAGATGGCGAGGCCCGGAAATACCGAGAGCCACGGCGCCGTCGTGATCTGCTCGCGGGCCTCCGACAGCATGCTGCCCCAGCTGGGAAACGGCGGTCGGACGCCGAGGCCGAGGAACGACAATGCGGCTTCGGACAACACCGCGCTGCCCATGCCCAGCGTGCCGATGACGATGATGGGGCCCAGCATGTTCGGCAGCAGCTGCGTGATCATGATGCGCAGATCGCCGTAGCCCAGCACGGTCGCAGCCTGCACGTAGCCCTGGCTCCTCAGCGACAGCGCCGAGGCCCGCGCAATCCGGCACGTAAAGGACCAGTTGGTCAGCCCGAGTGCGATCAGCAGGCTGGTCAGGCCAGGTCCGAGCACCGCCATGATCGCCAGCGCGAAGATCAGCGAGGGGATCGCGAGCATGAGATTGGTCAGGGCGTTGACGACATCGTCCCACCAGCCGCCAAAATAGCCAGCGCTCAGCCCCAAGGCCACGCCGATGACGCTGTTGATGAGCTGAGAGATGATGCCGACCGTCAGCGAGACCCGCGCGCCATACACGACGCGGGAATAGATGTCGCGGCCCTGGTCGTCGGTCCCGAACCACCAGGTCCAGCTCGGGGGCTCCTCCGCATTCATCAAATTGGCGTCCATGACCGGATCGGTGTGCGCCAGCCAGGGCGCGAGCAGGCCGACCAGGATCGCCAGCGCGAACAACACCCCACCGATGACGAGATTGGCGCGGAGCTTCATTGCAAGCGCTCCACCGCGAAAAGGATAATCGTGTGTGGCTTTAGCGAGAACTCGCCGCGGGCGAGTTTCGCCTCTCCCGCTTGCGGGGGCGGCCGACGCGCTCGGAGAGCGCGGCGGGTGGGGGCTCTCGCCACACAGGGAACCCCGATGCGGAGACACCCCCACCCCACCCCTCCCCCGCAAGCGGGAGAGGGGGCGCAGCACCCGTGACGCCACACCGCGCGCCTCGTATGCGATTGTCTTCCCGTCCAAGCGTGATGGAGCCCGCCCGCGCTCATGCGTATCTGATCCTGGGATCGATCACGCCGTAGAGCACGTCGATCAGCAGATTGATCGCGAGAAAGGCCAGCACCACGACGAGAATGGAGCCCTGGACCGCCGGAATATCGCGCTGCAAGACACTGTCGACCAGCAATGAGCCGATCCCCGGCCACGAGAACAGTTTCTCGACCACGACCGCCTGCCCCATCAGCGCACCGAATTGCAGGCCGACGGTGGTGAGAATGATGACGAGCGCGTTGCGCATCACATGCCACTTCACCACCCGCGTCTCGCTCATGCCCTTGGATCGCGCGGTGCGGACGAAATCGGCGGTCATGATCTCGAGGACCGCGGCGCGCGTCGTCCGGGCAAACAGCGCCATCGGCGAGACGCCGAGCGTCACCGCCGGCAGGAGCAGATATTTCAGTCCGCCATCGCCATAGCCGAAACTCGGCAGCCAGCCGAGCTTCAACGCGAACAGGTACATCAGAACCAGTCCGAGCCAGAATTTGGCGATGGAAAGGCCCGACACCGCGACGACCATGGCAAGCGTATCGACGATTCCGCCCGGTCGCAGTGCCGCGATGAAGCCAAGCGGCACGCCGATCACGACCGAGAACGCCATGGCTGCGAAGATCAGTTGCAGCGTCGGCCATGCCCGCTTGGCGATCATGGTCGTGACAGGCTCGCGGGTCCGGAACGAGGTGCCGAAATCACCGGTCGCGAGCTTGGCAATGTAGGCGCCGAAACGCACGTAAACGGGATCGTCGAGGCCGAGCTGCTTCTTCATGCGCAGCTCGACCTGCGGATCGCTGTCGTCGCTCATGGAGGAGACGATGCTGCCGGGAACGACGCTGAACAGCACGAAGACCAGCAGCACGACGGCAAGCACGGTCGGAATGGTCTGCAGCAGGCGACGGAACAGGAAGGAGAGCATCGGCACTTTTCCTCTCTCCCTCCATCGTCTGTGGCGACGGAGGGAGCGCGAGAGCGTATGTCACTTCGCGGGCGAGGTCTCGTCGACCCAGAGGTCTTCGACGTTCTGATGGGTCAGCTCCGTGGCGTTGAGCTGAATCCCCTTGAGCCACGGCTGCACCGCCATGACCGCCTTGTTGTAGTTGAAGAACCAGACCGGTGCCTCCTCATAGAGCAGCGCATTGGCCTTTTGCAGCAGTTGGGCGCGCTTTGCCGGGTCGTCGGCCTGTCCGGCCTCGTCGACGATCTTGTCGAAATCGGCGTTCTTGAAGATCATGTAGTTGCAGGCTGGCTGCGGCGTCGACGAGTGGAAGCATTTGAGGGCCGCCTGCGGATCCGGGCCGCTCGCCTGGGAATAGATGAAGGCCTGGTAGTCGCCGGTGCGAACCACCTCCGCCAGCACCGCGGTCTCGACCTGCTTGACCTTCGCCTTGATGCCGACCTTGTCCAGCATCGGAATCACGGCCGAGACGATCGGCAAGCCCCAGCTCTCGTTCTGGCTGGTGGTCCATTCGAACTCGAAGCCGTTGGGATAGCCGGCCTCGTTAAGCAGCTGCTTGGCCTTGGCCGGATCGTAAGCGTAGGGCTTCATCGCCTTGTCGTAAGCGGGCGAGGTCAGCGGCAGCCAGCTGGTGGCGCGATAGGCCTTGCCCTTGACCAGCTTGTTGATGATCAGGTCGGTATCGATCGCGTAGTTGATCGCCTGTCTCACGCGCTTGTCGGCGAACGGCTTGAATGACGGATTCATCCCCATGTAGCGGGTGAAGACCTCGGCGACCTCGACGATGGTGCCCTTGAGATTGGCGTCGGACTGATAGGCCACATATTGCGCGGGCCCGAGCACCGAGGTGTCGACCTCCTTGTTGCGGAAGGCAACATCGCGCGCCGCGGCCTCGCCCATGATCGACACGACGATCTTGTCGGCGTAGGGCCTGCCGGGCTTATAAAACCGATCCCACCGCTCCAGGACAATGCGCGATCCCGGTACGTGCTCGACGAATTTGAAGGGCCCGAGACCGATCGGCTTCTGGATAAAACTCTCCTTGGCACCCTCGTCGGCGGGATAGATCGAGGTCAGCGCGGTGAAGAAGTAGAAGCCGGGATCGACCTTCTCGGTCAGCTTCATCTCGACGGTGAAGTCGTCGATCTTCTTCAGCCCGGAGATCTCCTTGGCCTGGCCCTTCTCGACCGCGGCCGCCCCCTCGATCACGCGGACAAACCGCGCGCCGGGATAGGCCTTGGTGCCGTCCATGATGCGGGTGTAGGACCAGATGATATCGTCGGCCGTCATCTTGCGGCCATTGTGGAAATAGGCGTCGTCGCGCAGCTTGAAGGTGTGAACGAGACCGCCGCCCGAGACCACATCCTCCTTGGCAAGCTCCAGGACCGGCTTGCCCTCCGCGGAATTCCAGATGTACAGCGAGCGGTGCAGCGCCTTGGCGTAGATCTCGTCCTGGGCACGCTGCGTGGTGTGAATGTCCAGACTGGTGAAACTCGAGCCATAGGGCGCGGTCATCCGGATGGTTCCGCCCTTGCGCGGCGTCTGGGCCTCCGCAGATCCAGCGAGCGCCAGTCCCAAGCCCGCGACGATCGCCATCATCCTAAACATCATGTGTCCCCCACCAACGCAGGTATTCCGATCAGGGATTTGATCATTCGCGGCCTGTCGAATGCAAGCTTCGTTTTTGATGGAGACCAATGTCAGTTCCGGAAGGCGGCCGTTCGGCGATGCCTTCGGGGCCGGTTGCATCCGCCCGGCGATGCAAGCCCTCGATTGACGCGGTGCGTCATCGAGCAACGGGAATAGTGAACATTTCTCGCGATCGGCGCGACCAAGCTCAGGACCGTTATCTGAGCCCCAGGGATCGCGGAAAACAAGGATCGCGCAAAAAAATGACCCGCCGAACGCTAGGTATCCTGCTCGCCGGCAGTCTGGTCGCCGCGACAGCGGCGATGGCGATCCCCGTCACGCCGGACCCTGCCCGCGACGGCCCGACGAAAAACATTCATATCAATTGGTCCCACACCAAGCGGTCAAACGGGTTTGTCGACGATACATGGTGGGCACTCAGGGGCCGTTGCGCCCCGGACTATCTTGGCGAGCGCCTGCTCTGCGACACTGTCGGGCTTCTGACACAAGCCGCGAGCCGGACATTCGAGGCCAAGATGTCCGACGACATGGGCCTGCCGCTGGTCGACCGTTGGACCCTGATGACCGCGAAGAATTCGCCTTTCATGAGGTCGGCTCACGTCGAGACGCCGCTCAGTCTCGAGGACGTGCTCGGCTTCTATCGCGCTGCACTCGAAAAGCGCGGCTGGACCGAGAACGACGGAGCGGTCGTCGCGCCCGACAGAGCCGTCGTCGCCTTCACGACGTCAGACGGGCCGGCGCTGCTCCGGCTCGTCCGTCAGGGCAACACAACGATCGCCGACCTTGCGCTGCGCAAGCCGTTGGCCGCCACGGCCAAAATCCGGCCGGCGCCGGGACAAGTGATGTTGTTGCTCGGCAACAAAACGGATGAAGCGGCCGACATCACCGTCAATGAGCGAACCATCCGACTGGCGGCTCACGCCGGAGAAGAACTGATCGATTTTGACGCCGCTGCGGATGAGTTGCCTGATAGCCAGAAAATTGATCTGCCGCCGGGCCAGTACAAGGTCACCCTGAAGCTCAAGGGCAGCGCGGCCCAGACGCGTGAGTTCGAGGTCGCGGTCAACGAGACCTGGGGTCTGCTGGTCGGCCCCGAAGGCGCGCCGCTGCCGATGCGGTTGTATTGAGGGCGCGCTGGCGTGTTGGACCGTCATCCTGAGGTGCGAAGCATGCGATGCGAACGCAGCGCGTGCTGAGCCTCGAAGGATGAACGGCCGCGATGCAGCCGGGCTGTCGCCCTTCGAGGCCTTCGCTACGCTCCGGCACCTCAGGGTGACGATGAAACATTGGCGCCTGTTGCACCGCTTTGTCATTGCGAGCGCCGAGGCGCGCTCCTCGCCATGAACTCTCTCAACCCGTTAGCTCCGGCCTCCAGTCCCGCAGTTTTCGCGCAGCACCCGTTGCATCGCTAATCGTCCGAAACGTCCCTGTCTCCACCATCATCGCCCGTGCGAGCCGCACCGCGCGGGCTTCGCTGACGGCGCGCTTTTTCGGATCCTCGATCAACTCGAAATCGATGTTGTGAGCGAGGCCGAAGATGCGGCGGATGGTCTTTGCGGCGGCGAAGCCGACCGTGTCGGCGAACAGGCGCTGCATGTAGGCTTGGCGCTCGGCCTCCAAACGCGCAGCGCCCTGCGCGCCGGCAAAGAGTGAGACCGGATAGGCATCGCCAGTGCCATTCGCTCGCCAGAGGTCGAGGAATTTGCCGGCGAACTCGTTCCAGACCTGCTCGATCGTCTCCAGCACCCAGGCCTCGAACGCGGCCCGCTCGCCCGGTGCGCGCTCGTGCCCGGCGGAGGCAAAATAGGCCATCACAAGGTTGGCCAGCACGGCGCCGACGTCGAACCCCATCGGGCCATAGAATGCGAATTCCGGATCGATCACCCGCGTCTGGTTGTTCGTCACCATGATCGAGCCGGTGTGGAGGTCGCCGTGGAGCAGCGCCTCGGGGCTTGCCATGAACTTCAGCTTCAGCCGGGAGATCGCGACATGCAGCTCCATGTCATCGCGCAGGCTTGCAGCGAGCGCATCGAGATCCGGCGCAGTCCAGCGGTTTTGCTCGGCGATGCGGTAGGGATCGGTGAAGATCAGATCCTCGGTGATCTTGCAGAGCGCATGATTGCCGGCGAAGGCCGCAATGCCCTCCTTCTTCTCGGCCGCGGACAGCGCGAGGTCGGAGGTGAAGAACAGCGTTCGCGCCATGAAGGTGGTGATGTCACCGACGAAGCCCGGATATCGCGTTCCCGCAACCAGTCCCTTGCGCATGATGATGTGAGGCTCGAGCAGCTCCATCACCGTCAGCGCCAGGGCCTCGTTGTGATGCAGCAAAGCCGGCACGAGGCCGGGCGCGAGCTCGGCCTGCCGGGACAGAGCCAGATATTCGTAATGGGCCCGCGACAGCGGCAGCGGCCAGCTTTCGCCGACGAGGCGGACATAAGGCAGCGCCTGCTTGACGGCGACGCCGCCGCGCCCGCCCTTCATGATGAAGACGAGATTGAGATTGCCGTCGCCGACCTCGGTGATCTTCCATGAGGCCGGCTCACCGCCGAGGAGTGCGGCGATATCGGGAAGGCCTGCGAGATAATCCCGCAGCGCCGCTTCATGCAGAATTCGATAGTCCCCCGCCCGGTCCCCGGTCATGACGATCCCACCCCATGCTTGGCATGGCCTGGTCGTTACTCCCGCTTCTGTGAAGCTCGGGCGATCCCGGCCATTCTTTTGATCGGATCGTAGTCGCAATCAAGGCGGTCCGCCACCCGTGTATCGCCGGCGCACCCCGGGACCAGTTGCACCGAAAGTTCTTCGTGTCGGACGACCAAGCCGGGGGTCGCGAGCCCCCCATTTGCCGATTTTTGGAACACAAGCGGGCTGAGGCAGTTTTGCGTGTCTGAGATTTTGAAGGAGTTAGCGATGAGCCGCGGAATGCCCTCCATGACTGCCCTTCTGGCGATGCTGGCCATGGCCGGCTATCAGAACCGCGACAAGTTGGCAGAGCTGCTGAAAGGTGCGACCGGCGGCTCATCCGCGGGCGGTCAGCAGCCGCCTGGGGGAGTGCTTGGTAATCTCGGCGGCATGCTCGGCGCGGGCGGGATCGGGGGCCTGCTCAATGGCGGCATTGGCGAGCTCCTGGAGCGGTTCAACCAGAACGGCCAGGGCGAGGTCGCCGATTCATGGGTGAAGCCCGGACCCAACAAGGAGATCTCGTCGCCTGAGCTGAGGAATGCGATCGGCTCCGACGTTCTGGAGAAGCTCGAACAGCAGACGGGACTCTCGCAAGACGAGATCCTCACAAGGCTATCCCGGGAATTGCCCTCGGCGGTCGACAAGTACACGCCGGACGGACGTCTGCCTGAGGCATAGTTGTTACCGCTTAAATCTGGAAGAGGTGTGGAAATGGGTCTTCTCTGGACAATCATCATCGGCTTCGTCGCCGGCGTGATCGCCAAGTTCATCATGCCTGGCGACAACGAGCCGTCCGGCTTCATCCTGACGACCATCTTGGGGATCGTCGGCGCCTTCGTTGCGACTTACCTCGGGCAGGCGCTCGGATGGTATCGTGCCGAAGAAGGTGCCGGACTGATCGGTGCGGTCGTCGGCGCGATCATCGTGCTGTTCGTCTACGGGCTCTTCGCCGGCCGACAACGCCGAGCGATCTAGCCCGCCTGCGTGAGCGGCTGATCGGGCGTGCGCGAACTCGCGCCGCATCGAGCAGGCGGCGGCGCGCTCATGCCTGCGAGCGCCGGATCGTTACTCCCGCTCCAGGAAGCTCGACCCGATCCGCCTTTCTTTTGATCGGATCGTAATCGCAATAGACGCTGTCCGCCACCAGCGTGTAGCTGGCGCTGACCGTGTATTTGTCCAGCTTGGCGGAGTTGAGGCCGATCACCGAGGTGCTCTTGCCTCCGTTCCATTTGAACGGCGTCGAGCTTTTGGCCTGCTCGCAGGCCATCACGGCCTCGTTGAAGACATAGCCCTCGACGAACGCCTTCAGGGTACGCACCTGCGCGGCCATCCGCCATTCGAAATAGCCGATGGCACCGATGCCGGCGACGATCAGCACCAGAAGAGCAATGACGATCCTCTGAAAAGTCATTCGTTCCCCCAAACAATGTCGTCAGCAAAAACGTCTAGCAAGAACGTCTAGAAAGGCATTCCCATCAATTTCGACAGGCGCTCGATCGAGAGATAGCCGGCGTGATAGGCGACCATGCCGAGGCCGTAGATGATCGCCGAGATGATGGTGGTCCAGATCAGCTTGCGGCCCATCCGCGTCAGGATCGGCGCACCAGGGTCGGTGCCGGGCGCACCGACGCCATCCTCGTGCTGGCTGCGTACGCCGAACGGCAGCGTCAGGAACAGCGCGACCCACCAGATGACGAAGTAGATTGCAATCGCGGTTGAGATCTGGATGGCCATGGTTCGGCCTTATGCCTGCTCGATCTCGACCAGCGCGCCGGAAAAATCCTTCGGGTGCAGGAACAGCACCGGCTTGCCATGGGCGCCGATCTTCGGCACGCCGTCGCCGAGCACCCGCGCGCCCTCCTTCACCAGCGTGTCGCGCGAGGCGATGATGTCGACGACCTCGTAGCAGACATGGTGGATGCCGCCGTCGGGGTTACGCTCGACGAATTTTGCGATCGGCGAGGCCTCGCCGAGCGGTTCGATGAATTCGATCTTGGTGTTGGGCAGCGTCGCGAACACGGTGATGACGCCGTGCTCGGGCAGCGGCACGGCTTCCGAGATCTGAGCGCCGAACGCGGCGCCATAGATCCTGGCGGCCTTGACGGCGTCCTTGGTCGCGATCGCGACATGGTTGAGCCGGCCCAGCATGTGTCTTCTCCCCTTACACTGTCAGTACGTGTACCAGACAGGGGGGCTTTTTGCCCCAATGTTCGTTGATCACGGCCCGGACAGCACGTCGCACCGACTCGCCCAATGCGTCGGGGTCGCGGCGGCGCGCCTTCGGCAGGCCCTCGATGGTGGAGACCACGGCATCGAAGACGAGGTCGTCGAAGGGCTCGCCTGCCCTGTTCTTCTCGGGGATGCCGACCAGATCGACCTCGGGATCGTCGGCCAGCTCGCCCTGCTCGGTCATGGCAATGGCGACGAAGGCACAGCCGGAAAACGCCATGCGCCGCCGCTCGACCACGGCTCGGGACTTGGAGTCCTCCAGGATCGTGCCGTCCTTGTAGAGGCGGCCGGAAGGCACTTCGCCAATGATGCCGGGATCGCCCGGGCCGAGCTTGATCAGGTCGCCGTTGCGGACCACCAGCACGCGCGGCACGCCGGCGGCGCGCGCGAGCTTGGCGTGCTCGTTCAGGTGCAGCGCCTCGCCGTGGACGGGGATCAGGAGCTGCGGCTTCACCCAGCCAATCATGTCGCGCAATTCGTCGCGGCGGGGATGGCCGGAGACGTGGACCAGATGGTCGCGGTCGGTGATGATCTCGACGCCCTGCAGCACGAGGTTGTTGATGATCGAACCGACCGCCTTCTCGTTGCCCGGGATGGTCCGCGAGGAAAAGATGACGCTGTCGCCGCGGTTGAGCGTGATCTCGGGATGGTCGTCATTGGCGATGCGCGCCAGCGCCGCGCGCGGCTCGCCCTGGCTGCCGGTGCACAACGCCAGCACCTTGTCCTGCGGCAGATGGCCGTAAACCTCGGGCGAGCGGAAATTCTGCACGCCATCGAGATAGCCGCATTCGCGCGCGACCTGCACCACGCGCTCCATGGCGCGGCCAACCACGACGACCTCGCGGTCGGCGGCCCTGGCAGCAGCAGCGACGGCCTTGATGCGCGCGACGTTGGAGGCGAAGGTCGTGACCGCAACGCGGCCCTTGGCTGATTTCACCAGGTCGATGATGGTGCGGGCGACCTCGGCTTCCGAGGGTGAACGGCCGTCGCGCACCGCGTTGGTGGAATCGCCGATGAGGGCGAGCACGCCCTCCTCACCGAGTTCGCGCAGCCGCTTCTCGTCGGTAGGCGCGCCAAGTGTCGGGGTCGGGTCGATCTTCCAGTCGCCGGTGTGCAGCACCGTGCCGGCTTCGGTGTGGATCGCCAGCGCATGCGCCTCCGGAATCGAATGCGCGACGGGGATGAACTCGACGTTGAACGGGCCGACGTCGACGCGGCCCCCGGACGGCACCACCGTCACCGGGATCTTCGGCGCGTTGCGCTCGGCGGCGCATTTGGCCTCGAACAGGGCAGCACTGAACTGCGTCGCATAGATCGGGCATTTCAGCTTCGGCCAGAGATCGATGATGGCGCCGAAATGGTCCTCGTGGGCGTGGGTCAGCACCAGGCCCATCAAGTTCTTGCGCTCCTTCTCCAGGAAGCTGATGTCGGGCATGATCAGGTCGATGCCCGGCAGATGCTCCTCGTCGCCGAAGGAGACGCCGAGATCGACCGCCATCCAGGCGCGCTGCTGGCGGTTGCCGAGGCCGTAGATCGACAGGTTCATGCCGATCTCGCCGACGCCGCCGAGCGGCGCAAACACCAGTTCGTCGGGCTTGGCCATCACGCAGCTCCCACGGAGGCGGCCGAGCCGAAGAACACCTCACCCGCGGCGACCGGTACCCGGCGGCCCTCCGCGGTGCGGACGATCAGACAGCCGGTGTCGTCGATGGTGTCAAAAATGCCTTCCAGCGTCATCGTCCCCGTGTGGATTGCGACCCGCTCGCCGAGGCCGGCGGCGCGCTCCAGCCACAGCTTGCGGATCTCGGCAAAGCCGCTTCCATTGTCCCAGATGCCGCGGAACTCGACCCAGGCGTCGGATAGTGCCGAGAACAGCTCCTCGGCACTGATCTGCACCCCGAGCGCCGCCAACGACACCGCGGGCGTCGGCACGCCCTCGGGCGCTGCAACGACATTGGTGCCGATGCCGACGACGACGGCCAGGCGGTCGCCGATGGCTTCGGCTTCGAGGCCGATGCCGACGAGCTTCTTGCCCCCGGCCAAGACGTCGTTCGGCCATTTCAGGGCGTAGCGCGGACGATCAGGGCCGAGGCGGATTGCGGCCTCGAGGCTGACCTTCTCCAGCGCGGCCTCCTCGGCTAGCCCGGCGGCAAAGCCGAGGGTGGCGGCGACGGCCGGCGCGACGTCCATGACTTCGAGGATGCTGGCGGCGAGGTTGCCGCGGGGCGCGATCCAGGCGCGTTGACGGCGGCCGCGGCCGGCGGTCTGCTCTGACGTGACGAACCACATCGGGCCGCGCTCTCCGGCCCTCGCACGTTCGATCGCCTCGGTATTGGTCGAGCCGGTCCGCTCGAACGCCGCGAGCCTGTAGCCCGCGGACAATGCGCGAGGACCGAGCGCGAAACCCATCCTAGAACAGCGACTTTGCCGCGGCGGAGGCGACGCTCACCACGGGACCTGCGAACAGCGCGAACAGGATATTGAACAGGCCGAAAACCGCCAGCACCGTCTTCACCTCGACGCGCACCGGATCGACCTGGCCGGCCGGCTCGTCGAAATACATCGTCTTGACGATGGCGAGGTAGTAGTAGGCGCCGACCACGCTGGTCAGCACGCCGACGACCGCGAGCGTAAACAGGTTCGCCTTGATGGCGGCGACGAAGACGTACCATTTGGCGAAGAAGCCGGCGAGCGGCGGAATGCCCGCCAGCGAGAACAGCAGCATCGCGAACATGAAGGCGAGCAGCGGATTGGTCCGCGACAGGCCGGCGAAATCGCTGATCTGCTCGACCGCCTGGCCGTTGCGGCGCATGGCGAGGATGATCGAGAACGAGCCCAGCGTCATCGCGACATAGATCACGATGTACATCAACACGCCCTGCGCGCCTTCGACGGTGCCGGAGGCAAGGCCGACTAGCGCGAAGCCCATGTGGCCGATCGAGGAATAGGCCATCAGGCGCTTGATGTTGCTCTGGCCGATCGCGGCGAAGGAGCCGAGCGCCATCGAGGCGATCGCCACGAACACCAGGATCTGCTGCCACTGCGAGACGATGCCCGGGAAAGCGGTGAGCGTGACGCGGGTGAACACGGCAAGCGCGGCGACCTTCGGCGCCGACGCGAAGAAGGCGGTGACCGGGGTCGGCGCCCCCTCGTACACGTCAGGCGTCCACATGTGGAACGGCACGGCCGAAACCTTGAAGCAGAGGCCGACGAGCAGGAAGACCAGACCGAACACGAGGCCGACATTCGAGATCGTCGCGGCCGCCGCGATGCCGGTGAAGCTGACCGTGCCAGTGAAGCCGTAGATCAGCGAGGCGCCGTACAGCAGCATGCCCGAGGACAGTGCGCCCAGCACGAAATACTTCAGGCCGGCTTCGGTCGACTTGGCGTTGTCGCGGTTCGAGGCCGCGACGACATAGAGCGCCAGCGACATCAGTTCGAGGCCGAGATAGAGCGAGATCAGGTCGCCGGCCGAGATCAGCACCATCATGCCGAGCGTCGAGAGCAGCACCAGGATGGCGTATTCGAAGATGCGGCGCGAGGGGTCGGACAGGAACTCGGTCGACAGCACCAGCGTCACCGCCGAGCCGATCAGGGCCAGGATCTTCATGAAGCGGGCGAAGTCATCGACGATGAAGCTGCCGCCGAAGGTCACCTGCTTGCCCGCGGGCAGCATGTATTCGAGCACGCCGACCACGACCAGGAGCACGACCGCCAGCGAGGTGACCGCACCGGTCGTCCCCTGCCCGCGATAGGCACCCAGCATCAGCAGAGCCATGGCGCCGATCGCGAGCACGATCTCGGGCAGCACCGGCGCCAGTTGATAACCTGCAGTCTCAAAGCTCATGGCGATATCCTGACCTGCCCGATCACTGGAGCAGTGCGGCGGCCTTCACGGCCGTCACAGCGGTGTTGTAGTTGTTGACGAGTTGCTGGACCGAGGCGGCCGACATGTCGAGCACCGGCTTCGGATAGACGCCGAAGAGGATCGTCAGCGCGATCATCGGGAACAGCGTCAGGCACTCGCGGAAGGTGAGATCCTTCATGCTCGCCAGCGATGGCTTGACCAGCGCCCCGAACACGACCTTGCGGTAGAGCCACAGCGCGTAGCCGGCCGAGAGGATCACGCCGAAAGTGGCGAAGAACGCGGTCGGGATCGAGACCTTGAAGGTGCCGAGCAACGTCATGAACTCGCCGACGAAGCCTGATGTGCCGGGCAGACCGACATTGGCCATGGTGAAGACCATGAAGGTCAGCGCGTAGAGCGGCATCCGGTTGACGAGGCCGCCATAGGCCGCGATCTCGCGGGTGTGCAGGCGGTCGTAGACGACGCCGACGCAGAGGAACAGCGCCCCGGAGACGATGCCGTGCGAGATCATCTGGAACATGCCGCCGGCGACGCCCTGCATGGTGCCGGCGAAGATGCCCATGGTGACGAAGCCCATATGCGCGACCGAGGAGTACGCGATCAGCTTCTTCATGTCCTCCTGCATCAGGGCCACCAGCGAGGTGTAGATGATGGCGATGGCCGAGAGCGTGAAGATCAGCGGCGCGAAGTCGTGCGAGGCCAGCGGAAACATCGGCAGCGAGAAGCGCAGGAAGCCGTAGCCGCCCATCTTCAGCAGGATCGCGGCGAGGACCACCGAGCCCGCGGTCGGCGCTTCGACGTGCGCGTCGGGGAGCCAGGTGTGCACCGGCCACATCGGCATCTTCACCGCGAAGGAAGCGAAGAAGGCGAGCCAGGCCCAGGTCTGCAGCGACCTCGGCACGGCAGTGTGCATCAGCGTCGGAATGTCGGTGGTGCCACCATTCCAGTACAGCGCCATGATGGCGAGCAGCATCAGGACCGAGCCGAGCAGCGTGTAGAGGAAGAACTTGAACGATGCGTAGACCCGGCGCGGACCGCCCCAGACGCCGATGATCAGGAACATCGGAATCAGGCCGCCCTCGAAGAACAGGTAGAACAGCACGAGATCGAGCGCCGAGAAGGTGCCGACCATCAGCGTTTCCAGGATCAGGAACGCCATCATGTATTCGCGGACGCGGTTGGTGATCGCCTTCCAGCTCGCGATGATGCAGAACGGCATCACGGCGGTGGTGAGGATCACCAGCGGCAGCGAGATGCCGTCGACGCCCATGTGGTAGGTGATGCCGGTGGCGAGCCAGTTCGCCTTCTCGACGAACTGGAAGTCGGGATTGCTGGGGTCGAACCGCATGACCAGGATCACCGACACCGCGAAGGTGATCAGCGTGGTCCAGAGCGCGATCCAGCGCGAGTTGCGCTTGGCCGCCTCGTCATCGCCGCGGCTGAGATAGACGATCAGCGCGCCGACCAGCGGCAGGAACGTCGTGACCGATAGGATGGGCCAGGTTGTCATTTACTGGCCTCCAAAGCCGAACATGAACCAGGTGATCAGGCCGGCGGCGCCGATCAGCATGGCGAATGCGTAGTGATAGAGATAGCCGGTCTGGATCTTCACGACGTTGCGGGTGACGTCCAGGACGCGAGCCGAGACGCCGTCGGGACCGAGGCCGTCGATGATGAAGCCGTCGCCCTTCTTCCAGAGCTGATAGCCGATCCACTTCGCCGGACGGACGAAGATGATGTCGTAGAGCTCGTCGAAGTACCATTTGTTGAGCAGGAACTGGTACAGCATCGGCTGCTCTTTAGCGAGCTGCACAGGGATGTACGGCCGGCGGATGTAGAACAGGTACGAGACGAGGAAGCCCAGCACCATCATCACCGTCGGCAGGAAGGCGATGGTCTCGGGGATGTGGTGCATCTCCTCGATGATGTGCGGGTTCATCTTCACGGATTCGCGGAAGAACTCCTCGATGCCGTGACCGGCGAACAGCTCCTTGAACGGGAAACCGGCGACGATGGAGCCGACTGCGAGCACGCCGATCGGGATCAGCATCCAGATCGGAGCCTCATGCGCGGCCTCATAGTGATGCTCGTCATGCGGCTCGCCATGGAAGGTCTTGAAGATCAGGCGCCAGGAGTAGAACGAGGTCAGGCCGGCGGCGACGACCGTCATCAGGAAGCCGTACATCGCAAACGGAATGTGCGAGGCGTAGGCGGACTCGATGATCGCGTCCTTGGAGAAGTAGCCGGCGGTGAGCGGGAATCCGGTGAGCGCCAGCGTGCCGACCACCATCACCGCATAGGTGTAGGGGATCTTCTTCCAGAGCCCGCCCATGTTGCGGATGTCCTGCTCGTGGTGCATCGCGTAGATCACCGAGCCGGAGCCCAAGAACAGCAGCGCCTTGAAGAAGGCGTGCGTGAATAGATGGAACATGCCGACCGAATAGGCCCCTGCTCCCATCGCCACGAACATGTAGCCGAGCTGCGAACAGGTCGAGTAAGCGACGATGCGCTTGATGTCGTTCTGCACGAGGCCGATGGTCGCGGCGAAGAACGCTGTGGTCGCGCCGAAGAACATCACGACGGCCTGCGCATTCGGGGCGAGCTCGAATAGCGGCGACAGGCGCGCCACCATGAAGACGCCGGCGGTGACCATGGTCGCGGCGTGGATCAGCGCCGACACAGGCGTCGGGCCCTCCATCGCGTCCGGCAACCAGGTGTGCAGCAGGAACTGCGCCGACTTGCCCATCGCGCCCATGAACAGCAACAGGCAGGTCAGGGTCAGCGCATCGGCGTGCCAGCCGAGGAAGTTGATGGTCTTGCCGGTGAGGCCGGGCGCGGCATGGAAGATCGTCTCGAAATCGGTCGAGCTGGTCAGCATGAAGATCGCGAAGATGCCGAGCGCGAAACCAAAGTCGCCGACGCGGTTGACCACGAAGGCCTTGATCGCGGCCGCATTGGCCGACGGCTTCTGGTACCAGAATCCGATCAGCAGATAGCTCGCCAGACCCACGCCTTCCCAGCCGAAGAACAGCTGCACGAGGTTGTCCGCCGTCACCAGCATCAGCATGGCGAAGGTGAACAGGCTGAGATAGCCGAAGAAGCGCGGCCGGTTCGGATCCTCGTCCATATAGCCGATGGAATAGAGGTGCACGAGCGAGGACACGGTGGTCACCACCACCAGCATCACGGCCGTGAGCGTGTCGACCCGCAAGGTCCACCAGACCTGAAGATCGCCCGAGAAGATCCAGGGCAGCAGCTGGACCCTGATATCGTGGTGCATGAAGCCGACATCGACCAGCGTCATCCAGGACAGCGCGGCCGAGACGAACAGCAACGCGGTAGTGATCAGCTCGGCACCGCGCGACCCTGCCGCCGCCGGCTCGACCGGACCGTGACCGTGATCATCGTGGGCGTCGTCGTGATGGCTCTCGTGGATGACGGACGCATCCTCGTTGATCGTATCGGACGCATGGGCGTGCGCGTGCGCGTGGCCGTGGTCGCCATGATGCTCGACCTCGTCGCCCGACGGGTTGCGGGCATGCGCGCCGAACAGCGCGATCAGGCCAGCCAGAATGGCGCCCAGCAGAGGCAGAAAGACAATTGCCTGAACCATGACTGAGCTCAGCCCTTCATCAGATTGACGTCCTCAACCGCGATCGAGCCGCGGTTGCGGAAATAGACCACCAGGATGGCGAGACCGATCGCGGCTTCAGCGGCAGCGACGGTGAGCACCAGAAGCGCGAAGACCTGGCCGACGATGTCGCCGAGGAAGGTCGAGAACGCGACGAGGTTGATGTTGACCGAGAGCAGGATCAGCTCGATCGACATCAAGATGACGATGATGTTCTTGCGGTTCAGGAAGATGCCGAGGATGCCCAGCGTGAACAGGATCGCGCCGACCGCCAGATAGTGTCCGAGCCCGATCGTCATTTCACCCACTCCGCCGCGTCAGAGTCCTGGAGCCCCTGCCCCGGCGCCACCTTGCGCATCGCCATCGCCATGTCGGGCGTGCGCGCGTTCTGAACGTTGATGTCCTGCCGCTTCACGCTCGCCTTGTGCCGCAGCGTCAGCACGATGGCGCCGATCATGGCGACCAGCAGCACCATGCCCGAGAGCTGGAAGTAGTGGATGTACTTCGTATAGAGCACCAGCCCGAGCGCCTCGGTGTTCGATACGTTGGCCGGGATCGCCGCCGTGATCGTCTTGGCGACGCCGGGGTTGATAACCCAGAAGCCGACGGTGAGCAGCAGCTCGAACAGGAAGATGCCGCCGATCACCAGGCCGACCGGCAGGTACTCGATGAAGCCCTCGCGCAGCTCGGTGAAGTCCACGTCGAGCATCATGATCACGAACAGGAACAGCACCGCGACCGCGCCGACATAGACGACGATCAGGATCATCGCCAGGAATTCGGCGCCCATCAGCACGAACAGGCCGGAGGCGTTGACGAAGGCCAGGATCAGGTACAGCACGGAGTGCACGGGATTGCGCGAGACAATCACCATCACGGCCGAGGCGACACAGACGCCGGCGAAGAGATAGAAGAACAGCGCGGGAAGGATCATGCCCTCACCTCACCGGTACGGCGCGTCGAGCTCGATCGCTTTCGCGATCTCGCGTTCCCAGCGGTCGCCGTTGGCGAGCAGCTTGGCCTTGTCATAGAACAGTTCCTCGCGGGTCTCGGTCGCGAACTCGAAGTTCGGACCTTCGACGATGGCGTCGACCGGGCAGGCCTCCTGGCAGAGGCCGCAATAGATGCACTTCACCATGTCGATGTCGTAGCGAACGGTGCGGCGGGTGCCGTCGTTGCGGCGCGGGCCGGCCTCGATGGTGATGGCCTGTGCCGGGCAGACGGCTTCGCACAGCTTGCAGGCGATGCAGCGCTCTTCGCCGTTCGGATAGCGGCGCAGCGCATGCTCGCCGCGGAAGCGCGGCGAGATCGGGCCCTTCTCGAACGGATAGTTCAGGGTCGGCTTCGGCTGGAAGAAATAGCGCATGGCGAGGAAGAACGCCGAGACGAATTCCGACAGCAGAAGCGAGCGTGCAGTGGCGTTGACGTTGATACCCATGACGGCCCTCACTTCGGCGCGATGCCGGCGAAATGCAGCACGCCGGCCACCACGATCACCATCGCCAGCGACAGCGGCAGGAACACCTTCCAGCCGAGGCGCATCAATTGATCGTAGCGGTAGCGCGGCACGATCGCCTTTGCCATCGCGAACAGGAAGAACATGAAGAAGACTTTGAGCGAGAACCAGATGATCCCTGGCACCCAGTTGAAAGGCGGCAGGTCGACCGGCGGCAGCCAGCCTCCGAGGAACAGGATCGTCGCCATCGCGCACATCGTGACGATCGCGACATACTCGCCGAGCATGAACAGCAGATACGGCGTCGAGCCGTACTCGACCATGAAGCCGGCGACGAGCTCGGATTCTGCTTCCACGAGGTCGAACGGCGGACGGTTGGTTTCCGCCAGCGCCGAGACGTAGAACACCACGAACATCGGGAACAGCGGCCAGACGTACCAGTTCAGGATGGTGAGCTGCGGCAGTCCGATCAGGCTGGCGAGACCGCGGACGTGCTGGGCCTCGACCACGGCCGACAGGTTCAGCGTGCCGGCGCAGAGCAGCACCGTGATGATGACGAAGCCGATCGAGACTTCATAAGACACCATCTGCGCCGCCGAGCGCAGCGCGGCCAGGAACGGGTATTTCGAGTTCGACGACCAGCCGGCCATGATGATGCCGTAGATCGACAGCGACGAGATCGCGAAGATGAAGAGGATGCCGACATTGATGTCGGAGATCACCCAGCCGAGGTTGGTCGGGATCACCGCCCAGGCAGCCAGCGCGAGCACGCATGAGACCAGCGGCGCAAGGAGAAACACGCCCTTGTTGGCGCCGGCCGGAATGATCGGCTCCTTCAGCACGAACTTCAGAAGGTCGGCGAAGGATTGCAGCAGGCCCCAGGGGCCGACCACGTTCGGGCCGCGCCGGATCTGCACCGCCGCCCAGATCTTGCGGTCGGCGAGCAGGATGTAGGCGATCGCCACGAGCAGGACGACGAGCACCAGGACGCTCTGCGCGACCATGATGATCAGCGGCCAGAGGAACCCGGTCCAGAATGCGCTTTCGAAGAATTCCATCAGATCACGCTCACTCCGCTGCGGTCAGCATGTGCCCGGAGGCGAGGCGCGAGCATTCCGCCATTACGGCAGACGCACGCGCGATTGGGTTGGTCAAATAGAAGTCCTCGACCAGCGGCTTGAACGGCGCCTTCTCGGGCGAACCGCCCTTCCCCGCCAGCTTTTTGATCTGGTCGGCCGAGCCGGGCTCGATCTGGTCGAGGCGGATCAGGTGCGGCACGGCCTTGAAGATCGCCTGGCGCAAGGCGGCCAGCGAGTCATAGCCGAGCTTCTTGCCGAGCGCCTCCGACAGCGCGCGGACGATTGCCCAGTCCTCGCGGGCTTCGCCCGGCGGGAACGCGGCGCGGCCCGTCATCTGCACGCGGCCTTCGGTGTTGACGTAGATCGCGGACTTCTCGGTATAGGCGGCCGCCGGCAGGATCACGTCGGCGCGATGCGCGCCGCGGTCACCATGGGTGCCGATATAGACGACGAAGGTGCCGTCGGGCGCGTTGATCTCGTCGGCCCCTAACAGGAACAGCAAGTCCAGCGTGCCGAACGTCGTCATCTGCGCGGCGTTCAGGCCCCCGCCGGTTGCGGAGAAGCCGATATCGAGCGCGCCGACGCGCGAAGCGGTCTCGTGCAGCACGCCAAAGCCGTTCCAGCCGTCCTTGACCGCACCGACATCGAGCGCGAGCTTGGCGGCGGCGGCGAGAATGGCGGCGCCGTCGTGACGCGAGGCCGCGCCCGCGCCGACCAGGATGATCGGATTCTTGGCGTTCTTCAGCACGTCCATGAACGAGTGCTTGCCGGCCGCGAGCTCACCGAGCGTATCGGTGCCCGCGCCGAGATGGTCATAGTCGTAGGTCAGATCGACCTTCGGACCGATCACGCCGACCTTGAAGCCGCCGGCACGCCAGCGCTTGCGGATGCGGGCGTTGAATACGGCCGCCTCTTTCCGCGGGTTCGCGCCGATGATGAGCAGCGCATCCGCCTGCTCCACACCCGCCAGCGTCGGGTTGAAGATGTAGGAGCCGCGACCGAGCGCGGGGTCGAAGGCGTCGCCGCCCTGCACCGCCAGATTGCCCGAGCCGTATTTGGCGAGAAGATCCTTCAGCGCGAACATCTCCTCGACGCCGGCGAGGTCGCCGGCGATCGCGCCGATGCGCTTGCCGTCGGTGCGTGATGCCTTGGCGGCGATCGCGGCGAAAGCCTCGGTCCAGCTCGCCGCGCGCAGCTTGCCGGCTTCGCGGATGTAGGGCCGGTCCAGGCGCTGGGTGCGCAGGCCGTCGACGACGTGGCGGGTCTTGTCGGAGATCCACTCCTCGTTCACGGCCTCATTGATGCGCGGCAGCACGCGCATGACTTCGCGGCCGCGGGTGTCGACGCGGATCGCAGATCCCACGCCGTCCATCACGTCGATCGACTGGGTCTTGCCGAGCTCCCAGGGACGCGCCGCAAACGCATAAGGCTTCGAGGTCAGCGCGCCGACCGGGCAGATGTCGACGAGATTGCCTTGAAGCTCCGAGGTCAGCGCGTGCTCGAGATAGGTCGTGATCTCCATGTCCTCTCCGCGCCCCGTCGCGCCCATCTCGGGGGCGCCTGCGACTTCCGCCGAGAAGCGGACGCAGCGCGTGCACTGGATGCAGCGGTTCATCGAGGTCTTGACCAGCGCACCGAGATATTTGTCCTCGACCGCGCGCTTGTTCTCGGCGAAGCGGCTGGTGTCGACACCATAGCCCATCGCCTGGTCCTGCAGGTCGCACTCGCCGCCCTGGTCGCAGATCGGGCAATCCAGCGGATGGTTGATCAGAAGGAACTCCATCACGCCTTCGCGTGCCTTCTTCACCATCGGCGAACGCGTCGAGATCTCCGGCGGCTCGCCCTTGGGGCCCGGACGACAATCGCGCACGCCCCAGGCGCAGCTCGCGACCGGCTTCGGGCCGCCCTTCACCTCGACGAGGCACATCCGGCAATTGCCGGCGATCGACAGCCGCTCGTGATAGCAGAAGCGCGGAATCTCGGCGCCGGCCGCCTCGCACGCCTGAAGCAGCGTGTACTCGGCGGGGACATCGATCTCTTTGCCGTCGATGATGAGCTTGGTCATTCTTCTTACTCCGCCGCGACCATGTTCACGGGATCGCGGACGCCGATATCGTCGACATCGGCCTTATGCGAATACTGGTCGATGCGCGCTTCGATCTCGTGACGGAAATGCGCGATCAGGCCCTGGATCGGCCATGCCGCGGCATCGCCGAGCGCGCAGATGGTGTGGCCTTCGACCTGCTTGGTGACTTCGAGCAGCATGTCGATCTCGCGCTTGTGGGCGCGGCCTTCGGCCATGCGGGTGAGCACGCGCCACATCCAGCCCGTACCCTCGCGGCACGGCGTGCACTGGCCGCAGCTCTCGTGCTTGTAGAAATAGGAGATGCGGGCAATGGCGCGGATCAGGTCGGTGGACTTGTCCATCACGATCACGGCCGCGGTGCCGAGGCCCGAGCGCAGCTTGCTCAGGCTGTCGAAATCCATCGGCGTGTCGATGATCTGCTCGGCCGGCACCATGCGCACCGACGAACCGCCGGGGATCACGGCCTTGAGGTTGTCCCAGCCGCCGCGGATGCCGCCGCAATGCTTGTCGATCAGCTCACGGAACGGGATGCCCATCGCCTCTTCGACGTTGCAGGGCCGCTCGACATGGCCGGAGATGCAGAAGAGCTTGGTGCCGACATTGTTGGGACGGCCGATGCCGGCGAACCAGGCCGCGCCGCGGCGCAGGATGTCCGGCGCAACCGCGATGGACTCGACGTTGTTGACGGTGGTCGGACAGCCGAACAGGCCGACATTGGCCGGGAACGGCGGCTTCAGGCGCGGCTGGCCCTTCTTGCCTTCGAGGCTTTCGAGCAGCGCGGTCTCTTCGCCGCAGATATAGGCGCCGGCGCCGTGGGCGACGTAGATGTCGAACGGCCAGCCGTTGACGTTGTCCTTGCCGACCAGCTTGGCTTCATAGGCCTGGTCGATCGCGGCCTGCAGGTGCTCGCGCTCGCGGATGAACTCGCCGCGGACATAGATGTAGCAGGCATGCGCGTTCATCGCGCAGCTCGCGATCAGGCAGCCCTCGATCAGGAGATGCGGATCGTGCCGCATGATCTCGCGATCCTTGCAGGTGCCGGGCTCGGATTCGTCGGCGTTGACGACGAGATAGCTCGGCCGGCCGTCGGTCGATTCCTTCGGCATGAACGACCATTTCAGACCGGTCGGGAAGCCGGCGCCGCCGCGGCCGCGCAGGCCTGACGCCTTCATCTCGTTGATGATCCAGTCGCGGCCCTTGTCGATGATGTTCTTGGTGCCATCCCAGGCGCCGCGGCGCCGCGCACCCTCGAGCCCCCAATCGTGGAGGCCGTAGAGGTTCTTGAAGATGCGGTCCTTGTCCTCGAGCATATCAGTGCTTTCCGATCAACGAATGGTCTGCTTGTAGGCAAGTCCGGCGGCGCAGACGGCGAAGGTCAGCGCCCAGAGCAGAGAGGATTCCAGCGACGCGCTCAGGCCGAAGCGCTGCAGCAGGAAAATGAAAGCGGCCGCCACGGCGGCGTGCAACGCGATGAAGCCCCACTTTTTCATGGCACCGCTCTCCTGCACGGAAGGCTGCGAGAGATCACCCATCAGGTGCTCTCCTTCAGCGTGGTCGGCCCGGTGATCGGCGCCGAGAACTGGCGGCCGTTCTGCGGACCGGGCTTGGGCGGATTGCCCGAGGCGAAACCGTCGAGCACCTTGCCGAAGCTTTCCTTGGTCAGGTCCTCATAGGTGTCCTTGCCGATCAGCACCATCGGCGCGTTCACGCAGGCGCCCAGGCACTCGACCTCTTCCCAGCTGAAATTGCCGTCCTTGGAGAGATGGAAGGGCTCGTGATGGATGCGGTGCTCGCAGACGTGGATCAGATCCTCGGCGCCCCGCAGCCGGCACGGTGTGGTGCCGCAAACCTGGACATGGGCCTTCTTGCCGACGGGGGCGAGCTGGAACATGGTGTAGAAGGTCGCCACCTCCAGCACGCGGATGTAGGGCATGTCGAGCATGTCGGCGATGACGCGGATCGCGGCTTCCGAGACCCAGCCGTCGTGCTGCTCCTGGGCCCGCCAGAGGATGGCGATGACGGCGGAGGCCTGACGTCCCGCCGGATATTTCGCGATCTGCTGCTTGGCGAATGCGAGGTTCTCCTCCGTGAACGCAAAGCTCGCGGGCTGGACTTCCTTCGGTGCTAATCGGCGAACGGACATCTCTTCAATCTCTCACTGCATGCGGCGCGCTGTTTTCGCATTCAGGGCTTCGATCCTGTCCTGCCAAAATGCGCTTGCGGTGCCGAAAACGTTGTAGCCGACATGGGTCGAGACCTTGATGCGGTCGAGAATCGACAGCTCGGTCACGGTCTCCATCCGGTTGCTGCGCGGATCGAACACGATCAGCTTCAGCGGGGTCTGTTCGAGGATGAAGCGCGACACTGCATGAGAGCGGTCGCTGCCGTGCTCCTCGCACATGATGACGCTGTCGGCCTGGAGCAGACGCGCGCCGCCCTTGATCGCCTCGATCTCGACGCCCTCGACGTCGAGCTTGATCAGGTATTTGCCGGCCCTTGCGACTTTGCCGTCCTCGATCAGATTATCGAGAGCGATGACCGGCACGTCCTCACCGCCCGCGGAGGGATCGCCGGCGATGCTGAAGGCCTCGTGCTTGGTGCCTGAAAGACGCGCGGTGCCGCGGGTGGCGCCGATCGCGCATTTCATGGTCTCGAAGCGATTGCCGTTGACCCGGGCGTTGTTGGCGAGCTTCGGATAGTTCTGCCCCGACGGCTCGATCGCGATCGCCTTGTGCGAGCCGAACGGCTTGCTCGACACCAGCACCGACCAATAGCCGTAATTGGCACCGCAATCGAGCAACGTGTAGTCGACGTCGACGCTATCGGCGAACAGCAGCTCGAGCTCGTCCTCATAGTTGTAGGAGCGGTTGAGCAGCTTGCTCCAATAGCCGTCGCCGTAAGGGAACTCGAACACGGCGTCGGGATTGAGCCTGATCGCGATGTTGCGCTCGGGCAGCGTCTTCCGCAGCAAATTCGCACAGGCGATGTAGCCCATATGCGAGAAGTGCGAGCAGATCTTCGATCCCGTCACCAGCGCCAAGGCAGCCGTCCGCTCCCACAGGTTGGCCCCTTCCAGGGCCCCCGAGGCGCGGTCAAACTGGATTGGCGCCTGCTGCCCCATCACCGATCGACCTCTCCGAACACGATGTCGAGCGAACCGAGGATGGCCGAGACGTCGGCGAGCAGATGGCCGCGGCAGATGTGGTCCATCGCCTGCAGATGCGCAAAGCCCGGCGCGCGGATCTTGCACTTGTACGGCTTGTTGGTGCCGTCGGAGATCAGATAGACGCCGAACTCGCCCTTGGGCGCCTCGACCGCGGCGTAGACTTCGCCGGCCGGCACGTGGACGCCTTCGGTGTAGAGCTTGAAGTGGTGGATCAGCGCTTCCATCGAGCGCTTCATCTCGCCACGGCGCGGCGGCGCGACCTTGTTGTCGGCGACGACAACGGGGCCCTTCCCGTCGGGCGCGTTCAGCTTCTGGATGCACTGCTTCATGATGCGGATGGACTGACGCATCTCTTCCATGCGGATCAGATAACGGTCGTAGCAGTCGCCGTTCTTGCCGATCGGAATGTCGAAATCCATCTCGGCATAGCATTCATAGGGCTGCGACTTGCGCAGGTCCCAGGCCGCGCCCGAGCCGCGCACCATCACGCCCGAGAAGCCCCACTCCCAGGCCTCCTTCAGCGGCACCACGCCGATGTCGACGTTGCGCTGCTTGAAGATGCGGTTGGCGGTGAGCAGGCGGTCGAGATCGTCCACGACTTTCAGGAACGGATCGCACCAGGCCTCGATGTCGTCGACCAGCTTCTGCGGCAAATCCTGATGCACGCCGCCGACGCGGAAGTAAGCCGCATGCATGCGGCTGCCCGAGGCGCGCTCGTAGAACACCATCAGCTTCTCGCGCTCTTCAAAACCCCACAGCGGCGGGGTCAGCGCGCCGACGTCCATCGCCTGCGTGGTGACGTTGAGCAGATGCGACAGGATGCGGCCGATCTCGCAATAGAGCACGCGGATCAGCTGGCCGCGGCGCGGCACCTCGATGCCGAGCAGCTTTTCGGCCGCCATGCAGAAGGCGTGTTCCTGGTTCATCGGCGCGACGTAGTCGAGCCGATCGAAGTAAGGGATCGCCTGGAGGTAGGTCTTCTGCTCGATCAGCTTCTCGGTGCCACGGTGAAGCAGGCCGATATGCGGATCGACGCGCGCGACGACTTCGCCGTCAAGCTCCAGCACCAGACGCAACACGCCGTGCGCGGCCGGATGCTGCGGACCGAAATTGATGGTGAAGTTGCGAAGGTTTTCGGGTTGCTCGTTCATGATCAGACCTTCGGTCCCGCTTTTTCATCTCCCGGAAGCACCGGATAATCGGCCCCCTCCCACGGAGACAAAAAGTCGAACTTGCGGAATTCCTGGTTGAGCCGGACGGGCTCGTACACCACCCGCTTCTCCTGGTCGTCGTAGCGGACCTCGACGAAACCCGTGGTCGGGAAGTCCTTGCGCAGCGGATGGCCCTCGAAGCCGTAATCGGTGAGGATGCGGCGCATGTCGGGATGGCCGACGAAGAACACGCCGTAGAGGTCGTAGGCCTCGCGCTCGAACCAGTCGGCGCCGGGGAACAATTCGATCAGCGACGGCACCTGCGTGGTCTCGTCGGCCTGGGCCTTGAGGCGGATCCGCGCGTTCAGGGTCGGTGACAGGAAGTGATAGATCACGTCAAAGCGCTTCTCGCGCGACGGATAGTCCGCGGCCGTGATGTCGGTGAAGTTGATGAAGCGGCAGCTCGGGTCGTCGCGGAGGTACTTGACCACCTCGACGATCTTGCTGGCTTCGACATCAACCGTGAGCTGGTTGAAGGCCACCGAATGACCGATCGCGGCGCCCGGAAGCGCGCTAACGATCGTCTGCCCCAGTGCGTCGAGCTTGGCGTCGTCCATGACGTAAAACCTTAGCGTTCGATGGTGCCGGTGCGCCGGATCTTCTTCTGCAGCAGCAGCACGCCGTAGAGCAGCGCTTCCGCCGTGGGCGGGCAGCCCGGCACATAGATGTCGATCGGCACGATGCGGTCGCAGCCGCGCACGACAGAGTAGGAATAGTGATAATAGCCGCCGCCATTGGCGCAGGAGCCCATCGAGATGACGTAGCGCGGCTCGGGCATCTGGTCGTAGACCTTGCGCAGCGCAGGCGCCATCTTGTTGGTCAGGGTGCCGGCGACGATCATCACGTCGGACTGGCGCGGCGAGGCACGCGGCGCGAAGCCGAAGCGCTCGACGTCGTAGCGCGGCATCGACACCTGCATCATCTCGACCGCGCAGCAGGCGAGACCGAAGGTCATCCACATCAAGGAGCCGGTGCGGGCCCAGGTGATGAGGTCGTCGGTCGCAGCCACGAAGAAGCCCTTGTCGGACAGCTCGGAATTGACCTCGAGAAAGAACGGATCATTGGCCCCGACCGGCCGGCCGGTCGACGGATCCAGGATGCCCTTGGGGGCCGGCGCGATAGCCGGACCTGTGGACGACACGGGGTTCAATCCCATTCGAGTGCTCCCTTCTTCCATTCATAGGCGAACCCGACCGTCAGCACGGCGAGGAACACCACCATGGACCAGAAGCCGGTCGCGCCAAGCTTGCCGAACGCCACCGCCCAGGGAAACAGGAACGCCACCTCGAGATCGAAGATGATGAAGAGAATGGCGACGAGATAGAAGCGGACGTCGAACTTCATGCGCGCGTCGTCGAAGGCGTTGAAACCGCACTCATACGCCGACAGCTTTTCCGGGTCCGGCTGCTGGAACGCCACGACGAAGGGCGCGATCAGCAGCACGAGGCCAATGAGGCCCGCTACCCCTATAAAGACGACGAGTGGAAGATAGTTCTGCAGAATGCCGCTCATGGCGAGCCCTTTTTCCCGCAGCCTCGGGACAGCCACGGATTCGTCCGATTTGGAATTATTCTGAGCCTTAGCGCAGTGCACCAATGGGCGCAAGACACGCTCTTTTTAGGCCCTTTGCCGCCCCCAGAACGGTGAAAATCCCGGAATCACCCCGCGCTGGTATGGAGCAGATCGTCAGGGCCAGCAAGGGCGGTTCGGGCCCGCGGCCGTGGCGTCTGCTGTTTGGGAAGGCCCACTTTATGTAGGCCGCGGCGCGGCAAAATACACATTAAAACGACGATTGCCGCTGGTCGGCCGCATTCCCACCCACCAAGCCCGCAGCCGCTCCGAGCAGCCTATCCACAGGCAAGGCAGGCACGAGCCATGCATCGCGCGGGGGGCGAGCCCCGCCTCAGGCGATATATTGCAGTCCGGCCGGGGTCCAGCCGCGAGCGCGGCGACGGCGACATCCTGGGCCATCGCGCGCGCCGCGCTCGGATGAGCTTCGGGCTGGGGGGCATAGCCCGGGAGCTCATCTATCTCGTGAGGAAGAGCGGCGGCGCCAGATGGCGCCGCCCTTATCCCGCCCTCACCATTTGTAGGAGACGCTGGCGGTGACACGCCGGCGATCGCCGTAGAAGCACGACGTGGCCGACGCGCAGCTCGCGACATAGATCTTGTCGGTCAGGTTGATCACGTTCAGCGCCGTACGCCAGTTCTGCCATTCATAGTGGAGCGCGAGATCGCCGAGCACGACTGCGGGAACTTCGAGGGTGTTTGCAGCATCCGCCCAGGACGGGCCGATGTAACGCACGCCACCGCCAAAGCCGAACCCTTCCAACGGTCCATCCTTGAAGGTGTAGTCGGCCCATCCCGACACCAGAAGCTGGGGCGTATTGGTCGGCGTCTTGCCGACGAGGGTCGGGTCGAGGTCTTTGCTGTTGAAGAGATGATAGGACGTGAAGGCGCCGATGAACTTCAGCTCCTTCGTGGCATTGGCCACCGCTTCGAGCTCGATGCCGCGCGAGGTCACCTCGCCGGTCTGGTTCTGCAAGACCGGAACGCTGCCCGGTAATGTCGTCGCGACGTTTTGACGGACCAAATCGAAAGCCGAAACCGTGAAATAGCCATCGAAGCCTTTTGGCGCGACCTTCACGCCGATTTCGGCCTGCTTGCCGGTCTCCGGCAGGAACAGCTGGTTCGTCGCATTGAGGCCGATGATCGGATTGTAGCTCGTCGAATACGAGACGTAGGGCGCGATGCCGTTGTCGAAATTGTAGATCAGTCCGGCGCGGCCGCTGAACCTGCTGTCGTCACGACTGGCAACGGTTGCGCCGGTGTCCCGCGCTTCTTGCGTCGTTTCGACCCAGTCATTGCGGCCGCTCAGCACCAGCGTGAAGTTGCCGAGCTTCATCTGGTCCTGGAGATAGGTGCCGGCCTGCTTCTGTGTGATGAGGAAGTTACGGAACGGCGCGCTGGGCAACGCAACCTCGGCTCCCCCATAGGCCGGATTGAAAACGTTGATCGAGGGTACGCCGAATCCGAAGGCTTGATAATCGTCGATCTGGTAGCCTCTCAGATCGACGCCGAACAGCATTGTGTGTCTGACCGGACCGGTGTTGAAGCGATACTCGAGCTGATTATCGAGATTGGCTTGGTTGGCGGTGTTCTTCGCGTACCAATTATATCGTCCCATCGTGGCGGTGTTGATGCTGTCCCAATCGTTGCCGACATAGCCGCGGTAGCTGATGTCGACATGCGCAAAGCGGGCGTTCTGGCGGAACGTCAGGTCGTCGGTAAGATTGCGCTCGAACTGATAGCCCAGCATCTCCTGCTCGCGCGTGAATTTGTCGACGGTTGGATCTCCGACGAAGAAGCTCGTGGGAATCTTGCCGAACGGCGCGTTCGTCACCGTGCCCTGGTAGGGCAGGAAGTTGATGCCGCGGGTGTCCTGCTTCGAGGCAGACGCAAGCACTGTGAAGCTCGTGTCGGCATCCGGCTTCCACGTGAACGACGGTGCGATGAAGTAGTTGTTGTCCGGCGTGAAGTTGACCTGCGTGCCGCCGTTCTGGACCTGGCCGACCACGCGCGCGAACAGCTTGCCGTTCTCGGGGCTCGTCGCGACCGGACCGCCCATGTCGAAACTGACATAGGCATTGCCGAAATTATTGACGCCGGCCTCGATGTAGCGGATCGGCTCGGCCGGCGGCATCTTGCTGATGACGTTGACGATGCCACTCGGGCTTGATCCCCCGTAAAGCACCGCCGACGGACCGCGCAATACCTCGACCCGCTCCATGTTGGGGGTCTGCAGTTTCCAGCTGGCATAGGACGTGTAGAACAGCTGCATGCCGTCGAGAAACAGTCCGATGTCCTCGGACTTGAAGCCGCGGATCAACCACCAGTCGTTGCGGGTATCCGTGCCGAAAGTCCCTGCGCGCACGCCGGCGGTGTAGCGCAGGACCTCATCGAGCTTGTTGGGCTTCTGGTCGCGGATCTGCTCGGCGCCGATGACGGACACTGACTGCGGCGTCTCGATGATCGGCGTGTTGGTCTTGGTGCCGGACGAACTGCGACCCGCGACGTATCCGTTCACTGGGCCACGCGGCGTCTCGACGAAGCCGACGTTGCGCTGCGGCTGCGGCCTGTTCCTGTTGGCGATCTGCTCCGACGACCGCGGCGCACGGCGCTGAGGGGTCGTGGTCGCGCGGCGGCGCGCTTCCGGCGCGGTGACGGTCACCGGCGGCAGGCTCGCTGCGCCACCCTGCGCGGACGATTGTGCAAGCGATGCCTGCGGCATCAAAACCCAAGCGGACGCGGTCGCCAACACGGCCGACCGCAGCATTCCAAGACTGTTCAACGCGCCACCCCAAAGCTGCATGTTCGATGCGTCATGCCGCCTGTCCCCGGACGGCATGCGCCTGGAGGTGACGCTTATGGGAGCGCGCGAGAATTCCCTAATTGAAAGCTTCTTAGAAAGACTCTTAGAAGCGATCCAACATGTTCAGAGATTGCTGGATGATCAGCGCGCGTTCTTCTCGCTCTCGAGCATCTCGGCGGCGATCGCCGTGAGCTGGTCGACCTGTCCCAGCAGCGTGTGGAACTCGGCTTCGGTCAGCTGTTCCAGCAGGCGCCGATTGCGCTCCTGCGCGCCCTCGACGATCGCATCATGCGCGGCGAGCCCCGCTGGTGTCAGCGAGATCAGCACCTCGCGGCTATCTTTCGGATTCGCGGTTTTCGCGATCAGCTTGCGCGAGAGCAGATTGGCCAGCGCGCGGCTGATCTGCCCCTTGTCCTGGCCGACGGCTTCGGCAAGCCGCGCCACGCTCATCGGCGGCCGGCGGCCCAGCGAGGCGACGAGACCGAACTCGACCGAGGACAATCCGGTAAGGCGCTTGTAGCGCAGGATCGCGCCGCGCTTGAGCAGATTGGCAAGCACCATCAGTCGCGACGACAGCATCACGGTGATCGGGGCCGACGGTTCGCTCTCGTCCGCTGCGGGCGACGTCGCCCCGCCCCTGCTCTCGGTCTGGCTCATGATCCACCTCTGCCAAGAAAGCCCAAGCCTGCCAAGCCCGACGCTGCCAAGTCCGGGCCTGCCAAGTCCGAGCCTGCCAAGTCCGGCCGGACGCTTCATCAAATGCGATTAAGAGGCATTTGGAAGATCGTTGACATTGTCATCGAATTATCTTTCACTGGATCCAAGTGCCGAAAAGGGCCGGCCAAAGCGGGAGGAACCAGGTATGACCATCACCCAGCGGGATCGTGACCTCGGCACGGCCTATGCGATGAAGCCGGCGCACACCCGCACCGAGCTCACCTCGGTCGCGCGCGGCACGCCGATGGGCGAGCTGCTGCGCCGTTACTGGCACCCGGTCGGGCTCGTCGGTGACGCCACCGACACACCGAAGAAGGTGCGCGCGCTCGGCGAGGATCTGGTGCTGTTCCGCGACAAGCATGGCCGCGCCGGCCTGTTGCACGCCCGATGCTGCCACCGCGGCACCACGCTCTACTATGGCAAGGTCGAGGAGGACGGCATCCGTTGCTGCTATCACGGCTGGAAGTTCGACACCGAGGGCCACTGCCTGGAGCAGCCCTGCGAGCCCGGCGGCGGCCAGTTCAAGGACAAGGTGCGCCAGCCCTGGTATCCGGTCGAGGAACGCTACGGCCTGATCTTCGCCTATATGGGCCCGGCCGGGAAACGCCCGGTGCTGCCGGCTTACGAATGCCTGGAGACAATGGACGACGGTGAGCTGGTCGAGGCCGATGATTCCTCGATCGGCGGCGGTGGCCCCGCCATCATCCCCTGCAACTGGCTGCAGCATTTCGAGAACGTGGTCGATCCCTATCACGTGCCGGTGCTGCACGGCTCGTTCTCGGGACCGCAATTCACCAACATGATGGCGTCGATCCCGGAGGTGAAGTTCGAGAAATCGCCGCGCGGCGTCCTCGTGCGCTCCGAGCGCAAGCAGGACGACGGCAAGGTGTTCTATCGCGTCAGCGAGGCCGCGCTGCCGACGCTGCGCGTCGTGCCGAATCCGCGCGTCGCGCAGTTCGCGCGCGTCGAGTCGATCGGCTGGGTGCTTCCTATCGACGATGGCTCCTTCCGGATCTATGTCGCCGGCCGCGTCAAGAACCCCGGCGACATCAGCCGCATGCGCTCGAAGTTCAACGGCAAGTTCTGGTGGGACATGACCGAGCAAGAGCACCAGCAATTTCCGGGCGACTATGAGGCCCAGGTCGGCCAGGGCGAGGTGACGATCCATTCCGAGGAGCATTTCGGCCAGAGCGACCGCGGGATCCTCATGATCCGGCGCATGCTGAGCGACCAGCTCGACGCACTCGCCGCAGGCCGCGACCCGATCGGCGTCTCGTTCGATGCCGGCGCGCCGCCGGTCGAATTCGAAGCGGGGAATTACATCCGCGAAGGCTGACCTTCCAGCCGCTACTTCCGGGCTGGACCATTAACGACAATAAACACAAATTGGGGGAAGCGATGGTCGATGTGACGTCACAGATGTCGGTGCAAACGGCTGCCGCGGCAAAGCCCCCGGCGCGGCGCTATTACGTGCTGGGGCTGCTCACCATCATCTACGCGCTGAACTTCCTCGACCGCACGATCTTCAACGTGCTGATCGAGCCGATCAAGAAGGAGTTTGCGCTCAGCGACACCATGATGGGCCTGCTCGCGGGCTTCGGCTTTGCGCTGTTCTATTCCCTGCTCGGCATTCCCATCGCGCGCGTCGCCGACCGGCTCAACCGGCGCAACATCGTGGCCGTCGCCTTTGCATTCTGGAGCGCCATGACGGCGCTGTGCGGCGCGGCCACCAGCGTAACCTCGCTGGCACTGGCGCGCATCGGCGTCGGCATCGGCGAATCCGCCGGCTCACCTGCCTCGCAGTCGATCGTCGCCGATCTCTTCGCCAAGAACGAGCGCCCGCGCGCGCTCGGCATCTACGCCATCGGCACCTATCTCGGCGTCTTCCTCGGCTATTTCGTCGGCGGCTACGTCAACCAGCACTATGGCTGGCGGATGGCCTTCTATGTCGCCGGCCTGCCCGGCATCCTGCTCGCACTGGTGCTGTGGCTGACGATCTCCGAGCCGAAGCGCGGCGCGATGCAGGAGAGCTTCGTGCCCGAGCCGCTCGGGCCAACGCTACGTTTCCTGGCGTCGCAGCGCAGCTTCATCATCGTCCTGATCGGCTTCTGCCTCACCACCTACACGAACTACGCCACCGCGGCCTGGATCCCGCCGTTCCTGGCGCGCGTGCACCATCTGTCGAGCGCGGAGATCGGCACCTATGCCGGCACCTTCAAGGGCCTCGCCGGCATGGCCGGTACCCTGCTCGGCGGCTTCGTGGTGGCGCAAGTCAGCCGCCGCGACGACCGCTGGAAGCTGTGGGCGCCTGCGATCACCTCGGGCCTCGCCGGGCCGGTGTTCGCGCTGTGCATGCTGACGCAGGATTTCGCGATGATGGTCGCCATGCTGGCGCTGACCTCGTTCCTTGTCGGCTTCCATCTCGGCCCGATCTTCGCGATCGCGCAGACGGTGGCCAAGCCCAGCATGCGCGCGCTCGCCTCCGCGCTGATCGCGCTCACCGCCACCTGCTTTGGCCAGGGCGTCGGCCCGCTCGCAGTCGGCATGGTCAATGACGCCCTGAAGGGCAGTTATGGCGCAGAGGCCGTGCGCTATTCCCTGCTCTCGGCGGCGGTCACGACCACGCTCGGCGCCCTCTTGTTCATCTGGGCCGCCCGCGCGATCCGGGACGACATCGGCCGTGCCGCGGCCTGAGACCGACCCGGTGAGCCCGCCCGGCGAAACCAGCCGGGCGGCGAGATGAAACCATTTTGCGGAACCCGTGAAACCATCCGGAAACAGATGGTCCTTAAGACATGAGCCTACAGACGGCGGCAAAGCCCGTCGGGAGGCTCAGATGAACCACTCAATTCACTCTGCTGATCGTGCGACCCACCTGAAGATCGTGGTGGTGGCGCTGGTGGCTGGCATCACAGTGGCGGCCTTCGGCATCGCAGCCCGCACCAATGCCGATTACAGCCAGACCGCCCAGTCCACCCACGTCATCAAGGCCGGCAAGCCGGTGGTGGTGACGAGCGCCGGCACGTCCGAGATTCGCTGATACGTCCTCTTCCGGGCTGACCGATGGCCGCCTCCGGGCGGCCTTTTTCGTTTTCCAGAGCAATGCTTAGCCGAGTTGCACCGGTGAAGCGCAACGTCCTTGACTTCACTCAGCCCCGCCTTTAATTCCCCCCTCGTTCCGCGCGCATCGAGCGAACCACGCGGGAGTAGCTCAGTTGGTTAGAGCGCCGGCCTGTCACGCCGGAGGTCGCGGGTTCGAGCCCCGTCTCTCGCGCCATTTTGGCAATCCCTTCATAGTCTTAGCTTGAACTTCTCGACTTCTGCCGCATCTGCGCGGGCGATTGCCGGCCGCTGGCGGGAACTCTCGGCATAGTCAGCCCGCGCCCGAATCGTCTACGTCTCAAAGGACTTAGAGGGATCCCCACGCACTCTCGGCTTTTCCAGGGATACCCTGTCATTGGACAACCGAGGAGGCCAGTCATGGCTAAGAAGGATCCGGCCAAGAAGGATTCGACAAAGAAGGCAGCTGCTCCCGCCACTATCACGCTCAAGCACCTCGCCGCCGATATCGCCGAGAGCCAGGAGCTGTCGAAAAAGCGCGCCGAGGCGGTCCTGACCGACATGGTCGATTTGATCGCCAAGCACCTTAGGAAGGGCGACCGGGTCCGCATCGTCGGGCTCGGCATCCTCCAGGTCCGCAAGCGCGCCGCCCGCACCGGCCGCAATCCCGCCACCGGCGAGCCGATCCACATCAAGGCCAGCAAGAAGGTTACCTTTCGCCCGGTCAAGGAACTGAAAGAGGCGATCTGAGGCTACGCTTCGTTAAGCCTGATCCCACCTCCTTCCTGCCGCAACGCGGCCCGCTTTTCTGGTATACCGGCTGCTCCCCTGACCCCGGCGGTTTGACCAGAAATGTCCTCCCTCACCTTTTCGCATACCGTGACCGAGCGCTTCCTGCGCTACGTCACCATCGACACCCAGTCCGATCCGGAATCCCCTCGCTCGCCCTCGACCGAGAAGCAGAAGGATCTCGGCCGCGTGCTCGCCGCCGAGCTGAAGGCCATGGGCGTCGCCGACGCGTATCTCGACGATTACGGCTACGTCTACGGAACGATCCCGGCCACCACGGACAAGAAGGTGCCGGTGATCTGCTTCTGCTCGCACATGGACACTTCGCCCGACGTCACCGGCAAGGACGTCAAGCCGCAAGTTCTGAAGAACTATCGCGGCGGTGACATCACCCTGCCAGGCGATGCCAGCCAGGTGATCCGCTTCAATGAGCACCCCGCGCTGAAGAACCAGATCGGCAACGACATCATCACCACCGACGGCACCACGCTGCTGGGCGCCGACAACAAGGCGGGCGTTGCCGAGATCATGGATGCCGCGCACTTCTTCATCAACAACCCCGATGTGAAGCACGGCACCATCAAGATCCTGTTCACGCCGGACGAGGAGATCGGCCGCGGCGTCGACAATGTCGATCTGAAGAAGCTCGGCGCCGATTTCGGTTACACCATGGACGGCGAAAGCGCCGGCTGCGTCGAGGACGAGACCTTCTCGGCCGACGGCGCCACCATCACCATCAACGGCGTCAGCGCCCATCCCGGCTACGCCAAGGGCAAGATGGAGCACGCGATCAAGATCGCCGCCGCGATCGTCGAGCGGCTGCCGAAGGAAGGCTGCTCGCCGGAGACGACCTCGGGCAAGCAGGGCTTTCTGCATCCGATCGGCATCGAGGGCGCGCTGGAGCAGGCAAGGCTCTCCTTCATCGTCCGCGACTTCACCGAGGAAGGACTGAAGGAGAAGGAGGTCCTGCTCGAGACCATCGTCAAGGACGTGATGAAGGACTATCCGCGCTCGACCTACACGTTCGAGGTGCGGGAGCAGTACCGCAACATGAAGCAGGTGATCGACCGTCACCCGCACGTGCTCGAATACGCCATCGAGGCGATCCGCCGCGCCGGCCTGCGCCCGATGCGCACCGCGATCCGCGGCGGCACCGACGGCTCGCGCCTGTCCTTCATGGGCCTGCCCTGCCCCAACATCTTTGCCGGCGAGCACGCGTTTCATTCGCGGCTCGAATGGGTCAGCCGGCAGGACATGGAAAAGGCCGTGCAGACCATCGTGCATCTGGCGATGATCTGGGAGGAGAAGGCCTGACGCCTCCCATTGTTATGCATGCCGAAATGGCCGGGCTTGCCGCTCGGCCATTTGCTTTGGAGCTACGGCACCGGCATTGCGCGCGGATTGCGATGGAAGCGATTTGAGCTCGCCATCCAATTCGGCAATGGTTCTCCATCGCGGTGTCGTCCGCCGGCCACCGCCGCCGCCCACGCCACCGCGGCACCGATCAGGGTCGCGGCCGCGACCGAGAACGCCACGATGATCGAGTTGCGCCGCGCACGGTTGATGGCGGTCTTGGAGTCCGCGATCAGCGCATCGACCCGCCGTTCGGCGTCGGGGGCCTGCAGCCCCGTCAGACCAGCAACCTGCTGCACCAGATAGGCTCGGTCGTCGGTGCTGACTCCGCTATGGCTGGACGACGTCATCAGAATCCGTCCCGCCTCAGCGCGTGCCTCCCTCAGATCGATGTTTGGGGCGCGACGCGGCGCGCGGAACAGCTTGTCGAGCTCGTAGCTGAGCAGCGGCTCGGCCGCGGACGTATTGCTTGCCGAGCTGCGCATCGGCGAACGGTCGATCGCGGCAGCGCCGAGCAGCGCGAGCAGAGCCGCGCCAGCCAGCACGGCCAGGGCCCAGGAGGTCAGCCCGTGCAGGCCGTCCCGTCGCTCGCCATCGTCTTCGATCGTCGCCAGCGCGGGCGCTGGTCGCGTCGTCCGGCCGGCGATGTAGCCACCGAACCCGAAGCTGATGATCGCCTGGATGATCAGGTACAGCCCGGACAGCAGCGCCAGCGCCGCCGAGGCATCGCGCCATGTCGGCGAGGCTGAACTGACACCCAGGCCGACCGCGACGCCAAAGCCGATCAGGATGAACGACATTGCACCGGCGGCGAGAGCGCCTGCGAACACCGAGCTCCACTGGATGGTCCGGCGGTTGTCGGACGCCGCCCCGCCGCCCTCCATCATGTCTTCCCGTACGAGCGTTTCCATTGCCGTTCTCTCAGCGCAGGCCGAAGAACGACAGGATCGCCATGATCACGACGATCAGGCCGATCAGATAAATCAGTCCGTCCATAGTCCCATCCTCCTCAAACATTCCTGATCGCTAATCGGGACGAATGAGGAACGTTCCTAATTCGGCATCGAAGTGCGGAACGAACCGGCCCGATGCGCATTGTCTGCTCAAGTCCCAAGGATGAAGATTGTGAGCACGAAGGCCTCAGCCGGTCAGTTCCGGGCTGGGGCCTTCCTTTTGCGTTTCCTGTCCTATGTTAACGACGCCGGCTCTGCGATCATAAAGGATGCCACCGGGGCGGAACCTCCGGATCGGGGAGAGCCGCGTGGACCGCAGAACGGCGTGCCTTCATCAGGCAGATGCATTTCGGGAAAAGGCGATCGCCGATCCCGAACAGCACGACAGATGGATCGATGAAGCCATCAAATGGCTGGAGCGGGCGATGGAAGCCGGCCGTTGCGCAATCGTCCCGGCCGAGGACGGCGACACCGGCGATGTTCCAGAAGCGGCAGCCGACGCTCAACTGGGCCTGATCACGCGCCAATGAGAAGCGCTGGCATTTGCGGCCAGCACTGCGGCAATTCTTCAAGGGACGTAACAATGTTGCGGGTCGACACTGTTCCCGCCCCCATGCTAGGCCGGCACAGACCGCAACCAGAGTGACGTCGTGCCCGCGAAACGCCAGCCCTCAGGAACTTGCCGCCGGCGCAATTGGCGCGGGCTCCTGTCTGTGCTGATCGCGGTCGTCTATCTGCTCGCGGGCGCGCTGCATGGCTCGCACGACATCGACGTCACCACGCCCGGCGGCGGCTCGGAGATCGCCGCGGTCCTTGATGGCCCCACTGGCCATAGTCACCACAAGGCGATCGGCGAACATCATTGCCATGGCTGCTTCTCGCTGACCGTGACACAGCCGGCGCCTGCGGCCTCATCGGTCGCGCTTGCAGCTGCATCGAGCCCGCAGCATGCGCCCCGGCTCGCCGGAATTACCCCCGATACAGATTCTCCGCCTCCCAAACATATTGCCTGAACGGATTGGTCGGGCGTCCGCGCCCATTAGGTTCATCCTTCACAGGTCGGTTTTATGTTTCGCAGGAGAATGGCCGCGCGCCTGGCGTGCGCGGTGGCGTGTCTGATTGCCGGATCGGCGATTGCGCCGTCGCACGCCCAGACTTTGACGATGCGAAGCGCGCTGTCGCGCGCGCTGGCCGCGAGCCCGCGGCTGACGGCGGCGGAGCGCGACGTCGGCATCGCCACGGGCCAACGGATCCAGGCCGGCGCCCTGTTCAATCCGGAGCTGTCTTACGAGCAGGACGATTCACTCGGTTCCGGCAAGTACCGCGGGACGCGCTCGGCCGAGACCACGCTCCAGATCAGCCAGGCCTTCGAGCTGTTCGGCAAGCGCGACGCGCGGATCGCCGCCGGCGCGGCCGGTATCGAGGTCGCCGCGATCCAGCGCAAGGCGGTCAGGCTGGAGGTGCTGGCGGAGACTGCGATCGCCTTCCTCAGCGTGCTCGGCGCGCAGCGGCGCATCCAGATCCTCGACGAGCAGATTGCCGCGATCGACCGCCTGACGCCGCTCTTGCGCCGCCGCGTCGAAGCCGGCGCCTCCTCGCCGGCGGAGACCGGCCGCGCCGAAGTCGCCTCCGCCCTGGTGAAGGCCGATCGCGAGCGCTTCAAGGCAACGCTGGCCAGCGCCCGGCGCGAGCTTGCGGTGCTGATGGGCGAGGCATCCGCGAAATTCGGCGAGGTCTCCGGCCGGCTCGACACCATGGGCAAGCCGCCGACGTTCCAGTCGGTGGTCGCCGCCATCGACGCCAATCCGCAGCTGGTGCGCTGGACCGCGGTCTTCGCCCAGCGCAATGCCGAGCTGCTGCTGGCCCGGCTCAAGCCCTATCCGGACGTGCGGATCGCGGCCGGATGGCGTCACTATAACGAGACCAATGACGATGCGGTGCGGCTCTCCCTCTCGGTGCCGATCCCCGTGTTCGACCAGAACCAGGGCAATATCCTCTCGGCGCAGGAAAGCCTCGCCAAGACCAAGGCCGAGCGCGAGGCCAACCGTAACGCCTTGATCGTGATTGCCGGCCGCGCCTACGACTCGCTCCAGGGCTCGCTGCGCGAGCTCGCCGTGCTGCGTGAGATCGCCATTCCCAAGGCTGTCGAGGCGTCCGAGGCGATCTCGCAAGGCTACGGCCAGGGCCGCTTCACCCTGCTTGAGGTGCTCGACGCCCAGGCGAGCGTCACCCAGGCGCGCCTGCGCGAGCAGGAGGCGCTTCAGAATTTCCACGCAGGCGTTGCGACCATCGAAGGCCTCGTCGGCAATCCCTTCACGCTGGCGCGGGAGAGCGCACGATGAAGACGTCCTCCACCATTCTCGTCGCCATCGTTGCCGCCGCCCTCGGCGCTTACGGCTATTCCGTGCTCGCGCCGGCCACGCCCGCGCATACCGAGCACACTGAGCATTCCGAAAAGAGGCCGAACGACCATGTCGAGCAGGATGAGCACGGCGCCGACCGCATCCGCATCTCCGACGTCAAGCTGGCAGCCGCAGGCGTCACGCTGGCCGAAGCCGCGAGCGCGACCCTGACCGACACGCTCGCCTTCAACGGCATTCTGCGCGCCAACCAGGAAGCCGTGGTGCAGGTGACGCCGCGCTTTCCGGGCCTCGCCAAATCGATCCAGAAGCGCATCGGCGACAAGGTCGGCAAGGACGATCTGCTCGCCGCGATCGAGAGCAACCAGAGCCTCACCGTCTACGAGCTGAAGGCGCCCATAGCCGGAACCATCATCGAGCGGCAGATCTCGCTCGGCGAATACGCCTCCGAGCAGAAGCCGGCCTTCGTCGTCGCCGACCTCTCCACCATCTGGGTCGACCTGTCGATCTACCGGCAGGACCTCCGGCGCGTCCACCTCAACGACGAGGTGCTGATCGATCCCGACGATGGCCGCGGCGAAATCAAGGGCACGATCTCCTACATGGCGCCGATCGGCTCCAGCGAGACCCAGACCGCGCTTGCACGCGTGGTGCTGCAAAATCCGGACGGCCGCTTGCGCCCCGGCCTGTTCGTCACGGCGCGGCTGATCCTCGCCGCACGCAACGTCGCGGTCGCCGTGCGCAGGAGCGCGATCCAGACGCTGGAGAACCGGACCATCGTGTTCGTTCGCGAGGACGGCGACAAGATCGAGGCACGCCCGGTCGAAACAGGCGATTCCGATCCGCGCCATGTCGAGATCAAGGCGGGCCTGTCGGCAGGCGAGCACTACGTTGCCGAGAACAGCTTCGTCGTGAAGGCGGAGATGGGCAAGGGTGAGGCCGAACATGATTGAGCGCCTGATCGCCGTCTCGCTGCATCAGCGCTGGCTGATCCTGCTGTTCGCGCTCGGCGCCATCGCTTTCGGGACCTGGAATTTCCAGCGCCTCCCGATCGACGCGGTGCCTGACATCACCAACGTCCAGGTCCAGATCAACACCCGCGCGCCCGGTTATTCGCCGCTCGAGACCGAGCAGCGCATCACCTTCCCCGTCGAGACCGCGATGGGCGGACTGCCCAAGCTCGACTATACCCGCTCGCTGTCGCGCTACGGCCTCAGCCAGGTGACGGTCGTCTTCAAGGACGGCACCGACATCTTTTTCGCCCGCCAGCTCGTCGGCGAACGCATCCAGCAGGTCAAGGACCAGCTTCCGGCGGGCGTCGAGGTCGCGATGGGTCCGGTCTCGACCGGGCTCGGCGAGATCTTCATGTACACCGTCGAAGCGAAAGCGGGCGCCAAGACGCAAAGCGGTCACGACTATTCGTTGACCGATTTGCGCACCGTGCAGGACTGGATCATCAAGCCGCAGCTTCGCAACGTGCCAGGGGTGATCGAGGTCAACACCATCGGCGGCTTCGAGCGGCAATTCCACGTGCTGCCGGACCCGGGCAAGCTGATGGCCTACCGGCTCGGCTTTCGCGACGTCATGACGGCGCTCGCCGCCAACAACGCCAATGTCGGCGCCGGCTATATCGAGCGCAACGGCGAGCAATATCTGGTTCGTTCGCCGGGCCAGGTCGGCAATATCAGCGAAATTCAGGACATCGTCATCGGCTCGCGCGGCGGCAATCCCGTCCGGATCAGGGACGTCGCGACCGTCACGGAAGGCCGCGATCTGCGCACGGGCGCCGCGACGCGCGATGGCGAGGAGACCGTGCTCGGCACCGCCATGCTGCTGATCGGCGAGAACAGCCGCACCGTGGCCCGCCGCGTCGCGGCCCGTCTGGAGGACATAGCCAAATCGCTGCCCGATGGCGTCGTGACGCGAACCGTCTATGACCGCACCGATCTGGTCGAAGCCACCATCCGCACGGTCAAGAACAACCTCCTCGAGGGCGCGGCGCTGGTGGTGGCCGTGCTGTTCCTGATCCTCGGCAACATCCGCGCCGCGCTCGTGGTGGCCTGCGTCATTCCGCTGTCCATGGCGATGACGATCACCGGCATGGTCGAGACAAAGGTCAGCGCGAACCTGATGAGCCTCGGGGCGATCGACTTCGGCATCATCGTCGACGGTGCCGTGATCATTGTCGAGAATTGCCTGCGCATGCTGGCCGCGGCCCAACGCGAGAAAGGCGGCCTGCTCACGACCTCCGAGCGGCTGCGCGCGATCCTGCGCGGGTCGAGCGAGGTGATCAAGCCGAGCCTGTTCGGAACGCTGATCATCGCGGTGGTCTATCTGCCCGTGCTGACGCTGACGGGCGTCGAGGGAAAGATGTTCACGCCGATGGCGTTGACCGTGCTGATGGCGCTGGGCGCAGCCGTGCTGTTCTCGATCACCTTCGTGCCGGCGGCCGTCGCCATCTTCGTCACCGGCAAGGTGTCCGAGCACGAAAACCTGTTCATGCGGATCGCCAAGCGCGCCTATCTTCCCCTGCTCCGCTTTGCCATCGACAACCGGCTCGCGGTCGCCGTCATGGCTGCATTCATCGTGGTGGCAAGCGGCATCGCCGCTTCGCGGATGGGCGGCGAGTTCATTCCAAGCCTGGACGAAGGCGACGTGGCGCTGGCCTCGATCCGGATTCCCGGCACCAGTCTGACGCAATCGCTGGACCTGCAGAAGGCGCTGGAAAAGCGCATCACGCAGATTCCGGAGGTGAAGGAGTTCTTCACCCGCATCGGCACCGCCGAGATCGCCACCGATCCGATGTCGCCGGCGCAGACCGACGGCTACATCATGCTGAAGCCGCGCAGCGAATGGCCTGACCCGGAGACATCGAAATCGGAGGTGATCGAAGCCATAGACAAGGCCGCCGACGACATTCCCGGCAGTGCCTATGAGATCTCCCAGCCGATCCAGTTCCGTGTCAACGAGCTGATCTCGGGGGTGCGCAGCGACGTCGGCGTCAAGATCTTCGGCGATGACCTCGACATCCTGCAAGGCGCGGCCAAGCAGGTCGAGGCCGCGATCCGCGGCATCCGCGGCGCCAGCGACGTCAAGATCGAGCAGGTCGCAGGGCTTCCGATCCTCACCGTCCGCCTCGATCGCCAGGCGCTCGCCCGCTACGGCCTCAGCGTCGGTGAGGTGCAGGGCATCGTCGAGATCGCGGTCGGCGGCAAGTCGGCCGGCAAGCTGTTCGAGGGCGACCGCCGCTTCGACATCGTGGTTCGCCTGCCGGAGCATTTGCGTGGCAATCTCGAGGCGATCCGGGCGATCCCGATCCCGCTGCCGCCCGGCGAGGACGCAGCAACCGGCGCGGCCGTTCGCACCGCGCTGTCCGCCTCCCCGCTCACCCAGATGCGCTATGTGCCGCTGTCGTCGGTCGCAACCGTCGATGCGACGCCCGGCCCGAACCAGATCAGCCGCGAGAACGGCAAGCGGCGCATCGTCGTCACCGCCAATGTCCGCGCGCGCGACCTCGGCTCCTTCGTCACCGAAGCCGAGACGGCCGTCGCCGAGAAGGTCAAGCTACCACCGGGCTACTGGATCGGCTGGGGCGGCCAATTCGAGCAATTGGTCTCCGCGACAAAACGACTGATGATCGTGGTGCCGGTGGCGCTTCTGCTGGTGTTCCTGCTCCTGTTCATGGGCATGGGATCGGCGGCGGACGCGGCGCTGGTGTTTTCCGGCGTGCCGCTGGCGCTGACCGGCGGCGTCGCCGCGCTCTTGCTGCGCGGCATTCCCCTGTCCATCAGCGCCGGTGTCGGCTTCATCGCGCTGTCGGGCGTCGCCGTCCTCAACGGCCTCGTCATCATCGCCTTCATCGAGCGGCTGCGTAGCGAGGGGCGGCCCCTCGTGGAGGCCGTGCGCGAAGGCGCGCTGACGCGGCTGCGCCCGGTGCTGATGACGGCGCTGGTCGCCTCGCTCGGCTTCGTGCCGATGGCGCTTGCGACCGGTGCCGGCGCCGAGGTGCAGCGGCCGCTGGCGACCGTGGTGATCGGCGGCATCATCTCCTCGACCGTGCTGACATTGCTGGTGCTGCCGGCGCTCTACGTGCTGTTCCGCCGTGACGCCGCAAACGAAACGCCTACAATGGCGCCTGATTTGGCGAGGTCCGGGGAGCGCTAGAATTGGGCAGCCACGACCATCACGGTCATCACCACCATGATCATGGCGACCATGGTCACGACCACGGTCACGGCCATGTCCATGCCCCCGCCAATTTCGGCAAGGCGTTCGCGCTCGGTATCACGCTCAACACCGCGCTGGTCGTGGCCGAGGCGGTCTACGGCTATCTCGGCAACTCCACCGCCCTGCTCGCGGACGCCGGCCATAATCTGTCCGACGTCCTCGGTCTGGTCGTGGCCTGGGGCGCCTCGATCGCGGCACGGCGCGCGCCGAGTGGCCGATTCACCTACGGTTTTCGCGCCTCCACCATCCTGGCGGCGCTGGCCAACGCGGTGTTCCTGCTGGTCGCGACCGGCGCAATCGGCTGGGAGGCGATCCTGCGCCTGCGCGAGCCGGAGCCGGTCGCGGGCGTGACCGTGATGGCGGTCGCCGGCATCGGCATCCTCATCAATGGTTTTACCGCCCTGCTGTTCGCAAGCGGACGCAAGGACGACATCAATATTGAAGGCGCCTATCTACACATGGCCGCCGACGCTGCGGTCTCGCTCGGCGTCGTCGTCTCGGCCGCGCTGATCATCTGGACCGGCTGGCTCTGGCTCGATCCCGTCACCAGCCTCGTCATCTGCGCCACCATCCTGTGGAGCACGACCAGCCTCTTGCGCGGCTCGATCGACATGTCGATGGCGGCAGCGCCCAAGGGCACCGACCTCGCCGCGATCAGAGCTTTCCTGCTCGCGCGTCCCGGCGTGTCGGCGATCCATGATCTCCACGTCTGGCCGATCTCGACCACCGAGACGGCACTGACCTGCCACCTCGTCATGCCCGCTGGGGCCGGCGATGCCTTCCTGATGGAGACGGCGCAGCTCCTGAAGGCGACCCATCGCATCGGCCACACCACGCTTCAGGTCGAGACCCATCCCGACAATGGCTGCGCGCTGGCGCCGGATGATGTGGTGTGAGAGGGGTGCGTAGCCGCTCCAGTCTCCGCTGTCCTGGACAAACGAAGCGCAATCCGGGATCCATAACCACAGTGCGTGGTTTGGCGAAGACTCGGAGTGACCAGCTTCGCGCCAAAGTTCTCCCTGTGGTTATGGGTCCCTGCGCGCGCGGGAACGACACGGAGTGTGGGGCAGTACGGCACACTACGTCGCGAGGCAGCGAATCCTACCCCGCCTTCGCGGTCACGATCCAGATCGCGCCCTGCAGCGAAACCGATTGCCCCTTCTGGAACGGCGCCAGCATCTCGCGGATCGAGGCTTTTGCAGCCGCGTACGTCTCCGGCGGATGTCCCTGCAGCGCGCGGCTGGCGGGGCCGATCTGCAAGGCGCCATCAACCGCGGCATCGAGGCCGCCGCCGATCGCCACATCCATAGCCAGATTGCGCGGCTCCATCGCCATGTCGACGAAACCCGCTCCCTTCAGGATGCGCATCACGCGCTCTTCCGAGGCGAAAGCGAACGGGCCCGGCTCCTCCGGCCCGACCGGCGGCATCTTCGGCACGTGTTTGTAGACCGCCATCAGCGGCGCCATCATCCACGGATTTTCCTTTGGCTCGCGCCAGCATACGAAGGCGAGCCGCCCGGTCGGCTTCAGCGCTCGCCGCAGATTGGTGAAGGAGGCAATGGGATCGGCAAAGAACATCACGCCGAAGCGCGAGGCCAAGAGATCGAAGCTCGCCGGCTCGAACGGATGCACGGTGGCGTCGGCCAGCACGAAATCGAGCGGCAGGCCCTTTGGCGCAAACGCGCGCGCCTGTGACAGCATCGGCTCGGACACGTCGAGGCCGAGCGCGAACCCATCGGGCGCCACCGCCTTGGCGAACGCGAACGTCGTCGCGCCGGAGCCGCAGCCGACATCGAGGACGCGCTCCCCGGGCCTCGGCTTGGCGCGTTCGATCAGCGCGTCGGCAATCGGTCCGAGCAGGCTCTCCTGGGCCGCGTGGCGATCGGCCCAGCGCTGGCCGCTCGGGCCGTTCCAATAGGCGATCTGGTCGGCGTTCTGCTCGTGGCCGCTTGGCTGCTGCATGGTGTTCCCGGTCATTCCCATTCGCGATGCCCATCCCGTCGCGGTTTTGCAACCACTCAGGGGCGATACCACGTCGGGATGGCGGGCGCACCCTTCAAGGAGTTAAGGCTGGTCGCGCTCCGGGGCCCGGAATTACGAGATTACGCTGGTCGAACGGTCCTGGCTGATGCGTCGCGCTTGCCGCAGACAAGCCCGGCAGACATGTCGGTAGATGAGATCGAGCAGAGCACACATTGGCCAACCCTCCGTTGTGACTTGCGGGCGGACATTGGCCGATGCCGGTACTGGCGCCTGTGATGTTCGTCACATTAGGCGCCTTTGCCTCCAGGGCACACTGCGACTACTCTGATCACATTGCGATTTGGGGCTGCAATGGGCGCATTTCGGATTTTTCTATTTTTATTGACGGTCTTGTGTCTCGGCTGCGGATCGGCGCACGCTGAAAAGCGCGTGGCTCTCGTCATCGGCAATTCCGCCTACAAGAGCGTGCCCCGGCTGACCAATCCGGTGAACGACGCCTCGCTGGTCGGCGGCATGTTCAGGAAGGCCGGCTTCGACACCGTGGACGTCAAGCTCGACCTGAGCGTCGTCGACATGCGCAAGGCCCTGCGCGAGTTCGGCAGCAAGGCGCGCGAGGCCGAGGTCGCCGTCATCTATTATGCCGGCCACGGGATCGAGCTGGACGGCAACAATTATCTCATTCCGACCGACGCCGCGCTGGAGACCGATACCGATGTCTTCGACGAGGCTTTCCCGCTCGATCGGCTGCTGTTCGCCATCGAGCCGGCCAAGCAGCTTCGCCTCGTCATTCTCGATGCCTGCCGCGACAATCCGTTCGCCAAGACGATGAAACGAACGGTGGCCGCACGCGCCATCGGCCGCGGCCTCGCCAAGGTCGAGCCGACCAGCCCGAACACCATGATCGCTTTCGCCGCCAAGGCCGGCTCAACGGCCTCGGACGGCGACTCCAAAAACAGCCCGTTTGCCGCAGCGCTGGTGGAGCGGCTGCCGACGCCGGGGCTCGACCTGCGCAAGGCGTTCGGCTTCGTCCGTGACGACGTGCTCAAGAACACCGGTTACAAGCAGGAGCCCTATGTCTACGGTTCGCTCGGCGGCGACGACATGCCGCTGATCGCGGCGAAGCCTGTCGTCGCCGGCCCCCAGGCAAATCCCGAGAGCGAGATTCGGCGCGACTACGAATTGGCGCTTCAGCTTGGGACACGCGACGGATGGACCGCCTTCCTCAACCGCTTTCCGAGCGGCTTCTATACCGATCTCGCCAAAGGCCAGTTGAACAAGATCGCCGCCGAGGAAACCCGTGCGACCACGGCAGACAAGGCCCGGCAGGCGGAAGAGGAGAAGGCCCGCCTCGCCGCCGAGCGCGCCAACAAGGCCGAACAGGAGAAGGCGGCAGCCGCGGCCAAGGCGGCCGAGGAGAAGCGTCTCGCTGCCGAGAAGGCCAAGCAGATCGAGGAGGCCAAGGCCGCGGCTGCGGAGCAACGACGGAAGGACGCCGAGGCGGCAGTCGCGAAGGCAATGGCCGAGAAGCAGGCCGCGGAGAAGGCGCTCGCCGAGAAGCTGGCGAACGACAAGGCCGCCGCCGAGACGGCCGCCAAGCTGGCCGCAGAGAAGCAGGCCTCTGCCAGCGCGGAGCAGAAGGTCGCAGCGATAGCGCCCTCTTCGACCCCGCCGACAATGTCGCCGCAGGAAACGACGAAGCTGGTTCAGTCGGAGCTGCGCCGCGTCGGCTGTCTCTCCGCCTCCGCGGATGGCGACTGGAACGCTTCGTCTCAACGTTCGCTGACGCTGTTCAACAAATACGCCGGCACGAAGTTCGATGCCAAGCTCGCGAGCTTCGATGCGCTGGATGCGATCAAGGCCAAGCCGGGACGCGTCTGCCCGCTGGTCTGCGACCATGGCTTCAAGGCCGATGGCGATGCCTGCGTGAAGATCACCTGTCGCGCTGGCTACCGCGTCAATGACGACAACGAATGCGAGAAGGTGCAGGACAAGAAGCCGGTTACCACGCGCGATAATTCGAAAGAGCGAGATGGCGAGCGGAAACGAACGGAGGCTACGCCAGGGCCTCCACAAGCCAAATCGTCAGGACAGATAATTTGCAATGCAGCGGGATGTCGTCCCGTTCGATCGGGCTGCAGGCTCGAGGCGAATAGAGCCGGAGTACGTGGCTACGGCAGTGGACCCGGGGACGTCGAAGTTTGCAACTGACAGCGGTGTAAACTCCAGCGCGTCTCGCCTGCGCGCATTACGGCCGCATTGGTTTCACCGAATGGCCACATCGGAATCAGATGCCAACCAGATTTCCCCGATAGTTTCGCCGTTCCTCAAACTGGAAAAGGCATGACCATGCGCAGCTTCACGGCATCCGTCATCGTTGCAGCTCTCTGTCTCGGAACACCGGCTCTGGTGCAGGCACAGGGCGCATCGTCGCAACCCGGCGCGGAACAGCCGTCCACGCAGTCCAGCACGGAGATCCGGAGCATACAGGTTGTGGACGTCAAGGAATTGCAGCCGGCCGTGCGCGCGAAGGTCGATGAACTCGTGGCGCACACAAGTGACAAGGACATCCAGTCGCTCCGGCAGTCCATCGACGCCACACCGCAGGCAGCCTCCGTGCTCAAGGCCAAGGGCTTGAGCTCGTCACAAGTCGTCGCGATCAACATCGCCGACGGCGTCCTGACGATGTTCACCAAGACGGCCTGATCTCAGGCAGGAGTTTCGAGGCGAAACACGGTGACCCTGCAGCGCGCCTGCTGCAGGGCCGCTCGCGTTCGCATAAAACCCTGGCCGCGCCGCGAATTGGAGCCAGTTCGCGGCGCGCTGGGCTCTTGCTTCGGCACCCGCCGGGGCGCTAAAGAGGCGCACTTGGGCGGTTAGCTCAGCTGGTTAGAGCATCTCGTTTACACCGAGAGGGTCCGCGGTTCGAATCCGTGACCGCCCACCAGCCTTCGCTCGCTTCGCGAGCTTCGGCTCGGAGGCCGGCACTAGTGCTCGTGGCGCGAAGCGAGCGAAGGCTGCCGCGCCGAAGCCCAACGGGCGAAGGCGGGCCTGTAGCAAGCCAACCTCAATCCTGCGGCCTCCCCGGCAGCAGCGGCACCGCGTCGATCCACACCGCCGCCGACTGGCACCAGATCTGCCTGACGGGGCGCAATTTGTCGCGCTGGCGGATAGAGCCCCAGCGGATGCCCCAATCATCGGCCTGGTCGCCCTCGCCGCTGGTGAACAGCGGGGAACCGCAATCGGCGCAGAAGTGCTGGAAGCGCATCCGGCCGTTGTCACCACGCTTGCCGTAGATCTTGGGCGCGCCGCCGGTCAGGCGGACATCAGCGCCGGCACAGACGGCGGTCACCCGGAACGGCGAGCCGGTCAGCGTCTGGCAATCGGTGCAGTGACAGACCGAGACGGCCTCCGGATCGACCTCGGCCTCGAAGGTGATCGTCCCGCAATGGCATTGCCCGTCGATCTGCATCGGCCTCCTCCCCCTGCCCCAAAACAAAAACGGCGCCCGGAGGCGCCGTTTTATCATCTTTTCGTTGAGCCTCAGTGAGCGGTCAGGCCGCCGGCGGCTTCATCGCCGTCCGGCTTCACCGTCACCTTGGTGTCCTCTTCCCAGACGATCGGCACCGGCTTCTTCACCAGCGCCTTGGCGACGACGTCGTCGAGGCGCGAGACCGGGATGATCTCCATGCCGCCCTTGATCGCATCGGAAATCTCCGTGAGATCCTTGGCGTTGTCCTCGGGGATCAGCACCGTCTTGATGCCGCCGCGGGCCGCAGCCAGCAGCTTCTCCTTCAGGCCGCCGATCGGCAGCACCCGGCCGCGCAGCGTGATCTCGCCGGTCATCGCGACATCGTGGCGGACCGGGATGCCGGTCATGACCGAGATGATCGCGGTGGCCATGGCGACGCCCGCGGACGGACCGTCCTTCGGCGTCGCGCCCTCCGGCACGTGCACGTGGATGTCGCGGCGATCGAACATCGGCGGCTCGATGCCGTAATTGATCGCGCGCGAGCGGACGTAGGACGCCGCCGCCGAGATCGACTCCTTCATCACGTCACGCAGATTGCCCGTGACCGTCATCTTGCCCTTGCCGGGCATCATGACGCCTTCGATGGTCAGCAACTCGCCGCCGACATCGGTCCAGGCAAGGCCGGTGACGATGCCGACCTGCGGCTCGCTCTCGATCTCGCCGAAGCGGTACTTCGGCACGCCGAGCAACTCTTCCAGAGTCTTCTCGGTGACCTTGACCGACTTCTTCTTGGAGATCATCAGCTCCTTCACCGCCTTGCGGGCGAGTGTGGAGAGCTCACGCTCCAGGTTACGCACGCCCGCTTCGCGAGTGTAGCGGCGGATCAGAAGCAGTAGCGCGTCGTCGTCGATCGAGAACTCCTTGGAGTCCAGGCCGTGCTTGGACACCGCGTTCGGGATCAGATGCTTGCGCGCGATCTCGACCTTCTCGTTCTCGGTGTAGCCGGCGATCCGGATGATCTCCATGCGGTCCATCAGCGGGCCTGGAATATTGAGCGTATTCGCGGTCGTGATGAACATCACGTTGGACAGATCGTAGTCGACCTCGAGATAGTGGTCGTTGAAGGTCCCGTTCTGCTCGGGGTCGAGGACCTCGAGTAGAGCCGAGGACGGATCGCCGCGGAAATCGGCGCCCATCTTGTCGATCTCGTCCAGCAGGAACAGCGGATTGGACGACTTCGCCTTGCGCATCGACTGGATGATCTTGCCGGGCATCGAGCCGATATAGGTGCGGCGGTGACCGCGGATCTCGGCCTCGTCACGCACGCCGCCGAGCGAGACGCGCACGAACTCACGCCCCGTCGCCTTCGCGATCGACTTGCCGAGCGAGGTCTTGCCGACGCCGGGAGGACCGACGAGGCACAGGATCGGGCCCGTGAGCTTGTTGGCGCGCGACTGCACCGCCAGGTACTCGACGATACGTTCCTTGACCTTCTCCAGCCCGTAGTGATCGGAGTCCAGGATGGCTTGCGCCGCTTCCAGATCCTTCTTCACCTTGGACTTCTTGTTCCACGGGATCGACAGCAGCCAATCCAGATAGTTGCGCACGACGGTCGCTTCCGCGGACATCGGCGACATCTGGCGCAGCTTCTTCAGTTCATGCTGCGCCTTCTCGCGCGCTTCCTTGGAGAGCTTGGTCTTGGCGATCTTCTCTTCGAGATCGGCGAGCTCGTCGCGACCGTCGTCGTCGCCGAGTTCCTTCTGGATCGCCTTCATCTGCTCGTTGAGATAATACTCGCGCTGGGTCTTCTCCATCTGGCGCTTGACGCGTGAGCGGATGCGCTTCTCGACCTGCAGCACCGAGATCTCGCTCTCCATCAGACCTAGCACCTTCTCCAGGCGCGTGGTGACGGACAGAGTCTCCAGGATACCCTGGCGATCGGCGATCTTGACCGCGAGATGCGAGGCAACGGTGTCGGCGAGCTTGGCGAAATCGGTGATCGCCTGCACGACGCCGACGACCTCGGCCGAGATCTTCTTGTTGAGCTTCACATAGCTCTCGAAGTCGGACACGACCGAGCGCGCCAGCGCTTCCGCCTCGACCGACTTCGCATCGGTATCGGCCAGCGCAATGGCGGTCGCTTCGTAATAGTCGGCGCGATCGGTGTATTTCTGCACGCGCGCACGCTCGAGCCCTTCGACCAGCACCTTCACGGTGCCGTCGGGAAGCTTCAAGAGCTGCAGCACGCTGGCAAGCGTACCGGTCTCGTAAATGGCGTCGGGCGCCGGATCATCGTCGGACGCGTTCTTCTGCGTCGCGAGCATGATCAGCGCGTCGTTCTTCATCACCTCTTCGAGCGCGCGGATCGACTTCTCGCGACCGACGAAGAGCGGAACGATCATGTGCGGGAAGACGACGATGTCGCGCAGCGGCAGCACGGGATAGGCGTGCGTTTCGCCATGAACGATGGTTGGCCTGGGTTTTGGATTAGTCATGGCCTTTTCCTTTTGCTTTGCCCCCTTGCACGCAGCCCGCCATGCTCATGCGCAACCGCCACAAGGTGCCGAGGTGATCCGCAAAACCGATCGGTCCGTTTTTCGCGTTGGACCGGCTCGCCGGATCGGAACTGAGGCGAATCTGGAAGAGAATTTTCGCTCGCCGCCGACATTAGGTGGCTATCGACCCGGGGGGTGTCAAGTCATTGAAAAACGCGCGCCATCAGGCGCTTACGCAACGCGGTAAGCGACGCAACACCGGCTGCGGAGATACATTTCCGCAGCCCAGTTTGAGGATACAATTGGAGCGTTCCAGCGCCGAAAGATCAGGCGCTGGCGTTCTCGACGGCGCGATCGGACCGATCGGCGTAGATGTAGAGCGGACGCGCCGTTCCTTCCACGACTTCGCGCGAAATCACGACCTCTTCCACACCTTCCAGGCCCGGCAGATCGAACATGGTCTCGAGCAGGATCGCCTCGAGGATCGAACGAAGGCCCCGCGCACCGGTCTTGCGCTCGATCGCCTTGCGGGCAACCGCGCCAAGCGCCTCGTCGGCGAAGGTCAGCTCGATGTTCTCCATCTCGAACAGCCGCTGGTACTGTTTCACCAGCGCGTTCTTCGGCTCGGTGAGGATCTTCTTCAGCGAGGTCTCATCGAGGTCCTCGAGCGTCGCCACGACCGGCAGACGGCCGACGAACTCGGGGATGAGGCCGTACTTCAGGAGGTCCTCAGGCTCGACGTGACGGAAGATCTCGCCGGTCCGGCGGTCTTCCGGCGCCATCACCTGGGCCGCGAAGCCGATCGAGGTCGACCGTCCGCGCGCCGAGATGATCTTCTCGAGGCCGGCGAAGGCACCGCCGCAGATGAACAGGATGTTGGTGGTATCCACCTGCAGGAATTCCTGCTGCGGATGCTTGCGGCCGCCCTGCGGCGGGACCGAAGCCACCGTACCTTCCATGATCTTGAGCAGCGCCTGCTGCACGCCCTCACCCGACACGTCGCGCGTGATCGAGGGGTTGTCGGACTTGCGGCTGATCTTGTCGATTTCGTCGATGTAGACGATGCCGCGCTGGGCGCGCTCGACGTTGTAGTCGGCGGCCTGGAGCAGCTTCAGGATGATGTTCTCGACGTCCTCGCCGACATAGCCGGCCTCGGTCAGCGTCGTCGCATCGGCCATGGTGAACGGCACGTCCAGGATGCGGGCGAGCGTCTGCGCAAGCAGCGTCTTGCCCGAGCCGGTCGGACCAATCAGCAGGATGTTCGACTTCGCGAGTTCGACGTCGTTGTGCTTGGTCTGGTGGTTGAGGCGCTTGTAGTGGTTGTGCACCGCGACCGACAGGACCTTCTTCGCATGGCTCTGGCCGATCACGTAGTCGTCCAGGACCTTGCAGATTTCCTTCGGCGTCGGAATGCCGTCGCGCGACTTGACCAGCGAGGATTTGTTTTCCTCGCGGATGATGTCCATGCAGAGCTCGACGCACTCGTCGCAGATGAAGACCGTGGGACCCGCGATCAGTTTGCGGACTTCGTGCTGGCTCTTGCCGCAGAACGAGCAATATAGCGTGTTCTTGGAGTCGCTCGTGCCGACCTTACTCATTCATGTCTCCGTCCGCGGTTCGATCCCGTTCCGCTCGATCGCTCCATTCCGACACGATGGTCGGCATGAAGCTTAAGTAGAGCAAATTCCGTACCAAAAAAGACCCTACGCGTTACATCCCGTGCGAATCACGGTCACTCGATTCTCCGCGATCATAGCCGATCAATCGTAGCCAACCATGCTGTCACCCGACTATCAAGAATTCGCTAATCGGGGGTCGCCGGCTACCCGTGACAATACCGTGATTTCCGGTCTTGGCACGGGCGAAGTGATCGAAATCACCCCGGCGTTGCTGGATTACCACGAAAAACAAGCACGAAAGCGGAACTTTCTGCTTGTCGCAGGGCGCAAATACCGTTTTGCGACGCGCGCACGCGTCCATAGCGTGAACGCCACCTGATGGTATGAGGCGATCCCAAGGAGTTGCCCAAGGGCCTGACAAGGGATCGCCGCAGAGCCCCAGTAGTGCTACGGGGTCTTCGCCGCCGCCGGTTCCTCGGCACGCTTGTCGATGACCTTGTCGACCAGGCCGAACTCCTTGGCGTCGTTCGCGGTCAGGAACTTGTCGCGTTCCAGCGCGTCCTCAATCGCCTTGTAGGTCTGGCCGGTGTGCTTCACGTAGATCTCGTTGAGCCGCTTCTTCAGGTTCAGGATTTCCTGCGCGTGCAGCATGATGTCGGTGGCCTGGCCCTGAAAGCCGCCGGAGGGTTGATGCACCATGATGCGCGCGTTCGGCAGCGAGAAGCGCATGTCCTTCTCGCCGGCGGCGAGCAGCAGCGAGCCCATCGAGGCCGCCTGCCCCGTGCACAGCGTCGAGACCGGCGGGCGGATGAACTGCATGGTGTCGTAGATCGCAAGGCCCGACGTCACCACGCCGCCCGGCGAATTGATGTACATCGAGATTTCCTTCTTCGGATTTTCCGCCTCGAGGAACAACAGCTGTGCGACGACCAGCGTCGACATGCCATCCTCGACCGGACCGGTCAGGAAGATGATGCGCTCCTTCAAGAGGCGCGAGAAGATGTCGTAGGCGCGCTCGCCACGGTTGGTCTGCTCGACCACCATGGGCACGAGGTTCATGTAGGTTTCAACCGGATCGCGCATGAGTCACCTAGGGTTTTTAAGAGGCGGACATCGCCAGGCTTGACTGCCAGTTTGAGCTGGATCTGCTGAAGGCCGATGGACGTCCCGTGATGCAGGAACTTGGTAGAGGTAGAAGGCGTACCGACAGATATAGCCCAATTCGCGCCTGACAAGTGCGGAGCGCATTAAGGCTTAATCCGTCGGGCAGTTGAAGCTGATTCGCACACAAAGAGGCCCAGCCGGCCATCTGGCTAGCTGGGCCTCTTCGCTGATCATCCTTAATGGATGGCTGCCTCAGAGCCCCATTCCGATGGTATCGGAACGGGCCTCAGGCCGCGGTCTTTTCCGCTTCGTCGTCCTTGTAGAGGTCCTCGCGCGAGACCTTCTTCTCGGTCACGTTGGCGAGCTCGAGGATGAAGTCGACGACCTTGTCCTCATAGATCGGTGCACGGAGCTGGGCCAACGCCTGGGCGTTGCTGCGGTAATAGTCCCAGACCTCCTTCTCGCGGCCGGGCATCGAGCGGGCGCGCTCGATCACGGCGCGGCCGACCTCGTCGTCGGTCACAGTGATCTTGTTCTTCTCGCCGATCTCGGAGAGCACGAGACCGAGCCGCACGCGGCGGTCGGCGATCTTGCGGTACTCCTCCTTGGCCTTGTCTTCAGTGGTGTCCTCGTCGGCAAAGGTCTTGCCGGCGGAGTCCATCTCGGCCTTGACCGAGTTCCACATCAGATTGAACTCCTCGTCGACCAGCGAGGGCGGCGCCTCGAAGCGATGGGCTTCGTCGAGGCGGTCGAGCAGCGCGCGCTTGACGCGCTGGCGCGTCGCGCCGGCGAACTCGACGTTCAGACGCTCGCGCGCGGCTTCCTTGAGCTTGTCCAGCGATTCCAGGCCAAGCGTCTTGGCGAACTCGTCGTCGATCGCGATGTCCTGCGGCGCCTCGATCGAGGTCGCGGAGGTCTCGAACTCGGCCGGCTGGCCGGCGAGCTTGTCGTTCATGTAGTTCTTCGGGAACGACACCTTCAGCGTGCGGGTCTCGCCCGCGCCGATGCCGATCAGTTGCTCCTCGAAGCCGGGAATGAAGGTGTTGGAGCCGATCACGACCTGGATGCCTTCGCCGGTGCCACCCTCGAAGACTTCGCCGTTGATGGAGCCCTTGAAGTTGATGGTGACGCGGTCGCCGGAGGCGGCCTTTTCGCCCTCGGCCTTCGCGGCATAGCCGCGGTTGGTGTCGGCGATGCGCTTGATCGCCTCGTCGACATCGGCGTCGGTGACATCGGCGACGGGCTTCTCGACCTGGAAGGACTTGAAGTCGGCGAGCGCGATTGCCGGCACCACCTCGATCGCAACCGTGTAGGTGAGATCGGTCTTGCCGCTCAGGAGCTCCTCGACCTCGGCCTGCTCGCTCGGCATGGTGATCTTGGGCTCGGTCGCAAGGCGGAAGCCGCGCTCGGAGAACAGCTGCGTGTTGGTGTCGCGGATGGTCTGGTCGATGGTCTCGGCCATCACCGAGCGGCCGTAGACCTTCTTCAGGTGAGCAACCGGCACCTTGCCGGGACGGAAGCCGTTGATGCGGACCTTGTCCTTGAGGTCAACGAGCTTGGCACCAGCCTTGGCGTCGAGATCAGACGCGGGAACGCTGATCTTGAACTCGTGCTTCAAACCTTCCGAGAGGGTCTCTGTGACCTGCATGGCGTCCAATCTTCTTCTCGTTCGGTCCCGGCGCGCATGCATCGGGACGCTGTCATCAATCGATCCGGCGCGAGGCAAACGCCTCAACGCCGGTGCTTCATCGAACCGGCTCCCGGCGGACAAACTCCGCGCGAAAGCAGGTCTCGTAATCCGTGCAAACGCGATAAGCGCTTGGTGCGGGCGGAGGGACTCGAACCCCCACAACTTTCGTCACTGGAACCTAAATCCAGCGCGTCTACCAGTTCCGCCACGCCCGCGTGAATTTGCATCCAAACCGGCCGCGATGCCGCGGGCGGCCGGGCTTATAACATGTGCCTGACTGTTCGCAGCAAAAAAATGGCCCGATGGAGGCAGGCTTTACGTAGGCACGATCGCTGGACTTATCCAGCGTGGCGTGGTCCGGATCGGCCCATGAAAACGCGGTTCTTTGACCCGACCCGACGTGAGCTTTTGGCCGGCCTTGCCGCCGGGCTTGGCACCGGGCTTGGCGCCTCGGCGGCCGGGTTGGTCGCCAGCAGTGCCGCGCCGGCCCTGACCGCCCAGCTTTCCCTTCAGGCAAGGCCGCAAACCCTGGCTCTCAGGCCGGGGCAGCCCGCTACACCAATCTGGGAGCTGGCCGCCGTAAGCCACCTCGGGAACGTCCGTCTCAAGCGCGGCGATCGCTGCGAGGTGGCGTTTCGCAACGACCTGCCTGTCCCGCTTGCCCCAACCTGGTACGGCCTCAATGGCCCAGCCGCGGCCGACCCGCTGCGCGGGCGCGCGCCCGCCCAGCCCGGGACGACCGAAACCTCAATTATTTCAGTACCAAGCGCGGGAACCCTGCTGGCGGACTTCCGCCTGTTCGAGGACGTCCTGACGCGGCCTGCGCGCCCGCTTCCGGTCATCGCGCAGGAGGCAAACACTGGCATCGTCGATCGCGACGAGGTCCTGCTGATCGAGGAGTGGCGGCTGCGGTCAGACGGCACCGCACTCCCCCCGGGACGCGCTCCAAAGGACGCGACGCCGCTCTATACGCTTAATGGACAAACTTCATTTGAACTCTCAGCTGCAGCTGGTGAGCGTTTGCGGCTGCGCTTTATCAACGGCTCCCAACGCACTGTTCTGGCGATCAAATTAGAAAACCACGACGTCCGGGTGATGGCTCTGGACGGACAACCAGCCGAACCGTTTCCGGCGCGCAATGGCGCTCTGGTCCTGGCCCCGGGCGGGCGTGCCGATGCCATTGTGGATGCGGCCAGCTCGGCCCCGATTCTGCTCCATGACGGCAAGGAGGCGCATCCGATCGGCTCGCTTGCCGTCTCCGGCAGGCTGGAGCGCCGCGCGCCGCTGTTGCCGCCGCAGCCGCTTCCTTCCAATGACCTGCCCGACAAGCTCGATCTCAGAGGAGCCCTGCGGTTCGATGTCGCGCTCGGCGCAGCCGATGCTGGGTGGGCACGGTGTGCCGACTTCTCCCGATCCTCCGCCCCGGCCTTCCGCGCCAAGCCCGGCCGCACCGTCGTGCTGGCCCTCAAGAACCCCGGCCCAATGTCGACCGTCTTCCATCTGCACGGCCACCACTTCCGCCTGCTCGACAAGCTCGACGACGGCTGGAAGCCGTACTGGCTCGACACGCTCGCGGTCGAGCCCGGCCAGACCCAGCGCATCGCCTTCGCGGCGACCGCATCCGGACAATGGCTGCTCGAATCCGTCGTCACGGACTGGGCCGCGCCGCGGCTGGTGCGCTGGTATGGGGTGGAGTGAGGTTGCGGCTATGCGTGCGGTTTGGCCGTCAGTTCGATGCCGAGCGCCTTCATCACTGCGATGGTCGTTTTGAGCGTCGGATTGCCGTCGGTACTGAACGAGCGATAGAGCTGCTCGCGAGAAAGACCGGTTTCCTTGGCAATCTGCGCCATCCCCTTCGCACGGGCGACGACGCCAAGCGCATGCGCGATATAGGCGGCGTCCTCGGTTTTGAACGCCTCTTCCATGAACACGGCAATGGCTTCATCGGATTGAAGGTCCTCGGCCGGATCGTAAGTCGTCAGCTTCTTGCCCATCTTTATTCGCTCCACATCTCGGCAAGGCGCTTGGCCTCCTTGATGTCTTTCGCCTGCGTGGCCTTGTCGCCCCCACACAGCAAAATGATGATCGTCTTGCCCCGCTGCTGAAAATAGATCCGATAGCCGGGGCCGTGGTGGATACGCAGTTCGCTCACCCCATCGCCGACCGGCTCAACGTCGCCCGCGTGGCCTTGAGCTAGCCGATCCAACCACGACGCGATCAACGCTCTGGCGCGCTCATCCCGCAGACGCGATCGCCACTTTCGGAACGTCTCAGTCTGCCTGAGTTCGACCATCTGTAGTTTTTAGACTACAATCGATCTCCGATCAAGTGGTCTTCGCTCCCAGAGGTAGCGAGCATCGGGCTCCTTCTCCTCGCTCCTCGAGCCGTCGGATTCATCGACCAACTCGAACCCACGCGCCTCATAGAAGCGCCGCGCCGGCGCATTACGCTGGAAGGTCCAGAGCTCGAGCCGGTGGTAGGCGCCTTTGGCGACGTCGAGGAGCTCACTGCCGGCGCTGCGGCCCTGGGCCGGGGGGAGCACGTAGAGCTGCTCGATCCAGCCCTCGCGGAACGCGATGATCCCGCTGAGCACGTCGCCGTCAAAACATCCCCACACCCGGCACGTCGGAAAGACACGCTCGCGATAGAACCAGCGGTCCTCGTCCGGCGTGTGCAGCCCGGCGAGCCATGGCATCGCCTGGTCAAACGAGATCCGATGGACTTGCGCCGCTGCGCCCATGTCGGCGAGCGCGAGCTGTCTGAGCACTAGTACTCCACCCCCAGCGCATCATAAATCCGCCGGTGCACGGCCGGCAGCGTCTCGGTCAGGTCCTCCGCGATCAGGCCCGGCCCGGCTTCGCGTCCCGCCTCGCCATGCATCCAGACGCCGATGCTGGCGGCCTCGAACGCCGGCACGCCTTGCGCCAGCAGCCCTGCGATGATGCCGGCGAGCACGTCGCCGGCGCCCGCGGTGGCGAGCCAGGGCGGCGCGTTGGCGGCGATGGTCGCGCGGCCGTCGGGGGCGGCGATCGTGGTGTCGGGTCCCTTCAGGAGCACGACGGCGCCGGAGCGCTCGGCGGCATCGCGCACGCGCTCCAGCTTGGAGCGGCCCGGAAATTTGTTGCTGAGGTCGGAGAACAGGCGCGGAAATTCGCCCTCGTGCGGGGTCAGCACCACCGCAATGTCTTGCGAGGACTTGATCGATTCGAACAGGCGCTCGGGGGTTGCGGCAAAGCTCGTCAGGGCATCGGCATCGAGCACCAGACGACGCTGCGCACCGAGCGCGGTGTGAACGAGATCGCAGGTGCGCTCGCCGATGCCCGCGCCGGGGCCGATCATGCAGGTGTTGTAGCGCTTGTCGCCGAGCAGCTCGCCGAACTCGACGACGGTATCGACGGGGCGAACCATGACGGCCGTGAGCGCGGCCGCGTTGATCGCGAGCGCATCGCGCGGGCTCGCCAGCGTTACCAGGCCCGCCCCTGCCCGCAGTGCACCGCGCGCGGCCAGCCGCGCAGCGCCGGTCGCCGCCGCATCGCCGGAGACCGCCAACACATGCCCCCGCGCGTATTTGTGGCCGTCGATACGCGGTACCGGAAAAGCGGCGCCCCAGACATCCGGATCGTCCTCGAACGTCTGCGGCGCGATCTCGTCGAGCACCTGCGCGTCGATGCCGATGTCGGCGACGCGCACGCGGCCGCAATGCATCCGGCCGGGGAGCAAGAGATGCGCCGGCTTCTTGCGAAAGAAGGTGACGGTCTCGGTGGCATTCACCGCCGCGCCCATCACCGCCGCGCTGGTGCCGTTGATGCCGCTCGGCAGGTCGACCGCGAGCACGGGGGCGCCGTTGGCGTTGATCGCCTCGATCATCGCGCGCGCCTCACCATCGACGGGACGGCTGAGGCCTGCGCCGAACAGCGCATCGATGATCAGCGCCGGCCGTCCGATCGCCTGCGGATTGAACGGGAGCACCGGGTGCTTCCAGCCGCGCGCGGCGGAGGCCGCGTCGCCCTGGAGCTGGTCGCGCTCGCACATCAGGATGACCGAGACCTCCCGCCCCTGCGCGGCGAGCTCGGCGGCTGCGACAAAACCATCACCGCCATTGTTGCCGGGGCCGGCCACGATCAGGATCGGCCCCTCCTCCACCAGCGCCTGGGCGGCATCGGTGACGGCCTGGCCCGCGCTCAGCATCAACTTGAAACCGGGCGTGCCGGCCGCGATGGTGAGCTGGTCGGCGCGCTGCATTTCAGCGGTGGTCAGAACTTCCATGCCACTTCCCTGGTCCAAACGCCTTTTCAACAGGCACGTTCCGTTCCGCCCCACCCTCGGGAACATCGATCTGCACACATATTGAACCGTTTGCCTATTTCGTAGTCTTCGGTATTTTGTGCAGGTCGGCACCACTACTCAGAGATGCTCGTTAAAAGGCTGATAACGCTCCAATAATCAGGGCATTTGCAACTTGGCATAGACCCTGCTTTCGAGGAAGCCGCTTCGGTTCGTCGTGCTCACTGGCATTTATCAAAGTGTGGCCGGCCGTTGTTGCCGGATTGGTCAGGGATCCCGGCATAGCGAAGACAAGATCGTGCGTTAAGAAAAGCGCATCCTGACGAAGACGTTGCTATTTGATCGAAAGGCCGGGAGGCGCGCAGTGAAGAAAATCGAAGCCATCATCAAGCCATTCAAGCTCGACGAGGTGAAGGAAGCGCTTCAGGAAGTCGGCCTTCAGGGCATCACCGTCACCGAAGCCAAGGGCTTTGGACGGCAGAAGGGGCACGCCGAGCTCTACCGCGGCGCAGAATACATCGTCGACTTCCTGCCCAAGGTGAAGATCGAGATCGTGATCGGCGACGATCTGGTCGAGCGCGCCATCGACGCCATCCGCCGCGCAGCGCAGACCGGCCGCATCGGCGATGGTAAGATCTTCGTCTCCAACATCGAAGAGGCGATCCGCATCCGAACCGGCGAATCCGGGCTGGACGCTATCTGAGCCGGGTGCTATCCCGAATTTCGCGACACTCCGACTAGAAAGAAGGCTGCTTCGGCGGCCTGATTTCGTTTGTGCGGTCGCGCAAAACTCGCCCGAGCGAGAATAATTTTGCTCATCTGGAAACCGACCCGCAGAGCCAAAAGGGGTATGCATGAAGACCGCCAAAGACGTCCTGAAATCGATCAAGGACAACGACGTCAAGTACGTCGACCTGCGCTTCACCGATCCGCGCGGCAAGTGGCAGCATGTGACGTTCGACGTCAGCATGATCGACGATGACATCTTCGCCGAAGGAACGATGTTCGACGGCTCCTCGATCGCCGGCTGGAAGGCGATCAACGAGTCCGACATGTGCCTGATGCCCGATCCGGTCACCGCGACGATCGACCCGTTCTTCGCCGAGACCACCATGGTCATCACCTGCGACGTGCTCGAGCCGACCACCGGTGAGCCCTACAACCGCGACCCCCGCGGCATCGCCAAGAAGGCCGAGGCCATGGTGAAGTCGATGGGCGTGGGCGACAGCGTGTTCGTCGGCCCCGAGGCCGAGTTCTTCGTGTTCGACGACGTGCGCTATTCGGCCGAGCCCTACAAGACCGGTTTCCGGCTCGACTCCTCGGAGTTGCCGACCAACTCCGACACCGAATATGAAGGCGGCAATCTCGGCCACCGCATCCGCACCAAGGGCGGCTACTTCCCCGTCCCGCCGCAGGACTCGGTGCAGGACATGCGCTCGGAGATGCTCGGCGCCATGGCCAAGATGGGCGTCAAGGTCGAGAAGCATCACCACGAGGTCGCGTCCGCCCAGCACGAGCTCGGCATGAAGTTCGACACGCTGACGCTGATGGCCGACCACATGCAGATCTACAAGTACTGCATCCACCAGGTCGCGCACATCTACGGCAAGACCGCCACCTTCATGCCGAAGCCGATCTTCGGCGACAACGGCTCGGGCATGCACGTGCACCAGTCGATCTGGAAGGACGGCAAGCCGGTGTTCGCCGGCAACAAATACGCCGACCTGTCGGAGACCTGCCTGCATTACATCGGCGGCATCATCAAGCACGCCAAGGCGATCAACGCCTTCACCAACCCGTCGACCAACTCCTACAAGCGTCTGGTCCCGGGCTATGAGGCCCCGGTGCTGCTCGCCTACTCCGCGCGCAACCGCTCGGCCTCCTGCCGCATCCCCTACACCGCTTCGCCGAAGGCCAAGCGCGTCGAGGTGCGCTTCCCCGATCCGATGGCCAACCCGTATCTCGGCTTCGCCGCGATGCTGATGGCCGGCCTCGACGGCATCAAGAACAAGATCGATCCGGGTCCGGCGATGGACAAGGACCTCTACGACCTGCCGAAGGAAGAGCTGAAGCAGATCCCGACCGTGTGCGGTAGCTTGCGCGAGGCGCTGGAAAATCTCGACAAGGACCGCGGCTTCCTCAAGGCCGGCGGCGTGTTCGACGACGACTTCATCGACGCCTATATCGAGCTGAAGATGACCGAAGTCGCCCGCTTCGAAATGACCCCGCATCCGGTCGAGTTCGAGATGTACTATTCGGGCTAAGCAGCCAGGACGTCTGCGACAAGCAAAAGGCGCTCCGCAAGGAGCGCCTTTTCGTTTGAATCGTAGCGTGTACGACCTGCCCGCTACCAGGTCGCCGTAAAAGCCTTCTGCAGCTCGGCCGGCGCCGTCACGCCGCCCGCGATCAGCAATTGCGTGAGCACGCGCGCCTTCTGCGGATTGAGGTCCTCGGACACGACGAAGCCGTTCTTGTCGTCGTCGACCTCGACGTTGCGCGTCACGAAGCCGGAGCGAACCCGCGTCGAGCGCACCACGATGATGCCCTTCTTCGCCGCAGCTTCGAGCGCGTCGAGCGCCGGCTTCGAGGTGTTGCCGTCGCCGACGCCGGCCAGCACGATGCCCTTGGCGCCGTGCGAAATGGCATCCTCGATCGGAACGGCGTCCATGTTGGCGTGCGAGTACACGATCGCAACACGCGGCAATTGCTCGCCGGCCGGAAGCTGATAGGTCGCGCGCTTGAGACCTTGAGCCTGCGCCATGAAGCGAATGCCGCCGGCGGTGTCGACATAGCCGACCGGCCCGTCATTGGCGGAACTGAACGTCTCGATGCTGGTGGTGTTGGTCTTGGTGACCGAGCGCGCGCCCTGAATCTTGTCGTTCAGCACCGCCAGCACACCGCGGCCGCGCGAGCGCGGGTCGGCCGCCACCTGCACCGCCTCGTAGAGATTGCCGGGGCCGTCGGCGCTCACCGCCGTCGCCGGCCGCATCGAGCCGACGATCACCACCGGCTTGTCGCCGCGCACCACGTTGTCGAGGAAGAACGCGGTCTCCTCGAGCGTGTCGGTGCCGTGGGTGATGACGATTGCATCGGCCTCGTTCTTGTCGAAGGCCTCCTGGATCCGACGGGCCAGCGCAAACCAGACCTTGTCGTTCATGTCCTGGGATCCGATCGACGAGATCTGCTCGGCATTCAGCTTTGCGAGCTTGTCCAGGCCCGGCACCGATTGCATCAGCTGCTCGCCCGAGATCTGGCCGGATTTGTAGGCGCCGGTCGCTCGCGCGTCGGCCTGGCCTGCGATGGTGCCGCCGGTCGCAAGCACGAGAATGCGCGGCAGGCCGGCAGATTCCGCGGCCTGCGCCGTCGCGATCCCCCACGACCAAAGCGCGAGGGCGATCAGCGGAACGGCGAGGATCAATGGCCGATTTCGGCCGTGGATTGCGGGTCTGGCGGCATGCTTCGTCATCGAATTCTCCTCCCGTTCAAGTTGGGAGCGACATTCGATACGCCCATTGAGGCCGAAGATGGTCCTCCCAATGCTTTATGGCTAAGGATTATCCCGCCGCGGCATAAAATGGTCGAGCAAGCCCGTCGGCAGCGGAAAGACCACAGTCGACGACCGTTCGCCCGCAATATCGTGCAGGGCCGCAAAATAACGCAGCTGCATCGCCTGAGGCTCCTGCGCGAGAATCCGGCCGGCCTCGACGAGCTTTTCGGCAGCCTGCTGCTCGCCCATCGCATTGATCACCTTGGCGCGCCGCAGGCGCTCCGCCTCGGCCTGTTTGGCAATCGCGCGCACCATGGTTTCGTTGATATCGACGTCCTTGATCTCGATGCCGGTCACCTTGATGCCCCAGACGTCGGTCTGCTTGTCGAGGATCTCCTGGATGTCGGCGTTCAACCTGTCGCGCTCGGCAAGCATCTCGTCGAGCTCGTGCTTGCCGAGCACCGAGCGCAACGTCGTCTGCGCGAGCTGGCTGGTGGCGGCCATGTAATCGCCGACCTTGATGATGGCTCGTTCGGGATCGACGATGCGGAAGTACAGAACGGCGTTGACCTTGACGGACACGTTGTCCCGCGAAATCACGTCCTGCGGCGGCACGACCTGCACCATCACCCGGAGGTCGACCTTGACGAGCTGCTGCACGACCGGAATGAGGATGATGAGGCCCGGGCCCTTCACGCCGGTAAAACGGCCGAGCGTGAAGATGACGCCACGCTCGTATTCGCGCAGGATTCGAATGGCCTGGGATAGAAACATGATGACAAGCAGCAGAAGCGCCGCATAAGTCAGATATTCCAGCATCATGATGTACCTCCCTCGCCGGTCCTGGCCGGTGCGCGCCGTATCAGCAGCGTCAGGTCGACGACGTTCGCGACTTCGACCGTCTCTCCGGGCTTGAACGTTTCGGCGCCGCGCGCCTGCCAACGCTCGCCATGGGCGAAGACGTGACCTTCGCTCCCACTCCAGTCGAGAACCTCGGCGGGCAAGCCTCGCATCGCCTGCGCGCCGACCCGCTCCGGAGCCCGGGCGGCACGCCGAAGCGAACCAAGCACGACCAGAGCAAAGCCGGCGAACACGGCTGCCGTGATGCCGATCACCCACCACGACAGGTGGTAACCGGGCGCCTCGACCCTGAAGAGCATCAGCGCTCCCAGCACGAAAGCGATGATCCCCCCGAGACCGATCACCACCGTCGGATTGAAGGCTTCGACGGTGAGAAGAACGATGCCAACCAGCATCAGGGCAAGGCCGGCATAGTTGATCGGCAGCAAATTGAGCGCATAGAGACCGATCAGCAGGCAGATCGCGCCGACCACGCCGGGAGCGACGGCCCCGGGAGACATGAACTCGAAGATCAGGCCGTAGATGCCGACCATCAGTAGAATGAACGCCACATTCGGATCGGTGATGACCGCCAGGAAGCGGGATATCCATCCGGGGTCGATGGCTTCGACGACCGCATCCTTCGTCGCGAGACGCTGCGTCTTGCCGCCTGCAACCTCGACCTCGCGGCCATCGAGCTGCCTCAGCAACTCAGCCTGATCGCGCGCGACGAGTTCGATGGCATGGGACTGCAGCGCGCCGTTGGCAGAGAGAGTGGCGGCCTCACGGACCGCCTTCTCCGCCCAATCCGCATTGCGGCCACGCAGCTCCGCAAGGCTGCGGATGAAGGCAACCGCGTCATTGGTCACCTTTGCCGTCATCGCATCCTTGAACTGATCCTTGGACTGATCCTTGGGCTCGCTCTGCTGGTCGCCGTCCTTCTTGTCCTTGCCGCCCTTGTCCGGTGTACCGCCCGGCAGCCCCGGCAGCGGTCCGCCAATCTGCACCGGCGTTGCCGCACCGATATTGGTGCCCGGCGCCATCGCCGCGATGTGGGTCGCATAAAGGATATAGGTCCCCGCGCTCGCCGCGTGGGCGCCGGAGGGAGCGACGTAACCGACGACAGGGACGGGCGAGGCCAGCACATCCGCAATGATCTCGCGCATGCTGGAATTGAGACCGCCGGGCGTGTTGATTCTCAGAAGCACGACCTCGGCGCGCCGTTCGCGTGCCTTGGCCAAGGCCTCCTTCACGTAACTGGCCGACGCAGGGCCAATGGCCCCTTCGATCGACACAATCAGTGCAAGGCGGCTGTTCTCCTCCGCTGAGCTGGGAAGGAGGCAGCAGATCAAAGCAACGACGCCAATCGCCGCAACGAGGGCCGCCTTCATGGTCTGCACGGCAGGGCTCCCTTGCAGAGCATATGGTGTTGGTCTCTCGAACCTCAATGCAGCTGTGCGCTGGTGCAGGCCCCTGTCGTGATTGTGCGATGCAATGGAAACCGCCCCGTAGATCGGTTGAGCACGGGGCGACGGCGGGCGGACCATGCCTTGAGCTGATCCGCCCACGCATTCCGTGCTGCTAGCGCCGCGCGATCCGCGCCCCGTCCGCTCCGATCGCGCCGAACGTGCTCGCGATGATCTCAGCGGTCGGCTGCATGCCGCCGAGCGACCAGTGCGAGGACTCCTGCTCATCGATCCCGACCCAGACGTTGCGGCGGAAATCCGGGCTGCCCTGCCCTTCGACCTCGACCAGGAGGTCGGTAACGCAGCCGATCAAGGCGATCGCGCGCACGACCGGCCATGAGGACGAGAGCAGCTTTCGCAAGGCGTTCCGCAACCGCACCTTGATGTCACCGCAGGCCTATCGCGCGCGACGGATGGAGCGGACGATGTGAGGCGCCTTCGAGCCGCCCGCTTTCGTTCTGCATTCGACTCCACTTCGTTCTCAAAGAACAAATCAGAGCCGCAAAAATCGGGGCGGACCAATTCCTACTGATTGGTTTACGTGGGGCGGATTAGCCGAAGGCGTAATCCGCCGACTGCTGGTGACGCTCACGCGCTCTCCAAAGTCGCCATCCGTGCTGCCGTCTCTTGCCCAGTCCTCCGGAAATAATCCGGACTGTACGTCTCGGGGCATTGAAGCTGCCCAATCAAGACAAGATGGCGGATTACGCCTTCGGCTAATCCGCCCTACGGCGCGCTTTGGGCCAATGCGGCGGATGCGAGCAGGAGAAGGACGGCGACGGTAGCGCTGCGCTTCATCGCGAGGCCATCCCATCGCGGGAGAAATTCGGCCATTGAGCTGCCCTTAGCGAACAACGCCAGCCGCGTCGTCGCCGCTCGGAATCAGCCAATCGAGCCCGATCAGGCACGCTTCGAGGATAACGAACGCGACAATGCCACCGACCCAGCCGAAGAAGACGATGGAAAAGGTCCCGAGCAAGATTGCGCAAAACAGGTCGGCAAGCACCTTGCAGACGCTGAAGTCTCGGTCTTGTCCAGATGGGAAATACGGCATCGGGCTCCCCTTTCGCTGCTCTGGACCTGAACTTAGCCACAGCGCGAGGCGACCGTCTACTCCGCCAGCCTGCTGATCAGTTGCGACGTCGCAATCGAGGTCTAAGGCTCCCTGCGCAAGGGCAGCGTTCGCAGGTCACCGACAGGCCTCTAATATTTTTGGATCAATCCCCGGGCGGGGATACCTCCTCAGTTCTTCGGCTGGCCGAAATCGAGCGGCGGCGGCAGCTCGATGTCGGGAATTTCGATCTTGATCTTGTCCAGATCCACCTTGGTGGGAGCATCCAGCAGCCCGGTGACCGTGATCGGAAATGCGATCACGACCGCAACCATGATCGCCTGCAGGCCGATCCAGGGCATCGCGCCCCAATAGATGTCCGAGCTCTTGACCTCCTTCGGCGCCACGCCGCGCAGGTAGAACAAGGCGAAGCCGAAGGGAGGATGCAGGAAGGAGGTCTGCATGTTGACGCAGAGCATGACACCGAACCAGATCAAGGCAGCGTCCGCCCCGACGATGGGGGTGAGCAGCTTCTGCGCGATCGGTGCGATCATCGGGATGATGATGAAGGCGATCTCGAAGAAGTCGAGGAAGAAGGCGATGAAGAAGATGAACAGGTTCATGAAGATCAGGAAGCCCCAGACCCCGCCCGGCAGCGATGTCAGCATGTGCTCCAGCCAGACACCACCGTTGCAACCGAGAAAGACGATCGAGAAGCAGGTCGATCCGATCAGGATGAACGTCACCATGCAGGTGATGCGCATCGTGGTCTCGTAGCCCTGCTTGACCAGCAAGCGCAGGTCCGGAATCCTGATCGCCTCGATGCAAACCCAGGCGACGGCGAGATAGGCAATCGCGAAGGCGATCTTGAACGGCAGATTCGGCGTGAGGTAGATGCCGATGATCGTGCCGACACCCGCCGCCGCGACGCCGACGAGCAGCACCTTGTGACCGGCCGAGCTGAAATCCTTGTGATGGATGACGGCAAGGACGATCGCGCCGACGGCGCCCATCGCGCCGGCTTCGGTCGGGGTGGCAAGGCCAAGCATCATCGTGCCGAGCACCACGAAGATCAGGACGGCGGACGGGATGATGCCCAAAAGGCATTTGCGCCAGAGCGCCCAGCCCGTGAGCGTCCTTGCTTCCTTGGGCACTGCCGGGACGTGGCCCGGCTTGATCACGCTCAACGCAAACGTGTAGCCGGCGAAGAGTGCGATCTGGAGGATCGATGGGCCCCAGGCGCCCAGATACATGTCGCCGACCGACTTCCCGAGCTGGTCCGCGAGCACGATCAGAACCAGCGAGGGAGGCACCAGCTGGGTAATGGTGCCGGAGGCTGCGAGCACGCCGGTGATGTAGCGCATGTTGTAGCCGTAGCGGATCATCACCGGCATCGAGATCAGCGCCATCGCAATGACCTGCGCCGCCACCGTCCCCGTGATCGCACCGAGGATGAAGCCGACGATAATCACGGAATAGCCGAGACCGCCGCGAACGGGGCCGAACAACTGCCCCATCGAATCCAGCATATCCTCGGCGAGGCCGCATCGTTCGAGGATCGCGCCCATGAACGTGAAGAATGGAATTGCCAGCAGCAGCTCGTTCGCCAGAACGCTGCCATAGATACGCTCCGGGATGGCCTGGAGGAAGCTGAATCCGAAGAATCCTTCGTGGATCGCGAGAAATCCGAACGAAAGCCCGAGAGCGGCCAGCGTGAAGGCGACCGGAAATCCGATCAGCATGGCCAAGACCAGCCCGCCGAACATCAGCGGCGGCATCATCTCAATCGTGATCATTGGGTCGGCCGCTCATATTTTGCGTCGATGGTGACTTCACCGCGCAAGGCGGCGGCGCGTTTGATGGCCTCCGAGACGCCCTGCAGAGCGACCATGAAGAACCCGGCCGGCAGCACGAACTTGATCGGCCACCGCAGGAGACCGCCCGCGTTGTTGGACATCTCTCCGATGATGAACGAGTTGTAGAACATCGCCCATGAGAGGTAGCTGAGGAGCAGGCACGCCGGGACGAGGAAAACCAATGTCCCGATCAGGTCGAGCCACAGCTGGCCGCGTTCGGACAGCATGAGGTAGAGGATTTCGACGCGCACATGCTCGTTGCGCTTGAAAGTGTAGGACGAGCCGAACATCACGACGACGGCGAACATATACCACTGCGTCTCGAGCCAGCTGTTGGAGCTGTAGCTGAAGGCATACCGGATCATCGCATTTGCAGCGCTGACCACGCAGGCCGCGAGCACCAGAATATTGCAGACGTTACCGACCTTTTCGTTCAGCCAGTCGATAGCCGTACTCACCGCCAACAATGGGCGCATCGATGCCTTTTCCCCGCTCGCTGAGTGCTACCCCCGAACGCGCAGGACCATGCCGCTGAATCAGCGACCGTCCAGGTCTGCGCGGGAGCTAGTTCACCCTCCTGATGCTTCCGCTCATTATTGTTGTCGGTTTTCGCCGGGATGTATTCGGGTCCCGGCCGCGCGTGAAGCACGGCACCTTTACCGTCAGCAATTTCGTGGTCAACAGGAAAATGGACAGTTTGCCGCAGTGACCTCAAAAATGAGTCACTGTGCCTAATTTGGTCGATGCACGAGGCAGCCGGCAATCCGGCTCTCGGACCCGCCTAACCCTCGACGTCGTACTGTTTGCAGAGGTGATCGCCGATCTGGACAAGCATGGCGACGCATTCAGGGTAGCCGGGCCGATCCGAGGTGGCCCGGTCTGCGCTGGCTCGAAACTCCCAGGAATTGCCATCACGGAGGATCGAAATCGTCATTCCATCGGGACAATCGGCATGAACCTTCAACTCGGCCTTGGCCATGGCGATCAGCTCGCTTTCAGTCTTCACAGGTCTGCTCATGAAAGTCATCCTCCGTCCCGGGACAGAACTTAAGGTGTATCTGCCAAACCCACCAAGCAAGTCTTTCCGATAAAGCGGCTCCCGGCATTGGGATAGCGCAATGCGTCCCTGCCAGGGCCCCTCCCGAGAGGCGTCGGGCAAAACACCCGGTCAAGCCCTCCACGGAAAAATATTCCTCTTTCCCGAATTTCGGATTTGTGGCATAGACGCCTCATCCCGGCCCTGCCAAAGGGGCGCTTCGCGATCGTCACGAAATGCGGGCCGGGTGGCGGTGGACGCGGTAGCGCCGGCGCGATCAGCCTGATGACAGGGCGGGCAACCGTGATTCCTCAGGCGACGCGATACGACCCGGCGCGGTCACAGCGGTTTCGTCGATGCCTGGGGGCGAGCACACGCAAGCCTCCGGGTATTCCGGCGGGATCGTCCGCGGACGGAGAAGTCGTGTGGTCCTGACGCCCGGGGTCTGTGCGTCAAGGCTTGCGGTGATGCGGCGGCCCGACCGGGCACGTGCATCGATCATTCCCGCAAGGCGACGGGGGCAATAGTGCATCGCTCCCCGGGGAGAGCACGAAGGACACCGTTAAAACCAGCCGCGCAGGGAAGGCCGGGCGACCGGCATCACCTGTGGTCCACCCCGTGTGCATCTTCGTCGCGCACGGACTTGCGGGTGCCGCCGGCGCCCGGCCTTCCCTGCGCCCTTTGGTCTTCATGGGGCGCGACAACAGCAAGCCTCGGGCGAGATGCGCCGCGAGAATGCGAGCGCGCGTCTGCCACCACACACTCCCTGTCATCGCCCGCGCAGGCGGGCGATCCAGTATTCCAGAGGCCATCGTGATTGAACCGAGAAGCCGCAGCGTACTGGATTCCCCGCCCCAGTGCGCAAATGCGCACAAGGCGGGGAATGACAGTGTCATTTGGAGAAGCACACTGCCGGCCCACTCTCTGTCATTGCGAGGAGCTCTTGCGACGAAGCAATCCAGACCGTCTACGCGGAAAGACTCTGGATTGCTTCCGCCTTCGCCAATGCTTCGGCGGACAAGTCGCTGCACTCGCAATGACGAGCTTAACGCAGCTGTGCGCCAGATTTCGCTCTCGTGCCCTACGCCGCCGCGCGCTGCCGCGCGGCCAGCGCTTCACCGAAGGCTTCGAACAGCTTGCGGTTGATCGGATTGTGCTGCGGATCGTATTCGGCGTGCCATTGCACGCCGAGCGCGAAGGTCGGGGCTTCCGCGATGCGGATCGCCTCGATGGTGCCGTCCTCGGCGACGCCCTCGACCAGCACGCGCTTGCCAGGCTCGAGGATGCCCTGGCCGTGCAGCGAATTGACCCTGATCTTCTCGCAGCCGAGCAGTTTTGCGAACGCCCCGCCCGGCGTCAGCTCGACGTCGTGACGGTCGGCGAACACCACGGTCGGATCGGGGTGGATCTCGCCGTTCTCGAGCCGGGGCATGCGATGGTTCATGCGGCCGGGAATTTCGCGGATCTCCGGATGCAGCGAGCCGCCGAAGGCAACGTTCATCTCCTGGAGGCCGCGGCAGATGCCGAACAGCGGCACACCGCGGGCGACGCAGGCGACCGAAAGCGCCAGCGCCACCTCGTCGCGATGGATATCGTACGGCTCGTGGCGCTCACACGGGTCGACATTGAAGCGGGTCGGATGGACGTTGGCGCGGGCGCCAGTGAGCACGATCCCGTCGACCACGTCGAGCAGCGCGCCGATATCGGTGATATCGGGCGCACCCGCGAACATCATCGGCAGGCCACCGGAAACCTCGGCCACGGCGCGCAAATTGCGCTCGCCCACCATCTGGACCTGAAATCGATTTTCGACGCGATGGGCATTCCCGATCACGCCGACGACCGGCTTTCTCATCTGTCGTTCCGCGCCTCTCCGATAAGAAGATTCTCCAAACATGCCCTTGGGCTGGAACAAATTCAACAGAAGGGATCGCGGGACGGCAATGCTATTTTCGCGCAAATGCCTCCCGGGCCTCGCCCCCGGCGGGCAGCCCGGCGGCCTGCAGCGCGGTTGCGGCCGGATCGCCCCGCGCGGCCAGCCAGGGCAGTTTCGCGTCGATGCCGCGCGTCACGGGCTCTCCGAGCGCCCCACCGAAATCAACCGGCCAGAACCCGTTGGGCACGACTTCGACCGTGATGCCGCGGATCGCATACCCCTCGCCCAGAACCGCCTCCGCGTGGTCGCGGGCGACGAGGCGCGCGGTCTTGGGATCCTTGGGATCGCCGAAGCTGACGAGCACCGGCACGAGGTCTCCCTGCACCGGGACAACGCCGGTCTGCCGGTGGATATCGTTGAACGAGACGCGGTTGCCACGCGCGGCGCCATAGGCACGGAGCGCGACATAATTGATGTCGTCGAAGTCCAGCTTCGCGTCCTGCCGGTGCGCCAACAATGCCACCAGATTCTTGCCTTTGGCGCCGGCCTGGCCGAGGTCGACGAACACGGCCTCCCCGCGCGTGGTGGTGCGGCCGCCGCGGTTATAGTTGCGGTCGGGCACGACGGCCAGAACGCCGGATCCGGTCTTGATGCCGTCAGGTGTCGTGACCTCGACCGTGAGACGAAATTTGTGGCCGGGCCGGTTGATCCGGATCTGGTCGCCGACCACGAGCACGGCCAGAAGCCCGAGCAGACCGGCCCATTTGCTGATGAAGCTCAAACCGCCCCCATTGTTCTTTCCTCATCGCTCTGCACCGTTGGCAAGCCGACGTCAAACCAGCGCGTTGACGCGGTCTTGATCCGAAGCGCGTTTGTCGAGAGAGTGCAGCGCGCATTGCGCTGAAAAGGACCCGATGTGACCATGTCGTCCAAAGATGAACGCTCCCGGACCCGCGGCGACCTCGCTTGGGCGATCTCGGTCGGGGGCATCGGTGTCGTGCTGTTCACCGCGCTGCTCGCCTTCACCTGGTATTTTGCTGCCACCCTGCTGCTGATCTTCACCGGCATGCTGCTTGGCCTCGGCCTCAACGCGCTGACGGGCGCGCTCGGCCGCCGCGTGCCCCTGCCGCATCCGGTGCGGCTCGCGATCGTCTGCACCGCGCTCGCTTTGATGCTCGCCGGCATCGCCTATCTCGGCGGCGCCACCATCGCCGAACAGGCTTCGCTGCTGAGCAAGACCATCAAGTCGCAGATCGGGAACGTGAAGTCGTTCCTGGACAACCACGGCATCGACACCAGCTTCTTCGATTTCGGCAACGGCGCGACCGACGCCTCGGCCACTGCGCCCTCGGAGACGGCGCCCGCACCAGCAGCGCCCTCGCGCGGTCCCCTGCCCGGCGCCGGCGCGCTGGCCTCCAGCGGCGGCGCGATCGTGAGCCAGACCTTCAAGCTGCTGCTCGGCACCATCCACGGTGTCGGCAACATCTTCATCGTGCTGTTCCTGGGCTTCGCCTTCGCCGCCCAGCCGGCCGTCTATCACGATGGTCTGCTGTTCCTGGCGCCGGCGAGGCACCGCACCCGCGTCGCCCTGATCATCGACCGCACAGCCGAGACGCTGGAGCGCTGGCTGATCGCGCAGATCATCGTCATGCTCGCAGTCGGCGTGGTGACCTGGATCGGGCTTGCCGTCATCGGCATCCCCAGCTCGTTCATCCTGGGAATTCAGGCCGGCCTGCTCGCCTTCATCCCGACCATCGGGGCCATCATCGCCGGCGTCGTCGTGGTGCTGGCGAGCCTCGCCTCGGGCTGGATCCCGGCGCTATCGGCCTTTCTGCTCTTCATGGGCGTGCACGCCATGGAGAGTTACGTGCTGACGCCGATCCTGCAGCGGCAGGCGCTGGACATCCCGCCGGCCACCCTGTTCGCGTTCCAGATCCTGCTCGGCGTCGTGTTCGGCATCTGGGGCCTGGCGCTGGCACTGCCGCTAGTGGCCATCGCCAAGGTCATGATCGACCATTTCAAGACCTATGAGGCGGCGCCTCTGGCAGAAGCGGCCTAGAGCATGATCCGGAAAAGTGTGCAGCGGTTTTCCGATAAGATCACGCTCCCGACATGAAGCCTCAGGTCGTGAGCACAGTCTCGGTGTGCTCGACCTCGGGCGGCGAGGCAAAGTACAGGCCAACGAGGCCGCGCCATTCGGTGAAATTCTCAGAGCCGCGGAAATCGACGGTGTGGTTTTCCAGCGTCGCCCATTTCACCATCAGCCGGTAGCGCTGCGGCTTTTCGATCGATTTGTGCAGCTCGAAGCCGTGAAAGCCCTTGGAGCGGCCGAAGGCGGCCTTGGCCTTGGCGACGGCGGCCTCAAAGTCCTTCTCGCTGCCCGGCTTGACATCGATTTGCGCGATCTCGGTGATCATCGGTTTCCACCCGTTTTTTGTTCGATAGGCGTGTCTAGCGCAGCCGGCGAAAAAGAAAAAGGCGCCGAAACGGCGCCCTGGTCGGTCCAAAAATGCAGGTCTCTCAGATGAGCAGCAGAACGCTGCCCGCCACGATCAGGGCGCAGCCGATGAACAGCGCGAGCGGCCAGTAACTGCGGCGGCCTTGCGTGTAACGCCCCTGCGCGCGGCGCTCGGTGATCAGCGCGCTCTCGTATTCATCCGCAGTGGAGAACAGACAGGCGAAACCGCTGCGTGCCGAGGCCGCAGCCGCTTCGAGCGACATCAGGGCAGCTTGCGGATTCTGTCGACGGATCGATTCCATGACCGCAATGGTAGGGATCGAATGGTAAACAGAGGATTACCGCGATGCTGCCCTGCGTCTCAGGCGGTGGCCGGCCGCGGCTGCGGCGCACTGATCCGCGCGGCGCTCTGGCGGCGCCAGTTCTCCAGCGACAGCGGCAGCTCCTCCGCCGCCTCGACGCGGTTACGGCCGCCGCGCTTGGCCTGGTAGAGCGCGGTGTCGGCGGATGCCAGCAGCACCTCGAGCTCGGTGCCGGCAGGTCCGCCGGCGACGCCGATGCTGACGGTGGTGTCGACCGGGCCTTCGTCGACCACGACGCCGGAGGTCTCGAACGCCTCGCGCACGCGCTCGGCGACCAGCACGCCCTCCTCCAGCGAACACGGCAGCAGCGCTGCGAATTCCTCGCCGCCGATGCGGCCCGACATGTCGGTGATGCGCAAATTGCTGACGACGACGGTCGAGAACAGTTTCAGCATCTCGTCGCCGGCGGGGTGGCCGAAGCGGTCGTTGATCGACTTGAAGTGATCGATGTCGAAGATCATCACGGTCACGGGACGTCCGGCCTTGGCCTCGCGCTCGATCACGCGGCCGCAGGCTTCCGAGAAGCCGCGGCGGTTGAGCATGCCGGTCAAGGGGTCGGTCGACGCAGCGGTGCGGTGCGCGGTCACGGTGCGCTCGGACACCAGCATGAAGATCACGAACACGGTGCCGACGGCATAGAGGATCAGTTCGACCGCGAACACCTTGACCCAGATGCTCTGGGAGAAGCCGGCATCGTGCGGACGCAGGAAGCTGCCGATCAGGACCGGCAGCATCAACACGCAGCCATGCATCACCGGCATCACGAAGGCGGGCCAGCGCCGCTGCAGGCTCTTGCGCCGTTCGGTCCAGAGCTCGCTGGCGGTCAGTGCCGCATAAACCGAGACGATGCCGGCGCCGACGATCATCCGCAACATGGATGCCTCGGGGGCGAGCAGCGTGACGGCGGCGACCCAGGCGAGCGCACCGAGCACGAGGCCCGGCCAGTTCGGCTTGCGGCCGTGGAAGACGCGCGCCGCATTCCACACCATGCCGCAGGCGACGAAGCCGACCGCGTTCAGCGCAAGGTAAAGATGCGGGCCCAGCCTGTCGCCGGCTGCGGTCCACAGCGCGACGGAGGCGGCACCGAGCAGATACGCGGTGCCCCACCATTTCAGAGCAGGGCTGTTCTCCTGCCTGCCGAAAAACACCATCATGGCGCCGAGCAGTGCGGCAACCATGGTGGCGACCAAATAGAGCGTGATGCTATCGAGCGACATCATGTCGGCCCCCTTTAAGACATAGCAGTTACGCGACCGGCCCCAGCCGTTTGCGCGCCCTTCCGAATGCGACGCTAGGTCGCGCGAGTTCCATTCAGGTTTTCGCGGGAGGCCAAGTTTTCGGGAAACACGCCATCAATTTGCATACAAACGAACAACAAAAAGGGCGCTGAAATCAGCGCCCTTTTGCATCTCATTGAAGCCGCTTTCGCGGCGAATGTGATCGAAGCGATTAACGCTTCGAGAACTGGAAGGACCGGCGGGCCTTGGCCTTGCCGTACTTCTTGCGCTCGACCACGCGGGAGTCGCGGGTCAGGAAGCCGCCCTTCTTGAGCACGGAGCGCAGCTCCGGCTCGAAATAGGTCAGCGCCTTCGAGATGCCGTGACGGACCGCGCCGGCCTGGCCGGACAGGCCGCCGCCGGCAACCGTGCAGATCACGTCGTACTGGCCGGAACGCTGGGCCACCGAGAACGGCTGCTCGATCATCATGCGCAGCACGGGACGGGCGAAATAGACCTCGACCTCGCGCGAGTTGACGGTGACCTTGCCGGCGCCCGGCTTGATCCAGACGCGGGCGACCGCGTCCTTGCGCTTGCCGGTGGCATAGGCGCGGTTGAACTTGTCGACCTTCTTCTCGTGCTTGGGCGCATCGGGCGCCGCCGCCGTCTTGAGCTGCGAGAGCTGGTCGAGCGACTGGATGGATTCGGCCATGTTATGCGGCCCTCGTGTTCTTGCGGTTCAACTTGGCGATGTCGATCTTCTCGGGCTGCTGCGCCTCGTGCGGATGATCGGCGCCGCCGTAGACACGGAGGTTGCCCATCTGCACGCGACCGAGCGGGCCACGCGGGATCATGCGCTCGACGGCCTTCTCGAGCACGCGCTCGGGATGCTTGCCCTCGAGGATCTGGCGCGCCGTGCGCTCCTTGACGTGGCCGACATAGCCGGTGTGCTTGTAATAGGTCTTCTGCTCGCGCTTGCGCCCCGTGAGGACCGCATGCTGCGCATTGATGATGATGACGTTGTCGCCGCAATCAACGTGCGGGGTGTAGGTCGGGAGGTGCTTGCCGCGCAGGCGCATGGCAACGATGGTGGCGAGGCGGCCGACGACCAGACCCTTGGCGTCGATCAGCACCCACTTCTTCGTCACCTCAGCCGGCTTTGCCGAAAAGGTTTTCATGTCAGAGTTTCCGTGGACGGGGAGCATCGGCGCGAACACCGCGCCGGACTGCGCGGTTTTCTAGAGAAGAGACGCGCAACGGTCAATGCCCATGAACCGAAATTAGCATCGCAATATCAACGACTTAAAAATATGGTGCTATATTACCTGCAAAAAGCTCAAACATTTGGAATGGAATAGGTCGAGGTGACATGGGCGATCGGATCGGGCGAGCTGCCGGACAGCAGTTTCACCTCCCCGACCGCCAGCCGCTTGCCGAGCTTGAGCAGCCGCGCCTCCGCCAGCACGTCCTGACCGGGCTGGCCCTTGCGCAGGAAGTTGATGTTGAGATTGGTGGTCACGGCGAGCCCGACCGGCCCGATCGCGGACAGCAGCACCACGTACATCGCGAAATCGGCCAGTGCCATTAGCGTCGGGCCGGACACGGTTCCGCCCGGCCGCAGCATCCTTTCACTGTAGCGCTGGCGCAAAAGGCAGGTCTGGCCGTCCGCGCTTTCGATCGTGATGTCGTCGCCGCTGAAGGCCTGGGGAAACTCGTGACGGAGGAACTGCTCGACCTCTGCCACGCTCATTTTCGCTGATGCCATGCTGTTCCCCACCCTCGCTTCGCTTGCCCTGTTACATTAAGTTATCTGCGTCATTCAAATGCAATAATCCAACGGAAACGCTTCGATGTCCGCCCAGGCTGCCCGCGCCCCCTCCCCGCAACCGCCGATCCTGCTGCGCGAGACCGTAGGCCCGATCGCCGTGCTGACGCTGAACCGCCCCGCCGCGCGCAACAGCCTGTCGGCGGCGATGATCGCCAGCCTGCATGCGGAGCTCAACGAGATCCGCGATGACAAGGCCGTCCGCGGCGTCGTGATCGCGGCCAACGGTCCGGCCTTCTCCGCCGGCCACGACATGAAGGAGCTGACCGCGCGTCGCATTGACGCCGATCGCGGCCGCGCCTTCTTTGCCGAGATGATGACCGCCTGCAGCGCGATGATGCAGGCGGTCGTGCACCTGCCAAAGCCTGTGGTCGCTGCCGTCCAGGGCATCGCGACCGCGGCTGGCTGCCAGCTCGTGGCAAGCTGCGATCTCGCCATCGCCTCGGAGGCAGCACACTTCGCCACGCCCGGCGTCGACATCGGCCTGTTCTGCTCGACACCAATGGTGGCACTGTCGCGCAACGTGCCGCGCAAGCAGGCGATGGAGATGTTGCTGACGGGCGAGCCGATCCCGGCGACCCGCGCCCGCGAGATCGGGCTCATCAACCGCGTGGTGCCCGCCGGCACTGAACGCGACGCCGCGATCGAGCTCGCGCAACAGGTCGCGCTGAAATCCGCCTACACCGTCAAGCTCGGCAAGGAAGCATTCTACCGCCAGGCCGAGATGAGCCTTGCGGATGCCTATCGCTATGCCGCAGAGGTGATGACCGAGAACATGATGGCGCGCGACGCCGAGGAAGGCATCGGCGCCTTCATCGAGAAGCGCGCGCCGACATGGCGGGACGAATAGTCAACTCCTCATCCCGAGAAGCCGCGGAACGCGGCGTCTCGAAGGATAGAGGCCCGACTGTGGCTTGATGGTTCGAGACGCGCGTGCCGCGCTCCTCACCATGAGGGTCAGAGAAAGAAAAAGATGAACCACGACGCCTATTCCGACAATTACATCCGCGCCATCCTCAACAGCGTGAAGTCGATCGCGATGGTCGGCGCCTCGCCGGTCAACGTGCGACCGAGCTATTTCGCGTTCAAATATCTGGCGCAGCGCGGCTACGACATGATCCCGGTCAATCCCGGCCATGTCGGCAAGGAGCTGCTCGGCAAACCCTTTATCGCCTCGCTCTCCGACATCGGCCGTCCCATAGACATGATCGACATCTTCCGCAATTCCAGCCACATCATGCCGGTCGTCGAAGAGGCGCTCACGCTCGACCCGCTGCCGAAGGTGATCTGGATGCAGCTCGGCGCGCGCGATGACGCAGCGGCGGCGAAGGCGGAATCGGTCGGTATCAAGGTGGTGATGAATCGCTGCCCCAAGATCGAATATGGCCGCCTGTCATCCGAGATCTCCTGGATGGGCGTGAATTCGCGCACGCTCAGCTCCAAGCGCGCGCCGGCACCGACGCAAGGCATGCGGCTATCCCTCAATCGGATGAGCGTCGGCGGCGGCGACACTGCGGCCTCCGATCGCGCGGCCAAAAACAAGTCCGAGCAAAGCTGACGCAATTGCGAGGGATTCATTTTGCCAACTCGACAATGCGTAGCAAGATCATTCCCAAATGGTCTTGACGTGAAGCGGCGCCTTGACGGCGGGCGCGGCGCCCATCAGCATGCCGCGCGATTTCAGACCAAGAGAACAGGACGCCCTCAATGAGCGATCGCCTTCCGGGATTTTCAACCCTCGCCGTGCATGCCGGTGCACAGCCCGACCCCACCACCGGTGCGCGCGCGACGCCGATTTATCAAACCACCTCGTTCGTGTTTAACGATGCCGACCACGCCGCCTCGCTGTTCGGTCTGCAGGCGTTCGGCAACATTTATACCCGTATCGGCAATCCCACCAACGCCGTGCTGGAAGAGCGCGTCGCCGCGCTCGAAGGCGGCACGGCCGCGCTTGCGGTGGCCTCGGGCCATGCCGCGCAGGTCGTGGTGTTGCAGCAATTGATGCAGCCCGGCGACGAGTTCATCGCTGCGCGAAAACTCTATGGCGGCTCGATCAACCAGTTCACGCACGCCTTCAAGAGCTTCGGCTGGAACGTGGTGTGGGCCGATCCCGACGACGTCGTGAGCTTCGAGCGCGCGGTGACGCCGCGCACCAAAGCGATCTTCATCGAGTCCATTGCCAATCCCGCCGGCAGCATCACCGACATCGAGGCAATCTCGACGGTGGCCCGGAAGGCGGGCGTGCCGCTGATCGTCGACAACACGCTGGCCTCGCCCTACCTGATCCGCCCGATCGACCACGGCGCCGACATCGTCGTGCACTCGCTGACGAAGTTTCTGGGCGGTCACGGCAATTCGCTCGGCGGCATCATCGTCGATGCCGGCACCTTCGACTGGTCGACCGGCGGCAAATATCCGATGCTGTCGGAGCCGCGGCCGGAATATCACGGCATCCGCCTGCAGGAGACCTTTGGCAATTTCGCCTTCGCGATCGCCTGCCGCGTGCTGGGCTTGCGCGACCTCGGCCCCGCGCTGTCGCCGTTCAACGCCTTCATGATCCTGACCGGCATCGAGACGCTGCCGCTGCGCATGCAGAAGCAATGCGACAATGCCAAGGCGATCGCCGAATTCCTCGCCGGCCATCCGGCGGTGACGTCGGTCAGCTATGCCGGCCTTGCGAGCGACAAGTACAACCAGCTCGCGCGCAAATACGCGCCGCGGGGCGCAGGCGCCGTGTTCACCTTCAGCCTGAAGGGCGGCTATGACGCCGGCGTCAGCCTGGTGTCGAAACTGCAGCTGTTCTCGCACCTGGCCAATGTCGGCGACACCCGCTCGCTGGTGATCCATCCGGCCTCGACCACGCACAGCCAGCTCGACGACGCCGCCAAGGTGAAGTCCGGCGCCGGCCCCGACGTGGTGCGGCTCTCGATCGGCATCGAGGACAAGGAAGATTTGATCGCCGATCTGGAACAGGCGCTGGGGGCGTAGTCACCGCCGTCATTCCGGGGCGCGCGGCAGCGCGAGCCCGGAATCTCGACGCCCGGTTCGGTGCTTTGGCACCGCCCCGGAATGACGGTGGCTTTGGCGACCGTCAGTTAACGATCATTAACCATATCTGCCCCATACATCGTCTTTGGATCGCCCCTTTGATTCGGAGCCGACGATGCTGCGCTGGATGGTGCCTGCCCTTGCGGCGATGCTGACGGTTTCAGCCGCCGTTGCCGCCGACTTGCCGGCCACGCCGAAGCGGCGGGCCGCAGCTCCCCCGCAGGAGCCGCCGCAGGTCTATGTCGATACCGATCCAGATGCGCTGATCTCGCCGGCCTATGGCGTCGGCAGCTACATCCGCAACCTGCCGGGCACACCGCTGCTGCCGGGCTCGCACACCCTGCCGGGCTATTATGGCCGCCCCTGGAGCTACGACTATCAGGGTGCGTATTACGGCGGGAAGCAGGTCGATTATTTCTGGCGCCTGCCCTATTCGTGCGGCATCTACGGCTATTGCTGATCAGCCGGGCTGGCCAACTGGAACCGCGCGCGGCTGCGCCTCCGCAGGTCGCCGCGAAGCGAGCCGCTCCACCTGCATCACCGCAAGCGTCAGCACGACGATTGCGACCGCCTGGTGCGACAGCGCGAGATCAATCGGCACCTGGTTGAGCAGCGTGAGAATACCGAGCACCGCCTGCAGGCTCACCGCCGCGAACAGCCAGAGCGCGCCGCTTGCCGCTGCACCTGCGCGCGAGCGCGCCGCGTCGATCGCGTGGAGCGCGGCCAGCGCGAACAGCGCATAGGCGGTCATGCGGTGCTCGAACTGCACTGTCAGCACATTGTCGAACATGTTGCGCCACCACGGCGTCTCGAACCACAGCCGCTCGGCCGAGGGAATGAACGCGCCGTCGATCTGCGGCCAGGTGTTGTAGGCGCGCCCCGCGCGCAGGCCCGCAACCAGTGCGCCGAAATAGATCTGCACGAAGGTCACGACGAGCAGCAGCGCGCTCGTGAAGCGCAGCCGCGCCGGTGCTGCGATCTGCGGCCGCTCCTTGAGCCGCCGCACCGTCCAGACAATGCCAGCGAAGATCAGCAGCGCGAGCACGAGATGCGTCGCCAGCCGATATTGCGACACCTCAACCCGTCCCGTCAGGCCCGAGGCCACCATCCACCAGCCGACCGCGCCCTGAAGCCCGCCAAGCGCGAACAGCAGCCACAGCCTGCGCTTCAATTCACCGGACAGGCCACCGCGCCACAGGAAGAACAGGAACGGCAAGAGATAGGCGACGCCGATGAAACGACCGAGCAGCCGATGGCTCCACTCCCACCAGAAGATCTGCTTGAACTCGGACAGGCTCATCCCCGCATTGAGCTCGCGATATTGCGGGATCTTCTTGTAGGCCTCGAACGCCTCGGTCCACTGCGCCTCCGACAGTGGCGGCACGCTGCCCGTGACCGGCTTCCATTCGACGATCGAGAGGCCGGATTCCGTCAGCCGTGTCGCGCCGCCGACCAGCACCATCAGCGCGATCAGTGCGGCGACCGAGATCAGCCACCAGCGCACGGCGCGATGCGGGTTAGTTGGGACAAAATTCGTCGTCATTTCAGAGGTTAAAACCAGGGCTTGAACCGGACTGCGTGCCCCTTATAGTCCCCCGCTCCCGCAGCGCAAGTTACGCGAAAGCCGCTAGTAGTCCGTCATGACGATCCGCACCCGCAAGTTCCTCGGCGCCATCCTGCTCCTCGTGCTGGCCACGGTCTGGGCCCTGCTCGGCATGGCGGCGGCGCAGATGCCGTGGATCGCCGAGTCCGGCTGGCGGCAAGCGATCTATTACGTGGTGGTCGGCATGGGCTGGGTACTGCCGGCGATGCCGATCGTGAGCTGGATGCAGCGGCCTGATCGCGTTAAGTCTGGCTCGTAGCGGTCGGCCTCACCGGCGCAAACGCAACACCCGACACCAGTACGCGCAACATGCGCAGCGAGCGCACGCGGCCATCCCAGGAAATCCGCGGCAGCGCGCGCAGATTGGTCCGCCCCTCCGCGTCCACGATGCCCGGGATCGTCGACACCGCGCTGGCAAAGCCGGCCTCCTCCGCCATCACGACGTGGCTGCGCCGGAACGAGGTGCGGTCGCCGAACGGAAAGGCGAGATGCCTGACATCGCGGCCGAAAGCGGCTTCGGCAACGGCCCTGCCCATCGCCATCTCGCGCAGCGCCGCACTGTCCTTCATGTTGGCGAGAACGGGATAGTTCACGGTCGCGCTGCCGATCGTGACGAGTGGATCGGCAGCCAGCTTCGCCAGATCCTCCCAATCCATCGACGCCTCGCGCGAGAGCGTGGCAAGATCAATGCGGTAGCGCGTACAGAGATCGGCGATCGCGGCCGATAGATCCGCCGGTGACAGCGAGCGCAGCCAGCTCTCGAGATGCGAGAACAGCGCCTGCTTCTCGGCATTGCCGGTGACGGTGAAGCGCTGCTCCCTCTCGCCCATCATCAGGCTGATGCGGCTCTCGCGCGCGATCACCTGTTCGAGCCCGAGCCACCAGGCCTGCCCGACACCATCGGGAAACGCGGTGGGCACGTAGACCGTGAAGGGCACGGCGTGATGCGTCAGCACCGGGTAGGCGAAGTCGATGAGATCCTTGTTGGCACCATCGAAGGACAGCGCCACGAAACGCCGTTTCTCCGGCAGTGTCACCGCGCGCCGGCAGACCTCGTCCATGCCGAGAAAATCGTAGTTCCAGCGCTTCAACGCGCGAATGGCACGGTCGAGAAATTGCGGCGTGATCTCGTTCGCGCGCAGCGGCTGAAACCCGCCGCCCCGCTGTGGCCGCACCCGCGCGAAGCGCAGGATGGCGCCGGCACCTCGGCTGCGCAGCGCGGCGTGGCCGGTGAACCAGGCCAGTTCGAGGCGCAGCCGTTCCAGCCATCTGTCGTCGGATGCCAAGATCCCACCTTCGCGCCCCCAAGGCGCCGTTCCCTCTCCATTGTCCTTACCCTTTGTTGACCTTTCTTTGCAAAGGTCGGCCACAGGCCGAATTACGTCTATTTTGATTTCTCGACAGGTTTCGCGAATGACCATGGCTGCGGCGATGCAAAGCCGGACGGCAGAAGCGCCAGCGCGGTCGAAAGCGAGCCGTATTGCGCATGTCGATATCGTCACCGATCTCGGCGCCGCCGAGGCGGTCTGGCGCGCCTTCGAGGAGCCCGGCCATCTCTTCACGCCCTATCAGCGGTTCGATCTGCTTGGCCCCTGGCAGCGCCTGGTCGGCGAGCGCGAAGGCGCGCGGCCCTTCGTCGTGATCGGTCGCGACGCCGATCGCAAGCCGGTGCTGCTGCTGCCGCTCTCGCTGCGCCAGAGCCACGGCGTGCGCACGGCCGCTTTCATGGGCGGCAAGCACACGACCTTCAACATGGGCCTGTGGGATGCCGCGTGCGCCGCACAGACCAGCGCCGCCGATCTCGAAGCACTGCTGGCGCCGCTGCGCGAACATGCCGACGTGCTCGCGCTGACACAGCAACCGCCGCGCTGGCGCGACCAGCCGAACCCGTTTGCGCTGCTGCCGCGACAGAGCGCGATCAACGGCTGCCCGCAGCTGGTGATGGAGCCCGGCGGCCCGCCGCCATCGCGGATCAGCAATTCGTTCCGCCGCCGCCTCAAGAGCAAGGAAAAGAAGCTCCAGCACCTCGCCGGCTATCGCTATCATCTGGCGACGTCCGATGCCGACGTCACCCGCCTGCTCGACTGGTTCTTCCGCGTCAAGCCGGCGCGGATGGCCGAACAGAAGCTCCCGAACGTCTTCGCCGAGCCCGGGGTCGAACAGTTCATCCGCAGCGCCTGCCTCGCGCCGCGCGGCGAAGGCCGCGTCATCGACATCCACGCGCTCGAATGCGACGACGAGGTGATCGCGATCTATGCCGGCGTCGCCGACGGCCAGCGCTTCTCGATGATGTTCAACACCTACACGATGTCCGAGCACGCCCGCTACAGCCCCGGCCTGATCCTGATGCGCTACATCATCGATCGCTACGGCGAGCGCGGCTACCGCTCGCTCGACCTCGGCATCGGTTCGGACGACTACAAGCGGATGTTCTGCAAGGACGACGAAGATATCTTCGACAGTTTTGTTCCGCTGACCTCCCGCGGAAAACTCGCAGCGATGGCGATGTCATCGCTCAGCCATGGCAAGCGGCTGGTGAAGCAGAACCAGATGCTGTTTGATCTGGCCAGGCGGCTGCGGCAGGCGTTCGGGTAATATCTCTCCGCGAACGCCGATATCGTAGGGTGGGCAAAGCGAAGCGTGCCCACGTCTTTTGTTACCGTATCGGACAGGCCGTGGGGACGGCGCAAGTGCGCCTTTGCCCACCCTACGATTCAGAGTGCGCGGAGAAAGAAAAGCCTACGCCGCCACCACGCGGGGCGCATCCACCGCACCCGAAGCCTGCACCGGCTTGCTCAACATCGTCACCTCGCTGAAGCCGACCGCCCTCAGCTGCTCGCACATCAACGTACGCGCATCCGCCGTCATCGACGCATCGGGCACCACGACGGCGCGGGCATGCGCCGTCAGCAGCTCGGCCGGAAGGTCGGAGGCGCTGCCGGCGTCGATCAGCACGTGATCATAGGCGCGCAGCAGCGCGTCGATGGCCAGCGTCACCCGCGGCGATTGCAGCACGCTGCGGTCGAAGCCGGGACGGCCGGCCATGACGAGATGCAGCCGCGATAGCTTGTCCCGGGTGATGATTTGCGCGAACGACGCCTCGCCCTGCATCAGCTCGGCAAGGCCGGGCGCCGAAGCGTCGACCGACACCGCGGCAATCGTCGGCGAGGACGCGGCGAGATCGACCACGACGACGCGCGTCTCGCGGGCCAGATGCCGGGCGAGCGTCAGCGTCGACAGCGTGATGGCTTCACCGGAAGCGGTGCCGAGCACCGTGACCTTCCTCGCCGCAGCGCCCGCGGCGCGCAGGCTGCCGGCCAGACGTTCGATCTCGGTGAATTCGGTGACGTCGGCATCATCAGTCATGTCCGGCTGAAGCGGCGCGGTCTCTGCCATGACCGGATCGGCGATCGGCTCGACCTCGGGCCGGACAACCGGCTGGACAGCCGGTTCCTGGCGCACCGGTGCCTGCGTTTGCACCGGGCTGAACGCGGCCACCGTGCGGGGCGCGGTCTGGCGCAACAACTCGCCGGTGACGACGACGCCGGACGAGAGCAGCAGCGTGGCGATCGTCGCGATCAGCACGATCGGCAGCTTCTTCGGATAGGCCGGCGTGTTCGAGACGATGGCGCGCGAGATGATGCGGCCGTCGGTCGGCGCCGTGTCGATGGTCTCGCGGGTATTGGCCTCGCGGTACTTGGCGAGATACCCCTCCAGCAGGTCGCGCTGCGCCTTGGCCTCGCGCTCGAGCGCGCGGAGCTGGACATCCTGGCCGTTGGTGGCGGCCGCCTGCTTCTTAAGCTGTTCGAGACTTATCGACAGCTCCTGCACCCGACCGCTGGCGGCCTTCGCATCGTTCTCTAGCGCGCGCGCGATCTTGGCCGCCTCGTCCCGAATCTGGTTGTCCAGCTCGGCGAGCTGCGCCTTCAGTTCCTTGATGCGCGGATGGTTGCCAAGCAGCGTCGAGGATTGCTCGGCGAGGGTCGCCCGCAATGCCACACGCTGCTGGGAAGGCCCGCGCACCGCGTCCGAGTTCAGAACTTCAGACGCCTCGATCGGCTTGCCGCTCTGGAGCATCTCGCGGATCAGGCGCGCCTTGGATTCCGCATCTGCCTTCAGCGCGCGCGCATTGTTGAGCTGGGTGTTGACCTCGCCCATCTGCTGGTTCGACAGCGTGGTGTTGTTGGTGCCGACGAACAGGCTCGACTTGGAGCGGAAGTCCTCGACCCTGGCCTCGGCGTCGGAGACCTTCTTGCGCAGGCTCTCGATCTCGCCGGCGAGCCACTGGCTGGCGTTCTTGGCCTGCTCCTGGCGCGCGCCCTGCTGGAGCACGAGATAGCCGTCGGCGATCGAATTGGCGACGCGCGCGGCAAGGTCCGGATCGGCGGACTGGAATTCGACCACGATCACGCGCGACTTGTCGACGGCGTAGGCCTGGAGACGATCGTAATAGGCATCGAGCACGCGCTCTTCCGGCGTCATCGAGAACGGATCGCGGCCGATACCGATCATCGCGGCCAGCGACTTCAGCGGCGAGATGCCTTGCAGCACGGGATCGAATTCGGGGCGTTCGGCGAGCTTGTTCTTCTTGATGATTTCCCGGGCCAGATCGCGCGACAGCACCAGCTGCACCTGGCTGGTGACGGCCTCGGCGTCGAGCGCCTGCCGCTCCTCGGTGCGGTCGCTGCTCGGACGCAGGAACACGTTCTCGCGGCCATCGATCAGGATGCGCGATTCGGACTTGTAGCGCGGCGTGACGAGATTGACGACGGTAACGGAGGCGACGAGCGCCAGCACCGTCGGCACGATGATCCAGCCGCGCTTGCGCGCCAATGCCGCGCCGAGCGCGTGCAGATCGATATCGCCGGATTCGACTTGGGCCTGCTTGGTGACGACCGGCGCAGGCTTTGCTTCAAGCCTGACTTCAGTCTTGGCCTCGACCTTGGTCTCAGGCTTGGTCTCAGGCTTGGTCTCAGCCTTGGGCGCGACTTCGGGTTTGGCCCTTGAGACGGCTCGCGCAACCACGGCCTTGTCCTTGCCGGCACGCCAGAACGCTAAACGCATCGAACACTCCCGCAGGGGCAACGCCACTAAGCTACCTCAACCGTGGCGATTACACTCCATTAAGGTTGCCGCTGGGTTAATCGCGGCATGCGGCGACGTGCGCAGGCGCGCTCGTCACCGTTTGTTAACCACGAGGCCCCTTAATCCGTCTCGATATTTTCCGAGGAATTGTTCGGCATTCGCCGTCGCGCGCTGGTTTTGACTCATGCCCCCCTCTCCTGACCGGCCGCTTCGCATCCTGCACGCCGTGCGTGCTCCGGTCGGCGGCATCTTCCGCCACATCCTCGACGTCGCCAACGGCCAGGTCGATCGCGGCCACCATGTCGGCATTCTCGCCGACAGCCTCACCGGCGGCGAGCGCGCCGACAAGGCCCTTGCCGAGCTCGCGCCGCGGCTGAAGCTTGGCGTGCACCGGCTCGCGATCCGCCGCGAGCCGTCGCCGGACGACGTTCTTGTGTGGCTGCGCATGCGGCGCCTGATCGCCACGCTCAAGCCGGACGTCATGCACGGCCACGGTGCCAAGGCCGGCGCCTTCATCCGCATGCGGCGACGCTCCGACGACACCATCCGCATCTACACGCCGCATGGTGGCTCGCTGCACTATCCCCTCAACACCTTCAAGGGCGAGTTTTACGCGCGGCTGGAACGGACGCTGATGGACGCGACCGACCTGTTCCTGTTCGAGAGCGCGTTCGCGCGCGACACCTATCAACGCATCGTCGGCACGCCCAAGGGCGTGGTGCATTGCGTCTTCAACGGCGTCACGCCCGAGGAGTTCGAGCCCGTCGTGACCACCGACGATGCCACCGACCTCGCCTATGTCGGCGAGTTCAGGCACATCAAGGGCGCCGATCTCCTGGTCGATGCCGTGGCGCGCCTGCACGAGGGCGGCAAGAAGGTCACGCTGACGCTTGGCGGCGACGGCGAGGAAACCGCGGCGCTGAAGGCGCAGGTCGAGAAGCTCGGCCTCACCAATGCGATCCGTTTCATCGGTCACGTCAAGGCGCGCTACGGCTTCTCCAAGGGGCGGCTGCTGGTCGTCCCCTCGCGCGGCGATTCCATGCCCTATGTCGTGATCGAGGCCGGCGCGGCCGGCATTCCCATGATCGCTTCCCGCATTGGGGGCATCCCCGAGATCTTCGGCTCCGACAGCCCGGCCCTGTTCGCGCCGAGCAATTCCGAGGCGATGGCCGAGGCGATTGCCGCGGCGCTCGATGATCCCCAGACCACCGCGCAGCGCGCCGTGTCCTTGCGCGAACGCATCTCGGCGCATTTCTCGCAAGCCGCCATGGTCGACGGCGTGATCGCCGGCTATCGCGACGCATTTGCCAATCATTAACCATCGTTAAGCCCGCTTTAGAAAATCTTCCGATTTGTTCGATAATCGAAGGACCAGGGGATGCCGCCCGGGGCGCCAACGCTATTGGCCCGCGGGTGCTTGAAATGGACGTGGAAGCCCGTGGAACCGCTCAACGCACGCTCGATGCTCGATGCCGCGACCAGCGCCGCGGCCAAGCCCGCTGACCAACCCTTCGTGGAGCGCCGCCGCCGGCTCTCACCCGCAGCCCTCGACGTCGTCAACCAGAAGGTCGCTCGCGCCTATTCGCCGATCGTGATCGCCGGTTTCGTGCGCGTGGCCGACTTCGCGCTCCTCAGCCTCGTCGGTATCGCGCTCTATGCCGGCTATGTCATGCCGCTCTCCGGCTTCAGCTGGGTCTATCCCGCGGAGGTCATCGCCGTATCGATCGCCGCCGTGGTCTGCTTCCAGGCCGCCGACATCTATCAGGTGCAGCTGTTCCGCGGTCAGCTCCGGCAGATGACACGGATGATCTCGTCCTGGTCGTTCGTCTTCCTGCTGTTCATCGGCATCTCCTTCTTCGCCAAATACGGCAGCGAAATCTCGCGGCTGTGGCTTGCCGCCTTTTACTTCCTCGGTCTCGCCGCGCTGCTCGCCGAACGCCTTGTGCTGCGCTCGCTGGTGCGTGGCTGGGCGCGCCAGGGCCGGCTCGACCGCCGCACCATCATCGTTGGCTCCGACAGCAATGGCGAGCAGCTGGTCGAAGCGCTCAACGCGCAGGAGGATTCCGACATCCACGTGCTCGGCGTGTTCGACGACCGCAACGACAGCCGCGCGCTCGACACCTGCGCCGGCGCGCGCAAGCTCGGCAAGGTCGACGACATCGTCGAATTCGCCCGCCGCACCCGCGTCGATCTCGTGCTGTTCGCGCTGCCGATCTCGGCGGAAACGCGCATCCTGGAAATGCTGAAGAAGCTCTGGGTGCTGCCGGTCGACATCCGCCTCTCCGCGCACACCAACAAGCTGCGCTTCCGGCCCCGCTCCTATTCCTATCTCGGCGAGGTGCCGACGCTGGACGTGTTCGAGGCGCCGATCACCGACTGGGATCTGGTGATGAAATGGCTGTTCGACCGCGTCGTCGGCAGCCTCGCGCTGCTCGCGGCCCTGCCGGTGATGGGCCTGGTGGCGCTGGCGGTGAAGCTCGACAGCCCCGGTCCGGCGCTGTTCCGCCAGAAGCGCTTCGGCTTCAACAACGAGCGCATCGACGTCTACAAGTTCCGGTCGATGTACCATCATCAGGCCGATCCGACCGCCTCCAAGGTCGTGACCAAGAACGATCCGCGCGTCACCCGCGTCGGCCGCTTCATCCGCAAGACCAGTCTCGACGAGCTGCCGCAGCTCTTCAACGTGGTGTTCTCCGGCAACCTCTCCCTGGTCGGCCCGCGCCCGCATGCGGTGCAGGGCAAGCTCCAGAGCCGGCTGTTCGACGAAGCCGTCGACGGCTATTTCGCCCGCCATCGCGTCAAGCCCGGCATCACCGGCTGGGCCCAGATCAACGGCTGGCGCGGCGAGATCGACAACGAAGAGAAGATCCAGAAGCGCGTCGAGTTCGACCTCTATTACATCGAGAACTGGTCGGTGCTGTTCGACCTCTACATTCTCCTGAAGACGCCGATCTCGCTGCTGACCAAGAACGAGAACGCGTATTGAGCTTCCGTCATGCCCCGGCTTGTGCGCGCTTGCGCACTGGAACGGGGCATCCAGTACGCCGCAGCGGCAGCTGTTTTGCGCAATGGCCGCCACGGCGTACTGGATCGCCCGGTCGAGCCGGGCGATGACAGCGGAATTTGTGACGACGAGTTGCGTAAGCGTATGAGCATGTGATGGCGTATGCGGCGACAGCCGATGGAGTGAACGTAGCCGTACCGGCTGCGCCCGGCGTGCTGGCGCTGCAGCGCGCGCTGGGGTGGCTGGTCGGCGCCTCCGGCGCGGTCGTCTTCATCGAGCCGAGCCCCTACGAGATCATGACGCTGCTCGCGGCGGTCACGTTCTTCGCCACCGGCCTGCGGCTGCGGCTCGCGCTGATGCCGCTGGTGCTGATGCTGGTCCTGCTCAATGTCGGCTACACGATCAGCGCCATCCCGCTGTTCGAGCAGTCCGAGGTGGTGAGCTGGATCGCGACCTCCTGGTACATGGCGGTGACCGTGGTGTTCTTCGCCATGGTCACGTCCGAGGATACCGCAGCCCGGCTCGACATGCTCCGCCGAGGCCTCGTGGTCGGCGGAATGATCGCCTCGCTGCTGGCGGTCGCTGGCTATTTCCACCTGGTGCCCGGCGGCAACGACCTTCTCACACTCTACGGCCGCGCGCGCGGCACGTTCAAGGACCCGAACGTGCTCGGCGCCTTCCTGATCCTGCCCGCGCTGTTTGCGCTGCAGAGCGTGGTTTCGGACAGACTGGGGAAGGCGTTCCGCAACGTCATCGCCTTCGGCATCATGTCGCTGGCGATCCTGCTCGCCTTCTCACGCGCCGCCTGGGGCGGCCTGGTGCTGACCTCCGCCTTCATGCTGGCGCTGATGGTGCTGACCAGCCGCACCAACGCGCAGCGCTCGCGCATCATCATCATGGCGATCGTCGCCGCCGTGCTGGGGCTGGCGCTGATCGCGGTGCTGCTGTCGTTCGATTCCACCGCCGAGATGTTCAAGCAGCGCGCGAGCTTCGACCAGAGCTACGACGAGGGCCGCTTCGGCCGGTTCGGCCGCCACATCCTGGGTGCGGAGATGGCGCTCGACCTGCCGTTCGGCATCGGCCCGCTGCAATTCCACCGTTTCTTCCCCGAGGACACGCACAATTCCTATCTCAACGCCTTCATGTCTGGCGGCTGGCTCTCCGGCGTGTGCTATCCCGCGCTGGTCTTCACCACCGTCATCATGGGCTTCAGGCACATCTTCGTCCCGGTGCCCTGGCAGCGCGCTTATCTCGCAGTGTTCTCCGCCTTCGTCGGCACCGTCGGCGAGAGCTTCGTGATCGACACCGACCACTGGCGGCACTTCTGGATGATGCTGGGCGCGATGTGGGGCATGATCGCCGCCGCGCAGATCTACAAGATCAGGGACGACGCTTCTTCAACTTGAGAGCCGGACGCTTTTCCGGTGGCGTGTCGAGCAGGCCCTTCAGCGCCTCGGTCGCTGCGAGCACACCCTTGTAGCCTTCGTTGGCGAAACGCAGCAGCAGCCGCAATTCCTCGTCGGAATAGCCGCCGAATACCTTCTCCATCGCCTGCTGCATCGGCACGTAGAATTGGCCGATCTTCATCGCCGCGTCCGGCACGACGGCGATGAAGACCTTGCGGCGGTCTTTCTCATCCCGCTCACGGCGCACCAGGCCGGCCTTTTCGAGCCGGTCGACCACGCCGGTGATGGCGCCCGTCGTCAGGCCCGTGACCTCGGCGAGCCTTCCTGCGGTGACGCGTCCCTCGAGATACAGGATGTCCATGCATTCGAGATCGGAATTGGCAATTCCGGCAACGTTGGCAACGGTTTGCCCATAGAGCACGCCCTGCGCCGACGACCTGCGCATCGCCTCCTCGAGCTCCTGCAGCAGCGCGTTGCGCGCCTTCTTCCTTGACAAGGCCGACCTCATATCTTAGGCGATATATATCTTAGTCACTAAGAGATTTAGCGACCGTAATTCCTCCTAGCACCACGGAAACGTCGGGAGCAAGCCATGTCCTATCGACCACGCAAGGCCCTGATCATCGGCGCCGGCATTGCCGGACCCGTGGCCGCGATCCTGCTCCGCCGCGCCGGCATCGAGTCCGCGATCTACGAGGCCTGGCCCTATTCCAAGGGCATCGGCGGCGGCCTGCAGATCGCGCCGAACGGCATGCATGTGCTGGACGAGATCGGGCTGGCGAATGAATTGATCAGCCGAGGCTCGATCGCCGAATCCTTCGACTTCTATTCGCAGGGCGGCGCGAGGCTCGGCTCGATCAACCGCGACATGGAGCGGCGCTTCGGGCAGCCCGCGGTAAATGTCTGTCGCGCCACGCTGAACGAAATCTTGATCGACAAGGCCTGGTGCGCCTGCGTTTCGCTCTATTTCGAGAAGCGCTTGATCAAGATCGAGGACCGCGGCGACCAGTCGATCATCGCCTATTTCGCCGACGGCACCACGGCCGAGGGTGACTTCCTGATCGGCGCCGACGGCGTGCACTCGATCGCCCGTCGACAGGTGGTGCCGGACGGACCGCAGCCCTTCAACACCGGACTGATCGGCTTCGGCGGCTTCGTGCCGCACGCCGTCCTCGACGGCAGGCCGATCGGCCGGCACGTCGAGACCACGTTCGGCCAGAGCGGCTTCTTCGGTTATGGGTATTGCAGCCCAGATCCCACGGACGGCGTGATGTGGTGGAGCACGCAGCCCGCGCACGGCATGGACGCCGCGATGTTTCGCGCCCTCGACCCGACGACGCTGAAGCAGCATCTGCGCGGCTTCCACCGCGGCTGGCACGACCCGATTCCTGATATCATCGAGGCCGCCGAGAACATCGTCGTCACCGACACGCTCGACGTCGCGACCCTGCCGACCTGGTCGCGCAAGCGCTCGCTGCTGATCGGCGATGCCGCGCACGCGACCAGCCCTCACGCCGGCCAGGGCGCCTCGCTGGCGCTCGAGGACGCGATGCGGCTTGCCCGCCTGATGCAGGAGGGCCAGGAGCTCGGCGCCACCTTTAGGGCATTCGAGGCGGAGCGCCGCCCGCGCACTGAGAAGATCGTCGCCATGGCGCGCCGCAACGGCAACAGCAAGCGCGAGTTCAGCGCCACCGGCGCGTGGGTGCGAAATCAGATGCTGAAATGGCTGTTGCCGCTGGGATCGAAGAGTATGGAGTTCATGTACGCGTATGATGCAAGGGCGGTCTAGCGGCACCAATGCTGCCGTAGGGTGGGCAAAGCGCAGCGTGCCCACCATCTCTCTCCAATCGGGACAATGGTGGGCACGGCGCGTTGCGCCTTTGCCCACCCTACGGCACCGAGCTAGCTCTCAACGGTGAACGTCAGCCCCGCATTGTCCTGCAGCCGCTTGATCAGCTTGTGCTGCATCGCTGCGCCCGGGGTCCAGAACCCGGCCGGAACGTCCGAGGCGTCGCGGAGCAGGCAGATCGCGCATTCGGAAATCATCTTCGAGGTCGAGCCGTAGCCGGGATCGCGGTCGCCGGTGACGCCGGCGCGGACCTGGCGGCCGTCCGGCGCGATCGCGACATAAAGCAAATTGAAGAGTCCGTTCTCGCGCTCTTCCTTCGACGGCCCCTCGCCCGGCTTCGGCGCGTTCGGGCCGGTCTTCTCGGCATTGACCGCCATCACGCGCTTGGCGTTGGCCTCGCCCTTCTCGCCGGGACCGGTCAGAACCATCTCGTCGTAGACGAAGTCCTGGCCGTAGGGAAAGCCCATCAGCATATTGGACCGATGGACGTTGCGCGTGTTGATCAGTGCCATCATGAACGGCGCGGCCCAGGATTGCAGATCCTCCTCGTAGGCCGCTCTGTTGCCTTTCGGCTGCTTCGGACCGGTAAATCCGGGGGTCAACGCAAAATGGTCGTTGAGAATGGCGACGAGGCTGAGATCCTTGGCGACGGCATCGAAGGTCGCTTTCGCGCTCGCCGCGGTGCCGCCCGACAGGGTGCCGCGCATGTCGCGCACGCGGCCCTTGACGCGCGCAGCCGGCGCACCGAACACGCGCCTGGCCTCTTCCTGCACGAAGAACGTGCCGAGCTCGAACGGCACGGAATCATAGCCGCAGGAAAACACGATGCGCGCGCCGCTCGCCTTGGCCGCCGCATCGTACTTGTCGATCATCTGCCGCATCCAGACCGGCTCGCCGCAGAGATCGAAATAGTCTGTGCCCGCGGCGATGCAGGCCGCGAGCAGGTCCTCGCCATAGAATTGGTACGGACCGACCGTCGTGATCACCGATCTGGTCTGCGCCACCATCGCCTTCAGCGAGGCCGCGTCCGATGCATCCGCCACGATCAGCGGCGTATCCGCGGGCGCACCGATCGCGTCGCGCACCGATTTGAGCTTGTCGAGGCTACGGCCTGCCATCGCCCACTTCAGCGCCTTGTCGTCCTTGTAATTCGCCGCCAGATACTCGGCGACGAGCTGGCCGGTGAAACCGGTCGCACCGTAGACGACGATGTCGAATTTCGCAGAGCTCATGACTGGCCTTTACTTTTTCGCGTAACTTACGCCCATACCGGCGCGGACGTCGCTTTGAATGCCATAGGGCGGGATCGGATAGCGCAGGCCGTTCTTGGCCAGCGCCTTCATGCCTTCAATTGCCTTGGCGAGATGCGAAGGCTTCAAGGCCATCAGCATCTCCTCGTCCGGCACGCCGCCATAGCGCCGTTCGGCATAGCATGGCAAGGACAGGCTGGGCTCCCCGGTCTTGAGCGCCCGGCCCCAGGAATCCGCGCAAGCCGTCTCGCCGACGACGCCCCATTCGAACTTCTTGTAGCCGGTATATTGCAGCCCGTTGATCAGGATGATCATCTGACCGGGGGTCGCATAGACGAGGCAGATGTCGGGCGGATCGAGCCGGCCGCTGGCGAGCGGACTGACGGCAAGCGCCTCATAGTGTCCGAACGGAACCACGTCCAGCGCCTCCTGGCGCTTGCGCGCGTCCTCCGCGGTGCCGTGCCAGACCCCGACATAGTTCTCGCCGGCGAGCCATTTGTCGTCCTGCGGCGCAAGGCCGATCACCGCGCGGCACGGTGCGCCGACAAGGTCGACAGCGGTGATGCCGACGGTCCAGCCGAGCCGTGCGGCCATGCTGACGATCTGGTCGGTGGTGTGGATCGCATTCGGCCGCCGGATTTTCGGGATCGCCTCCATGTCTGCGGCGCGGGCGAACAGCTTCATGCCGATCACATTCGTCTTCAGCCGCAGCAGGCTGTTGAGATCGGCGACGAGGCCGCCAAGATCGATGCTGTCTGCACTCTGCTGTTGCATGGCTTCCTCCGGCCCGGCGATCGTGCGCCGTCTGTTCTTGTTTTACGGTTCTCGTTCTAGTCCTTGCCCGGTCCCGGAAGCAACTCGCCGGTCCTGCCCATCAGACGGTAGGCCACCAGGCCGATCCACTCGCGCACAGCAACTTCGGTTCGGCCCAGCCCGTCCGCGCCCATATTGGTGAAGGAGAACAGATCGCCACGGCCGCCCATCCGCCAGTCCACGGGATAGGCCTCGACGTCAAATCCGGCCTTGCGGAAGATCCCCATCGAGCGCGGCATGTGGAAGGCCGATGTCACCAGAAGCCAGCGCTCGCCCGGCTTCGGCGCAACCAGCTCTTTCGTGAAGATCGCATTCTCCCAGGTGTTGCGGGAGCTGCGCTCCAGGATGAGGCGCTGCTTCGGTATGCCGAGATTTTCCATGATCGGCGCGGAGTAGTCGGCCTCCCGCGCGTCGGTCGCGACCAGGTTCGCGGTCCCCCCGGTAAAGACGATGCGCGCATTCGGATAGCGGCGCGCGAGCTCGGCCGGTGCAAACAGACGATCGGCGGCGTGCGCGACCACGGGCGTGCGATGCGCCGCCGACAAATCGGTGTCGACCGAGCCGCCGAGCACGATGATGCCGTCGGGCGCGCCGCGCGAGGGGTCCCACGCCGGAAAGCGCGACTCCAGCGGATAGATCAGGAGATTGCCGAGCGGCGAGAACGCCGCCAGCGCCAGCAGCACCAGCGTTGTCACCGCAAGCTTGCGGCCGAGCGCGGCAAAGCGCGTCGCCATCAGCACCAGCGACAGGATACCGAGCTCGACCATGAAGTTGATCGGCAGCAGCGCGGTGCCAAGCGTCTTGGAAAGCACGAAAAACAGGGGAGCCTCGCTGGAATGAACTGGCCGGTCCGCGGGGCTTGACCTGCCCGGCGATCTTCAGAAATCTTCTTGAAAGAGGATCGATCGCCGGGTCAAGCCCGGCCTGATGAAAGCGACCGGACGCGGCAAATGACCCATCACCACCTGCATTCCAGCCCCAAGACCTGCCATTGGGGCTTCTTCGAAGCCGCGCTCAAGCCCGTGCTGACGATCAAAAGCGGCGACGAGGTGACGGTCGACACCATCAGCGGCGGCGCCGACATGCTGCCCGATCGCGACAAGTTTCACATTCCGCCGGAGATGTTCGAGGTTCATGCCAATAACGAGCGCATGCTGCCCGGCCACATTCTCACCGGCCCGATCGCGGTCGAAGGCGCCCAGCCCGGCGACGTGCTCGCGGTCGAGATCCTCGATGTCCAGCTCCGGCAGGATTGGGGCTGGAACATGATCAAGCCGCTGTCCGGCACTCTCCCCGACGATTTCCACGAGACCCGCATCCTCAACATCCCGCTCGACCGGGCGCGGATGGTCGGCCGCATGCCGTGGGGCCTCGATCTGCCGCTGAAGCCGTTCTTCGGCGTGATGGGCGTGTCGCCGCCCCCTAGCTGGGGCCGCATCTCCTCGCTGATCCCGCGCGCCATGGGCGGCAATCTCGACAACAAGGAGCTCGGCGCCGGCGCGACGCTCTATCTACCGGTGTTCGTGCCGGGGGCGATGTTCTCCTGCGGCGACGGCCACGGCGTGCAGGGCGACGGCGAGGTCTGCGTCACCGCGATCGAGACCGCGCTGCAGGGCCGCTTCCGCCTGACGCTGCGCAAGGACCTGAAGTTCGACTATCCCCGCGCCGAGACGGCGACCCACTACATGACCATGGCGATGGATCCCGACCTCGACCAGTGCGTCGTGCGCGCGCTGCGGGACATGATCGCGCTGCTCGGCGAGACGCGAAACCTGTCGCGCGAGGATGCCTACACGCTGTGCAGCCTGGCGGCCGATCTGCGCGTAACCCAGACCGTCAACGGCGCCAAGGGCATCCATTGCATGATCGAAAAGGCGATCGTGCACGGCTGAGCCGGCCCGCTCCTCCCGACCTGTCGACGCCACGCCGCCGCCGGGACTCTCGCGCGGCGCGCCTCGTCGCGTCTAATTTCCCGTGCGATTCCAACATGCTGAGCATCAAGCTCAGCCCGCATTTGACTTCCACCCCCGAACCTAAATAGAGTCTTAATCGTTACTTTTATGTACCCGAGTAAGAGGCTAGCGTTCGGGCCATGGCCACCGAAAAAGCCGAGACTGACCGTATTCCCGTAACCTTGGCGCTCTCGACCATCACCTATTTGGAGAAGCTGGTGAGACAGGGCACCCACGGCACCAGCGTTCCCGGCGTCGCACGTACCCTGATCGAGGAAGGCATCCGTCTCGCCATCAAGGACGGGCTTTTGTCGATTCGCGACAATGGCAGGACGTGAGCGCGCGCCGAACGTGAGGCGGACGGATCTCGGAAGGCGGATGGCTACATCTGCAACCTGGGACCGTGACACATGCCTGTTCTTTCACCCACCTGGACCGACGATCGCATCGAACTTCTGAAGCGGCATTTCGAGGCCGGCCTCTCCTGCCGCGAGATCGCCGCCGATATCGGCGTCAGCCGCAACGCGGTGATCGGCAAGCTGTCCCGCCTCAATCTCACGCGCGGCCGCACCATCGACGAGCGCAAGGTTCAGGACCGGCCGGCGCGGGCGCCGAGAGCCGTGCCGCGGCTGCAATATGAGATGCTCGCCACGATCTATGGCGACACCGACGCACCCGTGGCCACAGGTCCAATCGACGACGCCAATCGCTGCTCGCTGATGGAGCTGGCCGAGAACCGCTGCCGTTGGCCGATCTCGACGCCGGGCGCCGAGGATTTCTGCTTCTGCGGCAATGCCGCGCCCGACGCTCAGCCCTATTGCGCCGGCCACAGCCGCCTCGCCTACCGACCGAACGGACGCGCCCGCGTGATGCGCAGTTAGCATCTGCTTGACGCGTTTTCTTGACGCGAACCGGTATCCACTTTGCTCGAAAACGCTGTGCCTCCCAAAAACGAAAAACCTCCGGCGGGGCATCGCCGGAGGTTTCTGGAGGCTTAGCGTGAAGCTAAGAGCCGCAACTTTCGTATTTGGCTTGGAGATATATAGCTTAGTAACTCATGTAAGTAAATAAATCTGAGGCGATTGAATCGCATAGCTCGTCTTCGTCCGCCGCACGGACGGTCGGATTGCGAAGATCTCCGCAAATAAAAAGCCCCGGCGGTCTCCCGCCGGGGCCCTGTCGCATCGAGGGACGTCAAGCTTACCAGTTGCGCTGGGCGCGCAGCAGCATGCTGTAGGTGTCCTGGTCCTTCAGCTCGTAGGTCGCCGCCGGCTTGGCGACGCCCGTCAGTGCTCCGGTCGTGATCACGCCCGAGTACTTCTGGTCGAGATGGCTGTAGGTGAAGTCAGCCGAGAAGGTCAGGTTCTTCACCGGCGTCCAGCGTGTGATGACACCGACCTGGCCGATGTTGAAGTCCGGGTTGCAGGAGCCGGTCAGGGTGGCGAACGCCGCGCTGCCGCAGATCATGCTCTTCGCCGTGCCGCTGTAGTTGACCGCAGCCCACGCGCCGTACAGCGCCGTGTTCCAGTACGGGCTCCAGTTGTGGGTGAAGGCACCCCGGAAGCCGTAGGTCTTGGTCAGCTCGAGCTGGCCGCCCGGTCCGAACACCGCGTCGGACACGCCGGCGAAGCCGATGCTCTGATAGGCGGCATTCGAGCTGCCGAACATCGAGTAGCTGGTCGCGGCCAGCTCCTGGAAGTTGTAGCGGCTGGCGCCTTCGGTGTAGACGCCCGAGATGTTGATCACGTCGCCGGCGCCGGTCGGGATGTTCTTGATGCCCAACGCGAGCTGAACGGCCCAGCCCCATTTGTCTTCGGGATGACCGGTGGCTTCGGTCGCACCGTAATAGGCGACATGGTTGTCGTGCGCGGCGACCGACGCCTGGAACAGGCCCCAGGCCTGGTCGACGCGAACCATGGCGACGAGGTCGGGCGAGCGGGTGCCGCCGAGGTCGTTGGAGCCGTAGGCACCGCCGAGAACGCCGGTGGTGGACATGCCCGCGGTGTTCCAGATGTTGGTCTGGAAAACCTGCGTCTGGTCCTGCGCCGAGAACGCGGCCGTCACACCCTGGCCGAAATCGGCGGTGTAGGTGAACTGGGTCACGCCGTTGGTGGTGCCGCTGCCGCCGACGAGCTGGTCGAAATTGTTGCCGGGATAGTTGATCCAGGGCGCGTCGAACTGCGACACAGCCTTACCCATGGTGAAGCCGGCGAACTGGACGAAGGCGTAGTAGACGCCGAGCGCGCCGCCGGAAAGATTGCCGTCGGTGCCGTTGATGTTGCCGCCGCTCGAGCCGGTGAGGCCGGTGCCGGCCGCGTTGAGGCCGATCGTGCCGCTGTACTGGGTCGCACCCGTGCCCGAACCGGTCCCGCCATAGCTGCCGGTCGTCCAAGTGAAGACCGCGTCGAAATAGGTGCGGACCACGCCGTACTCGGTCGCGGTGCGCGTGTCGATGTTGAGATCTTCACGAGCGCGCATCGAGTAGTAGTTGGTGAGGCGGTTGTTGGCCGCGAACACGCCGTTGTACTGGGCGCTGTAATTGCCGCCGGCGTTGAGCGCCACTTCGGCACGCACATAGCCGCCGAGCTTGATGCAGGTGTCGCTGCCCGGGATGTAGTAGAAACCCGCGCCGTACAGCGTGCAGATCTTGACGTACTCGACTGCCTTGGCCTTGACCGGAAGATCGGCCGCCTGGGCTCCAGCGACGGCGATCAGACCCGCCGCAGTGCCGAGCAAAAGGCTCTTCACCACTTTCATCTCAAAAACCTCCAAGTTGCTCATTTTACGGAGACCGGACCGTGAGGCCCCCCAAGATCCCCGTCTCCATCAATCCGCTCGGCCGCTTTCGGACACACCCGCTTTCGACGCGAGCAACGTGAGCGAACCACCTGCAACGGGACGATCGAGAACCCCCCACCGTCACGGACCAATATGCCTGCGTCGTTCACTAATCAAAATACTTTATTAAGTCAGCTTTCCGGTTTTCGCTAAGCCTGTGCCCCGCGCGCAACACCGGGGCCGGGCCAATCGCTGACCTGATCATCTTTGTAGTTTTAGTGACGAAATTACCCTGCCCTGCACTTGCGTCAGAGCAGGCTTGCGTGGACTATGGCCCTCCACGAACACCGGCCTGAACAATCGGTTCACGGGAGTGACGCTGTGTCCGCGACGAGGAAAGAAGGAGCGCGCCTGCGCTCGATCGGCAATCTGGATATCATCAGGCGCTTCACCTGGGAGATATCGTCGATCAACATGTATCTGGAGGAGCTGCGTCAGTTCTGGGCGAAGACGCTCGGCATCAGCGGCCCGCAATGGCTGATCCTGATGGCCATCTCCGATCTCGACAAGGACGACGGCATCCCGGTCAACGTCGTCTCCAAGCTCCTCCACGTCGATCCGTCCTTCGTCACCACCCAGTCCAAGCTGCTCGAAAAGAAGGGCCTGCTGCGCCGTCGCCCCTCGCCGACCGACGCCAGGGTGGTCCGGCTGTCCCTGACCGACAAGACCCAGAAGCACATCGCAAGCCTCAATGAGCAGTACAAGACGATCCGCGAGTTCGTCTTCCAGGAGTTCGACGAGAACGAATTGACGGAATTCACCGGCAAGCTCGCGACGTTGAAGAACCGCCTTCAGAAAGCCTGCGTCCGGATCTCGCTTGACTTCTAGGGTCCTAGGGCCCCGCGCTCAGATCCGCCGCGCGGCGGTGCCGAGCCGCGATTCGAGCCAGTCGAAGATGTATTCGTTGGCAAGGCTCGGATTGTCTGCATGGGCCTGCGCCGCGCCGGTTTCGGCCGCGGTGAACACCTTCAGCATGACATCCGAGGTGGCGAGCCGGGAGCTCTCGACGATCTGACGCGCCCGGTCGGCCTTGAGCCAGCCGTCCTCGCCGAGCGTGATCAGCACCGGACAGTCGGCGCTGGAGGCCATCAGCGGCGCATGCGGCACCGGCACGATGCTGACGTCGCTCATCGCAAATCGGCTGGCAAAGAAGGCCCGCTCGTGCAGGTCCCACAGGCCGCCGTCGCAGACGGCGGCGGCAAGCCGCGGCTCCTGCAACACCGCGCGCGCCACGAAGGACGAGCCCCAGCCGTCGGCGATGATCCCGACCCGGGCGAAATCGATGTCGCCGCGCGTCTCCAGATAGTCCATGACGCCGGGAATCGCGCTCTCGAGATCCCGGCGCCGCAACAGCGCGTCGAGATAGTCGTCGCGCTGGTCGCCGAACAGGTCGAGCGCCAGCATCGAGAATCCACGCTCGCGCGCATGCGGCACGAGCTTGAACAGGAATTCCTCCTTGCGATGGCCGGGCTCGCCGATGCAGATCACGGTCGGAGCCCGTCCGCTTTCCGACGGCGCGGGAAGGAAATAGCCCTGCAGCGCATGTCCGTCGAGCCAGGGGATCGTCACGACTTCGCCGGCCGGGCCGCGCGCCGCGAGGTAGCGGCGGGCACATTCCTGCATCGCGAGCACCGCGACCCAGCGGCGCTCGTCGGCCGGGTCGAGCGGCATCGCCGCCGCACCGTAGTAGTTCATGGCGCGCAGCCAGTTGCGCTGCGCGCTCGCCATGTGGCCCTCCGCGAACGCGGCCTCGGCGCGCTGCCGATTGGCCTGCGCGAGCTTCTTCCACTCGCGATGCCAGGACCGGTCGTCACCGCGCTTCAGCTGCCGCGCGATCATCAGGCATTCGGCGATCGTGGCGCCGCCCTCCTGGGCCGCGGTCAAGAGCCGCGTAAATTCAGCGGAGATGTCCTCCCGCTCCGGGCAAAGGATCCAGTCGTCGGAGAGGCATGCGGGAATCATCGGAGCTACGCTCTATCATCGCGTTATCCCTGATTGACTAAACTATTTCAGTTTACCGACCAAGCAGCCGTGCACCGAATGATAGCCGTTCGAGATCACCATCGCTTGAACGAAACGGCCCCCTCGCATGCGTGACATTCCAATTCGTCATGAGGGTATGAACATTGGCAGGAGGTGGCACGTACAATTACCTGCGCACCTCTTGCCATGATGATTATCATACCTATATCCGCGCGCCTTTCGAGGCGATCTCAACCGAGCCGCCAGCCGACCTCCTGCGTAAAGCTATCGTAGAAGGCGCGGTCATAGGCCTGCTCCGGCGTAGCGCGCACGCGTTCGTCGAGACCCTTGGCGTCCTCGCCGACGAGGATGCGCCATCGCTCCGCCTTGACCCCGTCGAGAATGATCTTCGCGGCCTGTGCCGCCGTCGTCGGCGCATCCTCCAGGAAGCTGCGGGCGCGCTCGGCGAACGCCGCCTGGATGTCCTCGTCCGACATCTTGTCGGCATCCGGCACGCCGGCCGCGACCATGCGCTTGCGGGTCAGCGCGACCTCGTCCGCGTTGAGCCGCTCCGACCCGTCGGCGCTCTGCACCTTGCGCGAATTGGAGACGATCGAGGTGCCGATGTGACCGGGCATCACCACCGAGCATTTGACGTGCGGGGCGTGCAGTCGGAGGTCGTTGATCAGTGCTTCGGTAAATCCCTTCACCGCGAACTTGGCCGAGCTGTAGGCGGTGTGCGCCTGGCCCATGCCGATCGAGGCCCAGAAGCCGTTGACGCTCGCGGTGTTGACGATGTGGGCCTCGTCCGCCGCGACCAGCATCGGCAGGAAGGTGCGCACGCCGAGATAGACGCCGCCCCAGCAGATGTTGAAGGTGCGCTCCCACTGCTCGCGCGTGTTGGTGAACAGGCTGCCGCCACCGCCGATGCCGGCGTTGTTGAACAGCAGATGGATCCTGTCGGTCTTCTGTTGCTCGGCGAGCTCGTCGCGAAAACGCTTCAGGTGATCCTCGATCGAGACGTCGGCGACATGCGTCGTGACGCGCAGGCCTTGCGGCAGCTTCTCGATCTCGCAGAGCCGCTTGGTCTCCGCCATTGCGGCTTGCGAGACGTCGCACATCGCGACATTGCAGCCCTCGGCAACGAGTTGCCGCGCGAGCTCGCGCCCCATTCCCGTGCCGCCGCCGGTGATGACCGCGATCTTTCCTGCGAAATCCTTCATGGGACTTTCGGCCCCTCCCTTGTCGGTATGTTTCTTCACAGCGCCGCTGCCGGACGCGCGCACGAAATGTAGCAGCGCCGCATCCGCAAATGAAAGCGGATCGGCGAAGCAATCTTCGGCATCAATTATTTCGGCGTGCGGACTATTGGCCTGCAGTCGCCACGCTGTCGTTGCAGATGAGAGGAGACCGCGACGCGGTCGTCTCGAAGGACGAGGCGCTGCTCAATCGTCGCCGGAAGCACACGCGATAGCCCGGCCGTTGCGCGGGAGCGTCCGCGGCGCTGCTGCCACAGTTGGGGCAAAAGTGCCCGGTTCCCGTATTTGTCCGGCTTCGGTTGATGGGTAATTTTTTTACAATCCGAATCGTCAAATGGACTCCGGACGCTGGGTCGAGTCGGCCAGGCCAGCGTGTTGTTTGCGTGTCACAGGCTCTGGCACTCCGCTTGCATCCTCTTCGTGGTCTGAAACTACCGATGAGGTGACAGGAATGTTCGTGACCGTCGTTGCCGTGCTCTGCCGGCTGAGTGCAGCCAGCTCAGGCAGTTGCATCGAGGAAATCGTGACCGACAGCAACATGACGCCCGAGATGTCGATGATGCAATGTGCAATCGGCGCACAGGCGCCTTTGGCGAAATGGATGGGCGAGCATCCGATCTATCGCGCCAATTGGCGCCTGGATCGGTACAAATGCGTGCCCGGCCATTACGAGATCAAGGGCCACGCCTAAGGCCCCGCAAAACTACTGATCCGAAGACGACGGATACGAGGAAACGCCCGGGGGCCGCTTGTCCCTTCGCGGGCACTGCCAGCGCCAAGCCCCAGCGAGGCGGCGCGCCCTGTGACCACGGTCACACGCTTCTCCCATCACGCCACCGCGCGCATGATGAGCGTCCGCGCCTTGCGCCCCTCCGGGGTCGGCATCAGCGCGTAATTGTGCGGCTGGTCACGCAGCAGATGCAGCTCGACCGGCACGCCCACCGCCCTCGCCCGCTCGGCGAGATCGACGCTGTCGGGGTAAAGCAGATCGCGCGTCCCTGCGAAGATCGTCATCGGCGCCAGTGCACGGAAGGCACCGTTGAGCGGACTGACGAAGGGATGGCCGATATCGAGCTCGCCGGCGTAGAGTCGCCCGGCCTCGACGATGCCCGGAATGTCCTGGATCGGATCGCGCTTTGCGATCTCGATCTGCTCCGGACGGCTGACCGAGGCATCGGCCGCGGGCGAGATCAGCATCATCTGGTCCGGCTGCCGATGCCCGCGATCGCGCAGCCATTGGCACGCCGCGAGTGCGAGCCCTGCGCCGGCCGAGTTGCCTGCTACCGTGACCTTCGCAGACCCGGCGTCTTCCAGCAGCATGCGCAACAGCTCGGCCGTCGCCGGCACGACATCCTTCGCGGTGGCGCGCGGCGCCAGCGGATAGATCGGCACGACGCACACGACGTTCGCCTTGCGCGTCATCTGGCCTATGAGGCGCCAATGCGCCGGCACGATCTCGTTGATGTAGCCGCCGCCATGCAGGAACATCACGAAGTTGCAGCCCTCATGTCCCGACGCCGGCGCGGTGTAATAGACCGGCCAGCCGCCCATCTTCGTCAGTGTCACCTCGACGTCACGCCCCAGGTTCGGCGGCTCGAACGAAGCCGGTTGCAATGCGAGCTTCTGCACATGCGCCTGCACCGCTTCGGCTGATGCCAGCTGCTGCTTGTAGGGCAGCAGGGCGAGCAGCGCGTTGAAGCCGCGGCTCTGCAGGCTCGGCCCGGGTTCGCGACTCCGAGGCGCGCAAAGATCTGGACAAAACTGCAGGGCCGACACGATCCTTGCGACGCTCATGGTCAGTTCTGCGCCTGGCTGGGCATCCATATGGCGACGAAGAGGCTTGCCGACAGGTCGCCATATGCGCGTATAATGCGAGCATTCGCTCGCTTTTCCTACTCGCATTCGGATCGCAAAGCCCATGGCGCGCACGCCACCGACAAAACCCCGGAAAAACGCTTTGCAGGCGCGATCACGCGCCACCGTCGACGCGCTGGTCGAGGCGACTGCTCGCATTCTGGTCCGCGAAGGTTTCGAGAAGGCCAGCACCAACCGCATCGCCGAGATCGCCGGCGTCAGCGTCGGCTCGCTCTACCAGTATTTTCCGAGCAAGGAAGCGCTCGTCGCCGCCGTGATCGACCGTCACAACGAGGAGATCATGGGCATTGTCCGCACCGCGCTCGCGGAAGTCGCCGACCTACCGATCGACAAGGCGGTGCGAAAGCTGGTCACCGTCGCAATCGAAGCCCACCGCATCGACCCGAAACTGCACCGGGTGCTCGCCGAGCAGATCCCCCGCACCGGCCAGCTCAAAGACGTCGAAGCCTTCAACCGCGAGGTCCATGACCTCGTGCGCACCTATCTCGAAAGCCGCCGCAAGGAGATGCGCAAGATCGACCTCGACGTCGCAACCTTCGTCTGCGTCAGTTCGATCGAGGCGGTCGCGCACAACACGGTGCTGAACGGACCCGAAATCCTGTCGGAGAAGATGGTGCGGACGCTGGTCGACGAGACGACGCGGATGGTGGTGGGGTATTTGAGGTAGGCGGCCCTTAGAGAGATCTGATCCAGGCTCAAAAGTGATAGTTCACGCCCACTCGCGCCACGTGGAAATCCGCCCGGCCGAAATTCGCCGTGTATTTGGACAGGGTCGGGCCAATGCCCGTTGCGAGTGCGGTGGCCGTCACTGCCGATTTGCCGAGGTCGACGTAGAGATATTCGGCCTTGAAGCTCCAGCGAGGCGCAAAGCGCCATTCGCCGCCTCCACCCACCGTCCAGCCAGCCTGAATGCGGGAATCGGTGCCCGTAAAGCAAGTCGATCCGATCGTACAGCTGAATGAAGTGCCGGCGACGGAGACACTGAAAGCGCCACCCGGTCCGTTCGCGATGTAGTCGTCGAATGTCGCCACTCGACCAAAAGCAAAGCCGCCGGTCCCATACAGAAGAACGCTGGGCGTGACCAGCGCCCCCAGACGCCCACGAATGCTCCCCCACCAGTCAATCTTTTGCTCGGCCGAGATGGTCTGCGCGAAAGCTGGGGGCAGAATCGGCGTTGTTTCGCGACCGCTTCCGCGCAAGCTGGATGCGCTCAAGTCACCTTCAACGCCGACGAGCCATTTGCCACCCGGCTGCCAATTGTAGCCCGCTTGCAGGCCCCTCGGTACGGCTCTCCTGGCGCTGGCGACCATCGGATGTTCCACGTTTATTTCCGCTGCCCTTTCTGCCGCGAGGGATGCAAAGGCCGCAACATTCTCAGAACGGTTCGCGCCGGCAATGACTCTCCCAGCCGGCTAGGTCCGCCAGCGTGAAACGGCGAGCCGATTGCGACCGCCTTAATGGGGAGCTTTGCCTTCTCGGTTGAGCAGCTCCAGTCGTCGTTCTAGCTCTTGCTTCTTCGCCGCAAGCTTCTCCGCCAAAACATCATTGACGACGGTGTGGAGTCGCCACAGCTCTTCGAGAGACATGCTCTCAAGAGGCTTCCGATCCATGAATCCCCCCGACTCACGTATCGCACAAGGTTAGCGACAAAAACGAGACACTGCCACTTTCTCCCGACGAGATTCACATTTGCGAATGAAGGTACAAAGGTGAATGCCCTCCCTTAGCTTGCTGGGCATATTGGTTGGGAGCATGCTGCATTGACTGATAACATTCCGGCGCAGAGCCGATATTTCGTTCGAATGGGCGGCAAGGGTTGGATGGTTTACGATCGAGTACGCAAGGGCCCGACACTGATAGGGACCGCCTGGGCAGCCAATTTGACAAAGGAGCAAGCCGAACAAATCCTACGCTCGCTTACTTCTTCGGCCGCGGAGAAGCCACTTTCTGCAACCGACCGAGGCCCACGCTAGCGCGATACCGGAGCGGCCTCAAAAGGGCGGCCTCAGCTGGGGCGGCAGCTGAGGCCATTGGGGTCTGCTCCGGCTTCAGGGGGGCTTAGGATGGCCGGAGCAGAGAGACAATTCGCCCGATTGCCACTTGTTCCCGATCTCGCAAATTGAGCGGGAAGTCTTATTTTCGGTCCATGCGTATGACGTACGAGCTCTGCTTGGCTACCGCCGCCAAGCACGTCCCTTCAGGGCCTGACTGGATCCACGAGGTAAAGTACGACGGCTACCGAATGCTGGTCATTCGGCAGAACGAGCGGGTGCGCCTCCTCTCTCGCAACGGTACGGATTGGACCAAGCGCTACCCCTGGATCGTCCAGGCCGCGCTGAAGAACCGCGAGCGGCACTTCGTCGTCGACGGAGAGGCCGTGGTGCTCGGCGTCGACGGCGTCTCCGACTTCAACGCCCTGCATTCGCGTCGGCATGATGACGAGGTGCAGCTTTACGCCTTCGATATCCTTGTGCGCGGCGGCGAAGATCTGCCCCTCTCGCTGCGCAAGAGCAACCTGGCGCGCTTGCTGCGCGGGGGCTGGTCTCCAAGCGTCGCGATCGGCGCTATAGCAGCGGTCGCTCCAAGGACTGGATCAAGGTCAAGAACCGGACGCATCCCGCGATGTCGCGGGTGATGGACGCCCTCAATAGCCCTTCCGTTTGATGCGGTAGTGGTCCCGATCTGAACACGGGAAAGCCGCTGTCATGTCAGCTGTCTGGAGAGGACCGAACGTCACATGATCGTTCGCCTGACGGCTGCTCATGACCCAATTCGGACTTGGTTTGCCATGGGCGATTCAAGCCCTTCCGAAAATGAATTTAAGCGGTTCAGTCTGAGTATTTTTGTAGTATCCTGTTGGACCTTCCAGCTCCGCAATATTTGGGAGGAGGTTTGGATGAACAAGTCCTTTGCCGGTGCCATTTTGATCGCGTTGGCAAGTTCTGCGATGGCTCAAGATGCGATGAAGGTGGTCAAGCCCGATGGGTTGACGTGGATAGAGCATCCGGTCTTCAGGGGCGCGCAAACCGCCCTCTTGATCGGTGACCTAACAAAGGCCGAGACGATCGTCCAGCGGGTCAAATTCCCGCCGAATTATAAAGTTCCGCCGCATACTCATCCCTATGCCGAGGTCGTCACCGTGATGAGTGGCAGCTTTGGGAACGCCATGGGGGAAAAGTTTGATCCCTCGAAAGGCGAGATATTGAAGCCGGGCTCCGTCTTCACGCTGCCGGCGAAGCACCCCCACTATGTATGGACGACAAACGAAGAAACGATGGTCCAAATTGTATTCACCGGGCCGGGGGGCATTGTGTTCATCGATCCAGCCGACGATCCGCGCAAGAAGTAAAAACGAAGCGCCGAAGCATAAAAAGAGGCCACCTCAATCGGGTGGCCTCTTTCGTCATTCCGACACCGGCGCGATGTCGGCTGTTGGCCCTTAGCGGACCTTCACGGGGATGCTCGCTGAGGGCCGCTTGTGACCCAAAGCGGACCTTTGCGCTGGCAGTTCTCGGCAGCTATGATCCCAGCCCATGAAGACAGCATCTGACATAGCAACGAGGCTTGTCGTCGATGAGACTAGTGTGCGTGTTCCTGTTGCTTGCATCGATGCAGTCCGTCGGTGCGCAGCAGCAAAGCTCGAAAATAACTTTACGCTGCACTGGAACGAGTAGGTTGGTGGGTAAGCCCGGAGCAGAGTTGGAATTTACGCCCCTCTCCAATCTCAGCATCATTGTGAACGACGTCGATCAAACAGTGTCGTTCCAGGATAAGATCGTACCGATCACGAAGATTACTCCCTTGCTTGTCGGGTTCAGCAGCCAATACGCGAATGGGAGGCCAACCATCTCTGGCCGGATCGATCGGCTGACCGAGAGCGTCGAAATCGATTGGAAGTACGAAAACGTCAGCGAGAACACCCATTGGGAGCTTAAATGCCGTCCCGAAGGTCCCTTTCGTGATTGGGGGTGAGCAGCCTTACCTAGGGAGTCGGTTCATCCTGACCGGGCACCATAGGGCGCGGCTTATCGATGATATCTGGGCCGACGTGCCACTTTCCGTTTCTGGCCCTCAGCTGACCAATCGCGGCATGATCGGCGATGGCAGCGCTTGACCCGTTGCGGACAATATGATCCCGGAAATTATGCACCCTGAGAACAGTGACGGAACGCCTCGTTGTAAGCTCTCGCCTAGGTATCGAGCCTACCAAAGTTTGCAACCAGTTAAGGTGAGCGGTGGTAATCTAGGTAGATGCACTTAACCGTTGTGTCGATCATTAGCTTCATCGGGGTCGTCTCGCCTCGAATCGCGTTCGTCGTAATCGCAACCCTGGCCTGGCGAAGGTCGCAGACCGAAGAAGTGCAACGAGCTTCACTAAATAAGCTTAAGCAACTAAAGCTGCCAGACATAATGCTGTTTCTCAAACGGCTCATCGCTGGCGCGATCATCGCGGCATTTACTATTGTCACCCCGATCGGCCTGTTCGCGCTCATCGCATTTCTTCCAACCATTACCTGCCACGGAGGTGGTTCGGGCGGAAATTGCGGTGAAGGTTATCTAGCTTCGCTTCCAATTGCTCTGCTCACCATCCCGCTCGACCTCGTAGCGGCGTTCTTTGTTTGCAAAGTCTTGGCCGATGGTCTCTGGCCGAAGCGATAGTGGACGCGGTTAAGCAACAACGGCAGCCTCTTTCTTCGTCTGCTTATGGCCCATAGCTGACCAACCTCGGCATGGTGCGTGATGGCAGCGTCTGACCCTAAGCGGCCTTCGCGGCCGTGGCATCACTCTGGTTTCCCCAGTTTTTGCCGGTACCTACGGGTAGGCGGCAGTCAAGCCCGTCAAAAGTCCCACTAGCCTGACGCGGAATGTGATACGACACTCGCGCAGCGTGGTTTGTCGCGCAGTAGGCCAACATGGCTGACATCCCGACCACTCACTACGTCAAAAGTGATGACGTCCATATTGCCTATCAGGTGATTGGCGACGGTCCACGCGACCTGCTGTTCGTCCCCGGTTTTGTCTCCAATGTTGAAGCGCTTTGGCAATCGCCGGGCCGCGCCTATTTTTTCCGCAGGCTTGCAACGTTTGCGCGAGTCATCATTTTCGACAAGCGCGGCACCGGAATGTCTGATCGCGGTTCCCAGATCTTCACACTTGAACAGCGGATGCACGATGTACAGGCGGTGCTGGACCAAGTCGGTTCCCAGCGGGCCACCTTGTTTGGCGTATCCGAGGGCGGTCCGATGTCGCTGCTCTATGCCGCGACGTATCCCGAACGCACGTCCGCTCTGGTTCTTTGTGGCACTTATGCGCGACGCGCGTGGGCTCCTGACTACACATTCGGATGGACTGATGCGCAGTGGAGCACTTTCCTCGATGACATTGAGCACCACTGGGGCACGACAGATGCAATGAGTTTGCTGATGTGGGCGCCCAGCCTTGCCGGCAATACGCAGGCACTTGAGCAAGTTGCTGCCTACTTCAGGGCCTCAGCAAGCCCAGGGGCGGCATCCGCGATCATGCGCATGAACCGGGAAATTGATGTCAGAAATATCCTCCCCGTCACGCGTGTACCGACCTTAATTTTGCATCGCACCGATGAGCGCGTCATCGACGTGAAGCATGCGCGCTACATGGCGCAGATGATTCCTTCCGCCAAACTGATTGAGCTCAGTGGTCAGGACCATGTGGTCTGGGTAGGCAGTCAGGACGCAATCCTTGATGAGGTCGAAGAATTCGTCACGGGGCATCGGCAGGCAGCCCAGCCAGATAGAGTGCTTGCGACTGTGCTGTTTGTCGACATTGCGGGATCGACGGAACGCGCCGCCATGCTCGGCGACGGCGCCTGGCACGTACTGCTCGACGCGTTCTATGCCAAAGCGCGGGGCGTGCTCGGCCAGTATCGCGGGCGCGAAATCAACACCGCCGGCGACGGTTTCCTTGCCACGTTCGACGGACCTGCGCGCGCCGTACGCTGCGCCAGCGCAATCCGCGATGCGGTGCGCTCGCTCGATCTGAAGGTCCGTTGCGGTTTGCATACCGGTGAGTGCGAATTCGTCGCGCACGATATCGTTGGCATTGCCGTGCATATTGGCGCGCGCGTGGCGGCGCTAGCTGCGCCGGGTGAAGTTCTGGTCTCACAGACGGTTCGCGACCTCGTAGCAGGCTCCGGATTGACGTTTGAAGAGCGCGGCCGTCACACTCTCAAAGGCGTGCCTGACGAATGGCGTCTGTTCCGTGCGGTGATTACCTAGCCCGCTTTCACCCCGCCATGTGGTCAGAGCACCGAAGGACCGCTTTTGGCCCTTCAGCGACATTGGAAGATTGCTGCTTCTCCGCCGCTGTTCGGGCTTAAGCGGACATTAGCTGCGGCCAGCCGCTTAATGAGTACACGGACTAGTCATCGAGCTTTTCGGACGTGATCGCGCCGGTCTTGGCGTCGGCGTGAAATTCCATTCTCTGGCAGCAGCAAGCATCCATGAACGCCAAGAACGTGGCATAGTCCCCCCAGTTGCGATTCCATCCCATGCTATCGCTTCGAGTTTTAGTGTCGCAATACACGCTGGAAGAAGTCCCTGATATTCTCTTCCGATTCTTCGCCCGCGAACTATGCCGGAGGTAGCGGCTCGAGCTCTTCCTTGCCGTAATAGCCAATCACGCGGTAGGAGACGACTTTGCCCGATGACCGCGATACAACAACATCCACAAAATAGATTGCTTGATAAGGATTTTCTTCGTCCCCGATCATTTGCTTTTTTAGATGGCTCATCTCGTCAGTGAAAAACACTGCATGCGGCTTTTCATCTATTTCCTCTATCAAAGCACGGTCTGGAGTTGTTTTTGGCTTCCGACTTCACGGAGTCTCTGTCCAACCTTTTCCAAACCATAGGTACGCGCTGCAAAACCTCCGCCTTCGGATTCTGAAGTAGCGTCTTTTCGAGCGCAGCGGTTTCAATAATCGATGACGCTTCCTGAGCTGTGACAGTCAACAATTGAACGGGAACCGGACCGTTGATCACATTGAATGTCTGCGATCCGCCGTGACTTGCGATCGGTTTCACTATGTTCGTTGCATCGTCGCAGTCTTTAATGGAGATATTGTCGGCTGCTGTCGCCTCTCGCTTCTTAGCAAAAAGGTCGATCAGAGACTTAAGATGCTTGCCGAACCTTTCGATCAGCGACCTTGTCGATTAGTGGTGCCAGCAAGGGGCCGGCCATTGCCACGGTTGAGACGAGGTCGGGTACTAAGTTGATGTCGATACTGCCGGGTTTGACAACCGACACCAGAAGGCGCGCCTCTGAGTTCTTAGTGGCTAACTCGTTCTCAACAGCATACGTTTGGTACTGCCGCGCAATTGCAGCCAGCGCCCCCGTGAGCTCAGAAATTTCAATCGGCTCTTCAGGCTCTAAGTAGAACTGAAGGCTCGGCTCGGCGAGCACCATTGACCACCACCCCAACCCTGCTCGGTTATATTGAACCGACTAGTTTGAGCTTTGGCTATCGGATTAGTTGAATTTCTCTAAGTGCGTTGCCCTAATGGGCAAAGGGTTTCTTTAGGACGCGTCCTAAATGCTGCTCCCCTATGCACGACTGAAGAACAGCGCCAGAACGATTATTGTAAACTGCCTGTAAAGCGGCGGCTCTTTAATAACCGGCCGGCCCACGGGACCATTGAAATATTTGAAGAATTTGGTCGGAGCGAGAGGATTTGAACCTCCGACCCCTAGTCTCCCAGACTAGTGCGCTAACCGGGCTGCGCCACGCTCCGAACGTCGTTCCATTAGCTAGGATCGGCGCGATGCGCAAGGCGAGGCCGCAGCATTTTGCCGTCCCGGCCACAGTCCCCGGAACTGCCAGCAAGCCGGCGAAGCCCGCCCCTAGCCGTCCTTCAGTGCCTGATCCAGCATCTCGCGGCAGGCGACGAGGTCGGCGAGGACGCGCCCTAACCGTTCCCGGTCGATGGCGCTGGGGCCGGCCGGGGCCGCGGCAGCCGTGCCGCCCTTGCGGAAGGTGGTGAGGATTTCCTCGTCGTCGACCTCGGTGAAGCGGAAGTCGATGCCCTCCTCCTCATCACCCTGGTAGTCGTCATCGTCGGTGTCGGTGACGCCCTTGATGGGCGCCTCCTCGTCGTCGGGCTCCATCAAGCTGGCACCGATGGCGTCCTCGATGGCGCCGAACGAGACCGCGGCGGCGCTGTCGGCAAGGCCCTGCACCGATTTGACGCCGTGCTCCTTCAGGATCCGCTGCACCCCGCGGATGGTGTAGCCCTCCCCGTAGAGCAGACGGCGGATGCCCTTGAGCAGGTCGACGTCGTCGGGGCGGTAATAGCGGCGGCCGCCGCTGCGCTTCATCGGCTTGATCTGGGAGAATCGGGTCTCCCAGAACCGCAGCACGTGCTGCGGAATGTCGAGCTCCTGCGCTACTTCGCTGATGGTTCGGAACGCATCCGGCGCCTTGTCCAAATGCCAAATCCTTTGCGAGAGGCGTTACGCCTCTTGTGGAGCCTTGCTGGCGTCACCGTTGGCGCGGTGCTGGCCGTTGATCCGCTGCTTCAGGATCGCCGACGGCTTGAACACCATGACGCGGCGCGGCGAGATCGGCACCTCGGTGCCGGTCTTCGGGTTGCGGCCGATGCGCTGACCCTTCTTGCGGACCATGAAGGACCCGAACGAGGACAGTTTCACCGTCTCGCCCTTTTCCAGGCAGTCGGTGATCTCCTTCAGCACGAGTTCCACGAAGGCGGACGATTCCGTGCGCGACAGGCCTACCTTCTGGTAGACGGCTTCGCACAGATCGACACGCGTTACGGTTTTACTTTGATCGGTCATCGCCCTGCCCCACATCACGGCGAACAATTGTTGTCTGAAATTATGAGGTTACGATACGGCGGTCAACAGCGCTCATCAATGCACACGCATCGATAATCGGCGCTGATTCCGGCAAAATTTTATCGACTGTGGCCCTACCAGCGCACGAGCGCGGAGCCCCAGGTGAAGCCGCCTCCCATGGCCTCCAGCAGGACCATGTCGCCCTTCTTGATGCGGCCGTCCTTGCGGGCCACCGACAGCGCCAGCGGAATCGAGGCGGCCGAGGTGTTGCCGTGACGGTCCACCGTCAGCACCACCTTCTCCGGCGCGATGTGGAGCTTGTGGGCGGAAGCGTCGATGATTCGCTTGTTGGCCTGGTGCGGCACGAACCAGTCGATGGTCTCGGCATTGAGCCCGGTCGCCTGGAAGGCATCGACGATGACGTCGGTGATCATGCCGACCGCGTGCTTGAAGACCTCGCGGCCCTCCATGCGCAGATGGCCGACGGTCTGGGTCGAGGACGGCCCGCCGTCGACGAACAGCTTTGCCTTGTGGCGGCCGTCGGAGCGCAGATGCGTGGTGACGATGCCGCGGTCGGTCGCGGCCTTGCCCGGCTGCTCCTGCGCCTCCAGCACGACCGCGCCGGCGCCGTCGCCGAACAGCACGCAGGTGCCGCGGTCGTTCCAGTCGAGGATGCGCGAGAAGGTCTCGGCGCCGATCACCAGCGCGCGCTTGAAGGCGCCGGTGCGCAGGAAATTGTCGGCGGTGGCGAGCGCGAACACGAAGCCGGAGCATACCGCCTGGAGGTCGAAGGCCGCGCCGTGGGTGATGCCGAGCCCGTGCTGCACGGCAACGGCCGTCGCCGGGAAGGTGTTGTCCGGCGTCGAGGTCGCGAGCACGATCAGGTCGATCGACTGCGCGTCCATGCCGGCATCGGTGAGCGCGGCCTGCGCCGCCTTGATCGCCAAATGCGAGGTGAACTCGCCCTCGGCCGCGATGTGGCGCTCGCGAATGCCGGTGCGCTGCACGATCCACTCGTCGGAGGTGTCGATACGCGCCGCCAATTGGGCGTTGGTCACCACCTGCTCCGGCAGATAGGAGCCGCAGCCAAGCACGACCGAACGAATTTGAGTCACGAAACAGCCTCCTGCGCGGCCTGCACGGAATTGAGTGCACCGCCCTCGCGGTTGAGCATCTGATTGATCTTGTTCAGGAGATCGTAGTGAGCCATCTCATAGCCAACATCGATCGCATAGGCAAAGCCTTCGGCGCTGGTTCCGCCGTGGCTCTTGACCACTAATCCGTTCAAACCCAGGAACACGCCGCCATTGGACTTGTTCGGGTCCATCTTGTCGCGCAGGGCCTGGAAGGCGCTGCGCGCAAAGAGATATCCGAGCTTCGACAGCCAGCTCCGCCGCATCTCGTTGCGGAGTAAGTCCGCCATCTGCCGCGCGGTTCCCTCGGCGGCCTTGAGCGCGATGTTGCCGCTGAAACCTTCGGTCACAATGACGTCGGCCAGCCCCTTGCCGATGCCGTCGCCCTCGACGAAGCCGATATAGTCGAGCTCCGGCAGGTTCCTCGCACGCAGGATCTCGCTGGCCTCGCGGATCTCCTCGTGCCCCTTGATCTCTTCGGCCCCGATATTGAGCAGCCCGACCGTGGGGCGCTTCTTGTCGAACAGCACGCTCGCCATCGCCGCGCCCATCACCGCGAGCGACACCAGATGGTGCGCGTCACCGCCGATGGTGGCGCCGAGGTCGAGCACGACGGACTCGCCGCGCCTGGTCGGCCATATCCCCGTGATCGCGGGACGGTCGATCCCGGGCAGCGTGCGCAGGTGGAAGCGCGACATCGCCATCAGCGCGCCGGTATTGCCGGCGGAGACCGCGACATCCGCCTCACCCTTCTTCACGGCGTCGATGGCAAGCCACATCGAGGAGGTCTTGCGGCCGCGCCGCAGCGCCTGGCTCGGCTTGTCCGAGCCGCTGACGGCCACGTCGGTGTGGATGATCTTCGAAGCCGCTTTGAGGGCGGGATGCTTCTCAAGCTCGGGCTCAATCCTGGCGCGGTCCCCGACCAGCAGGAACTCGGTCTCGCGATGCCTCTGAAGCGAGATGGCGGCGCCGGGAATGACCACGGCGGCGCCGGCGTCGCCCCCCATGGCGTCCAGCGCGATGCGAACCTTGCTTGGCATAAAAGTCCTGGAAACCTGGTCTGGTGCGGTCTTGGATCAGCGGGACCGCAAAATGAGTTCGCCACGGACATGGCGGCCGGCCAAGCGCCACGCCGCACCCGGGCCGGGGCGCGACAATAGCGTTTTGTACCCCCGAAACAACCTCTTGCCCCCAGCCTTTTGCATCCGGGGCGATCCGGCCGCGAACTCCTGAATCTGCAAGAAATGCACTGAAATCAGCCAGATAAAGAAGGCTTTGAAACCATCCCGGCAAATGCCTCGCGCACCGCCGCAAGACGATCCCTGGGGGAAATGCCCGGCTATTGGCCCTTCTTGTTGTCCTGCAGCGCCTTCAGGGCCGCGAATGGATGGTCCTCGGGATCGGGGGCGGTGACCTCCGGCTCGAACACGACCCCCTCCTTGCGCGGATAGGGATCGATTGCCAGGAACAGGGCGTCGGTGGCGAGCCGGCCAAGGTCGATGATGCCACCCACGATCGCCTCGGGCGGGTCGGCGACCTCAGGCGCCGCCTCCTCGTCCTGCCCCTCCGCGATCAGGTCGGCCAGACGGCGCGCCTCGGCCTCGGGGGCGAACACCAGGTCCACCTCCTCCTCGATCTCGCTTTCGATCGGATCGAGCGTGACCACGCAGGTCTGGCCGATTCGGGCCCGGACGGTGCCGGTCACCTGGACCCGGCCGCCACTCCTGGGCACCACGTCGAAGTCGGCCTGGGCGGACAGGACCTCACGGAGGCCAGCGACCTCCGCCATCGCCTGCCGCTCGACGGCCGAGGCCTCGAGTTTGCGGTGCAGGCCGGTGTCGGGGATTTGCGCGACGATGACGGGGGCCCGCCAGGGATCGGGCTCGGATCCGGTATTGGGTCGGCTCATGGCGTGTCGCCCTCGAGAAACGCTGGAGGAAACCTGAAGGAGGCGCGCAGCAGCGCGGCCTCGTCGGCCCGGCCGAGATCAGCCTCGGTGGCCCGGGCATAGGCCGCGAGTCGCCTCGCCTGGTCCGGGCTGGTCCCATTCAAGATATTCTTGCAGATCGCCTCTGCCAGGGCCTCGCCGCCGGCCTCGATGGCCTGGTCATAGGCCTGGACGCGGCCGTAAAACGCCTCGCCGAACGCCCGCATCCGCTTCGGCACGGTCTGGTCGCCGACCCCCATCTCGCGCAGATTGTCGTCCATGTCCTCGCAGAAGCGGTCGAACAGCGCCTGCGACAGCTCCGAGGCTCCTGCGGTGGCGCCCTGGACCGTACGCAGGCGCCGCAGCAGCAGCCACAGATGCAGCAGCAACAGGTCGAAACGCCCGTTAACCGTATCGGGCACGCCCAAGTCGCGGTAAAATATGGGTTCTCGCGCCTGCGTCACGATCATGCCATAGATGGCTTCAATGGTGCCCGACGGGGTTAGCCGGGGTTTCCTGAAGTGATTGAACGGCCAAAGCATTGTGGTTTCCGCAAGCGGGCGCGAGCGAGTTGCATTCAGACGCCCAGCCCGGTACTTCAGCGCCTCGCGCGACGCAAGGGGACGGAATCAGTTCCGCTATGACGACAACGAACCAGATCAGCCTGCGCGCGGACAAGCGGCGCGGCCTTCACGCACGCTGGCGCGGCTTGCGCATGCTCGCCGCCGTCGCCCTGGTCGGCGCCGCGCTCACGGGCTGCACCGGCGAGCAATTCCAGAAGGGTTATATCCTGCCGCCCGGTGCGCTGGAGCAGATTCCGATCGGCGCGAGCCAGGACCAGGTGCTGATCGTGATGGGCACGCCCTCCACGGTGGCGACCCTCGACGGCGAAGTGTTCTACTACATCTCCCAGCGCTCGGAGCGCATGGTCGCCTTCATGAACCAGAAGGTGGTCGACCAGCGCGTCATCGCGATCTATTTCGACAAGAACCGGCGCGTGCGGCGCCTCGCGAATTACGGCCTGCAGGACGGCAAGATTTTCGACTTCATCAGCCGCACCACGCCGACGTCGGGCCAGGAGATGAGCTACCTCACGCCGCTGTTCAAGCTGCTCAGCTTTAACTGAGCCCCGGAGCGTTTTCGGGCGAAGCCGGCGACCGGCTCACTTCAGGAAAACGCTTCAAGACAAGCACCCAAAACGCCTTCCAATTCCGCCGGAAGGTATATGCCCCTCGCCTGCGGCGTCGTGCCGCCCTCCGCGCGGCACTGACCGCCGCGCGCGACTTGCCGTCGCATCTGCGGTTTCCTACGCTCCCTGCAAAGAAAGAAGCAGGGAGTGGATTCGTGCCTAAGACTTTGTCCCGACGTCGCGTGCTCACCGGTGTGGCCGGCCTTTCGGCCGCAGCGATCCTGCCGCGATCGAGCCTTGCCGACTGGAAGCCGACCGAAAACGTCCGCCTCGTGGTGCCGGCTGCGGCCGGCGGTTCGACCGACGTGTTGGGCCGGCTCCTGGCCGCGCATCTGCAAACCGCCTGGGGTCAGTCGGCCGTCGTGGAAAACCGCTCGGGCGGCGGCGGCACCATCGGCACCGCCGAGGTGGTTCGTGCCAAGCCCGATGGCCACACCATCCTGGTCGGCAATCCCGGTCCGAACGCGATCGCCTATAGCATCTTCAAGAATCTGACCTACAAGCCGGACCAGCTCCAGCCGGTCTCCAACATGATCCGGATCCCGAACATCGTGTCGGCGCATCCGAAGACCGGCATCAAGTCGATCGCCGAGCTGATCGCCTATCTCAAGGCCAATCCGGACAAGCTCAGCTACGCCTCCTCCGGCGTCGGCCAGAGCCCCCACCTCACCGGCGCCTGGTTCCTCCAGCTCACCGGCCTCAAGATGACGCACATCCCGTTCCGTGGCGCCGGACCCGCGCTCCAGGCGGCGCTGGCGGGCGACATCCAGATCCTGTTCGACAACCTCTATCCGAGCCTGCCGCAGGTGCAGAACGGCACGCTCAACGGCCTCTGCGTCACCACCACCGAGCGCAGCGACCTTGCGAAAGACCTGCCGACCATGCGCGAGAGCGCGCCGGAGCTGGCGAATTTCGACGTCTCGTCGTGGTTCTCGGTCTTCCTGCCGAAGGGCGTCTCGCCCGAGGTGCTGAGCGCGCTCAATCTCCAGGTCAAGGCGATGCTGGAGCGCGACGACATCAAGAAGCAGATCGCGGCCATGGGCGCCCGCGCCGACTACGGCACGCCCGAGCAGTTCGCCGCCTTCGTGGATGCCGAGACGAAGAAGTTCGCCGGCATCATCCAGAAGGAAGGGCTGCAGATGGACGTGCAGTGACGCACGGCCGCGATCTGTAGGGCGGATTAGCGAAAGCGTAATCCGCTTTCGATGCGGTTCGGGCGATGGCGGATTACGCTTCGCTAATCTAATCCGCCCTACGCACTGTCACTACAAACAAAAACCCCGCGGCTCGCGCCGCGGGGTTTTGTCTTGTCTCGTCTCCCGCCGCTCAGTGCGCCAGGATCGCCAGCAGCAGCAGGGCCACGATGTTGGTGATCTTGATCATCGGGTTCACCGCGGGACCCGCCGTGTCCTTGTAGGGATCGCCGACGGTATCGCCGGTCACCGCCGACTTGTGGGCGTCAGAGCCCTTGCCGCCGAAATGACCGTCCTCGATGTACTTCTTGGCGTTGTCCCAGGCACCGCCGCCCGAGGTCATGGAGATCGCGACGAACAAGCCCGTCACGATGACGCCGAGCAGCATGGCACCGACGGCGGAGAACGCCGCCGACTTGCCGGCCACGCCGCCGCCCGCGATCGCGTAGATCAGGAAGTAGACGACGATCGGTGACAGCACCGGAAGCAGCGAGGGGATGATCATCTCCTTGATCGCCGCCCGGGTCAGCAGGTCGACCGCCTTGCCGTAATCCGGCTTGTCGGTGCCCTGCATGATGCCCGGCTTCTCGCGGAACTGACGCCGAACCTCCTCGACGATCGCGCCGGCGGCACGGCCCACCGCGGTCATGCCCATCGCGCCGAACAGATACGGAAGCAGGCCGCCGAACAGCAGACCCACCACCACATACGGGTTGTTGAGCGAGAAGTCCGGATTGACGCCGGCGAAGTAGGGATGGCGCGCGGAGTCTGCAACGAAGAACTTGAGGTCCTGGTTGTAGGCCGCAAACAGCACGAGCGCACCGAGACCGGCCGAGCCGATCGCGTAGCCCTTGGTGACCGCCTTGGTGGTGTTGCCGACCGCGTCGAGCGCGTCGGTCGACTTGCGCACCTCCTTCGGCAGGCCCGCCATCTCGGCGATGCCGCCCGCGTTGTCGGTGACGGGGCCGAACGCGTCGAGCGCGACGACCATGCCGGCCAGCGCCAGCATGGTGGCAGTCGCGATCGCGATGCCGAATAGGCCGGCGAGGCTATAGGTGACCAGGATGCCGGCGATGATCACGATCGCGGGGAGCGCGGTCGCTTCCATCGAGACGGCAAGGCCCTGGATCACGTTGGTACCGTGGCCGGTCACCGAGGCCTGGGCGATCGACTTCACCGGCCGATAGTCGGTGCCGGTGTAGTATTCGGTGATCCAGATGATCAGCGCGGTGACGACGAGGCCGACCACGCCGCATTGGAACAGCGCCATGCCGGTATAGTCGACGCCATCGAGCTTGCCGAAGCCGATCAGGTAGTAGATCACCAGCGCGATGCCGATCAGCGACAGGACGCCGGTTGCGATCAGGCCCTTGTAGAGCGCACCCATGATCGACTGGCTCGGCCCGAGCTTGACGAAGAAGGTGCCGATGATCGAGGTGATGATGCAGATGCCGCCGATCGCGAGCGGCAGCGTCATCATGTTGGCGAGGATCGGCGTCTTGGCGAAGAAGATCGCGGCGAGCACCATGGTGGCGACCGCGGTCACCGCATAGGTCTCGAACAAATCGGCAGCCATGCCGGCGCAATCGCCGACATTGTCGCCGACGTTGTCGGCGATGGTGGCCGGGTTGCGCGGATCGTCCTCGGGAATGCCGGCCTCGACCTTGCCGACGAGGTCGCCGCCGACATCCGCACCCTTGGTGAAGATGCCGCCGCCGAGACGAGCGAAGATCGAGATCAGCGAGGCGCCGAAGCCGAGCGCCACCATGGCGTCGATGACGGTACGGCTGTCAGGCGCAAGCTTCAGCGAATGCACCAGGAAGCCGAAATAGAGCGTCACGCCGAGCAATGCCAGACCCGCGACCAGGAGGCCGGTGATCGCGCCGGCCTTGAAGGCCAGTTCGAGGCCGCCGGCGAGCGAGGTGGTCGCGGCTTGCGCGGTGCGCACGTTGGCGCGGACCGAGACATTCATGCCGATGAAGCCGGCCGCCCCCGACAGGACGGCGCCGATCAGAAAGCCGATGGCGACGTAGATTCCGAGGAAATAGACAAGCAAGAGGAAGATGACCACGCCGACGATGCCGATCGTCGTGTACTGGCGCCGCAGATACGCCTGTGCACCCTCAGCGACCGCTCCCGCGATCTCCTGCATGCGCGGCGACCCCGCATCCGCGCTTAACACCGAAGACGTCGCCCAAATCGCGTAGACGACGGAAAGCACTCCGCAGAGCACTATCAACCATAATGCTGTCATGTGATTTTTGCCTCAGATCCTTGATGTACCCCCGGCGCCTTTTGTTGTCCGTCGAGCGGTGCGGCGCCTTGATTTCGAACAAAGCCGCCCCTTGCCCAAAAGGGGCGGCCTTAGTCGGTAGCAAGCTTGCCAAAATCAAATTGAGGGTGCAACGCCGGATAAGGCCGAAAACGCCGATCTCGGCAGGTATTTAGGCCAAGTGCAGCGAACTAAGATGCCGGTTTGGAGCAATTCCTAGAAGTGGCTGTAGGACAGCCGCTTCAAAACCAATTCCTGGCCCTGCCCGTCCAGGAAGCGCGGCCCCTGCTTGCCCGCAACGATCGTGCCGATCGCGGTGACGGCAAGGCCGGCCGCCCGCCCCGCGACCATCAGCGCATCGCCCTGCGCCGGCGAGACGGTGCACAGCACCTCGTAGTCGTCGCCCCCCGCAAGCAGCGTCTCGACGCAAACCACGTTGCGGGCAACCAGGCTTGCTGCCGCGGCCGAAAGCGGCACGCTCGTCACGTCGACCGTGGCCGAGACCCCGGACGCCGCGCAGAGTTTGGTCAGATCGCCGGCGAGGCCGTCGGAGACGTCCATCGCTGCGGTCGCATGATCGCGCACGGCCCGTGCCAAGGGGTTGCGCGGCTGCGGCACGCGATAGCGTGAGATCAGGGCTTCCCTTGCAGCGGGATCGGTCGTGAGCGCAGCCGCAGCGGCACCGCCCGTGAGCACGTCGAGGCCGAGCGCAGCGTCGCCGATCGTGCCGGTCACCAGGATGCGATCGCCTGGCCTCGCGCCGGTCCGGCCGACCATCCGCCCCTGCGGCACGCGGCCAAAGGCCGTGATCGAGATCATCTGCGGGCCCGGCGTCGAGACCGTGTCGCCGCCGAGCAGCGGACAAGCGAATTCCTTTGCATCTTCGCCCAGCGCGTCCGCAAAGGGCCGGAGCCAGGCATCCTCCTTGCTCCGCAGCGCCAGTGTCAGCACGAATCCCGCCGGCGTCGCGCCCTTGGCGGCGAGATCGGACAGGTTCACCCGCAGCGCCTTGCGCGCGATGGTGTCAGGGGGATCGGTGGCAAGATAGTGCACGCCTTCGACGACGGCGTCAGTGGTGACGACGATGTCGTCGCCGGACGACGACAGCACCGCCGCGTCATCGACCAGACCGAACGCACCGGGATCGGTCGCCAGCGGCTTGAAATAGCGCGCGATGAGGGAGTCTTCGGGGGAGGGCTGTGTTCGGTCCTGTGTCACGATAGCAGACCCGTCATCCCTGCGCGATGGCGAAGCCATCGTCGATGGAGGTGCGAGCCCTTGCGAGCCTCGAAGGATGGACGGCCGAGGTGCACCTTCAGTGCCACGCCGTCGTCCTTCGAGGCCTCCGCTTCGCTACGGCACCTCAGGATGACGGCTACTGCAGGGGCCATCGACTGTTCCTACCCCCGCCCGAACTCGTCGCCGCGAAACTGGCGGCCGATCTGGTCGAGCACGGCGTTGACCATGCCGGTCTCCTCGCGGTCGACGAAGGCGTTGGCGACGTCGACATATTCGGAGACGACGACGCGGCCCGGCACGTCCTTGCGGTGCTCCAGCTCATAGGCCCCTGCCCGCAGCACCGCGCGCAGGATCGCCTCGATCCGCTTCAAGGGCCAGCCCTTCGACAGCGCCTCGTCGATCAGGGGATCGAGCTTCTTCTGGTCGCGCACGACGCCCGAGACGACGTCGCGGAAGAACGCCGCCTCGGCCGGCAGGTAGGTGTCGCCCTCGACCTCATTGCCGAGCCAATGGCTCTCGAACTCGGCAAAGATGTCGTTGATGCCGGCGCCGGCGATATCCATCTGGTACAGCGCCTGCACGGCCGCGAGCCGCGCCGCGCCGCGCCGGTTTGCCTTCTTCTCGTTAAGCCCTGCCGGCTTCTTGGTGGGATCAGCCATGGCTCAGGCCCGCGCCATGCGGCGTTTGATGCGCAGCATCGCAAGCGCCGCACGCGCGGCATCGCCGCCCTTGTTGAGCTCGCTGGCGCGCGCCCGCGCCCAGGCCTGCGCCTCATTATTGACGGTGAGGATGCCGTTGCCGAGCGGCAGCTTTCGCGCCACGGCAAGATCCATCAGCGCGCGCGAGGATTCCTGCGACACGATCTCGAAATGAATGGTGTCGCCGCGGATCACGCAGCCGAGCGCGATCACAGCGTCATAGGGCTTGCCGTTCGCCGCCGCCGCGTCGATGGCGATGGCCACCGCGGCTGGAATCTCCAGCGCGCCGGGAACCGTGACGACGTCGTGGGTCAGGCCCGCCGCCTTCAGCTCGGCGATCGCGCCGTCCAGAAGCGCGTCCTGGAGATCGTCATAGAACCGCGCCTCGACAATCAGCGCGCGCGCGCCGGAAATGTCAGTCTGGTCCTTCAGGGGTGCGCGCCGCGCGTCTGTCATCGTCTCAATCCGTTTACTGGGGTCGGCGCGTTATGTAGTCGCCGCAGGCACGTAAGCCAAGTTTTAAAGACACTGTCATTCCGGGGCGATGCGAAGCATCAAACCCGGAATCTCGAGATTCCGGGCCTGGTCCTGCGGACCATCCCGGAATGACGGCTCTGCCGTCACTTCATTTCCGTCAACCGCGCCGCATAGCGGGCCATCAAGTCGACCTCGATATTGACCTCGTCCCCCGCCTTCCAGCCACCGATCGTCGTGACCGAGAGCGTGTGCGGGATGATCAGCACCGAAAAAGTCACGTCCTTGACCGTATTGACCGTGAGCGAGACGCCGTCGAGCGTGATCGAGCCCTTGGTCGCGATGAACCGCGCCAGCTCCCGCGTGGTCGAGAGCTCGAACCGCGCCATGTCGGGCAGATCCTCGCGGCTGACGAGGGTCGCGATACCGTCGGCGTGGCCGGCGACGATATGCCCGCCGAGCTCGTCACCGATCTTGAGCGCGCGCTCGAGGTTGAGCCTGGTGCCGACCTTCCAGTGCTTGGCCGTCGTGAGTGCCAGCGTCTCCGCCGCAGCATCGACGTCATACCAGGTCCTTTGCTGGGAGTCCTTGCCGCCTGCGACGCCGGACGCAACCACAGTCAGGCACACGCCGTTGCTGGCGATCGAGGCGCCGTCGGCGATGGTGGTCTGATCGTAGCGGCAGGCGATGCGCAGCCGGTGCAGCTGGCCCTGTGCCACGGGCGTGAAGCTGATGATCTCGCCGATATCGGTGACAATGCCGGTGAACATTACGCGCGCTCGTAGATGGTGAGAGTATCCTTGTCGAATGTTCTGCTAGCATGAACCTTGTAGGCCTGCGACTGCGTGATTTTCGACAGGGGCAATGCATCGAGCGCATCGACGCCGCCACTGCCCACCGCTTCCGCGCCGCGGAACAGCCAGATCTCGTCGACGAGGTCGGCCGCGACGAACGAAGCCGCAACGCGGCTGCCGCCCTCGACCATCAGGCGGGTGATGCCCTTCCCGGCCAGCGCATGCAGCGCGGCCGGCAAATCGAGCCCGGAGGCACCTGCCGGCGGGATGCGGATCACTTGCGCGCCGGTCGCGCCGAGACGTGTTGCTGCTGCGGCTTCCGCAAGGTCGCAGCCCATCACCCAGAGCGGCGTCTCGCGCGCGGAGCCCACAAGCTTGCTCGCCCCGGGAATACGCAGGCTCTGGTCGAGCACCACGCGTACCGGCGAGCGCGCCGCCATGCCCGGCAGCCGGCAGGTGAGAAGCGGATCGTCCGCCAGCACCGTGCCGATGCCGACCAGGATGGCATCGCTCTGCGCGCGCAGGAGATGCACGCGATTGCGCGTCGCCTCCCCCGTGATCGCGACCGGCTTGCCGCCGGCGGCGCCAATCTTGCCGTCGGGCGAGACCGCGAGCTTCAGGATCACATGCGGGCGCTTGTCCCGGATGCGGCGGAAATGCCCGGCATGGTCGAAGGCGGCTTCCGCCGCGCACAGGCCCACGTCCACGTTGATGCCGGCCGCGCGCAGCCGCGCGTGCCCCTGCCCCGCGACCTCAGGATTGGGATCCTCGATCGCCGCCACCACCCGCTTGATGCCGGCCGCGATCACCGCGTCGGCGCAAGGCGGCGACTTGCCGAAATGCGAGCAAGGCTCGAGCGTGACGTAGAGCGTGGCGCCGCGTGCGGCTTCACCGGCGCGCCGCAGGGCTTCGGGCTCGCCATGCGGCCGTCCGCCCGGCTGGGTCCAGCCGCGGCCGACGATGACACCGTCCTTGACGATGACGGCGCCGACGGCCGGGTTGGGCCAGGTGCGTCCCTGCCCGCGCCGGCCCAGCGCCAGCGCCAGCTGCATGAAACGAAGGTCGGCGTCCTTGGCCTCGCGGGCTTTCTGCGCGAACTGATCCTCCAGGATGCGGAAGATCATTTGCGGATCGCGGCGAGCCGCGCTTCCTCCTCACCGGAGAGCTCGCCGAGCACGTCGGCGAAATCCTTGGCCTCGCGGAAATTACGGTAGACCGAGGCGAAGCGCACATAGGCGACGTCGTCGAGCGTGCGCAGATGCTCCATCACGGTCTCGCCGATCACCTCGGAGGAGATCTCGGCCTCGCCCCCGGTCTCGAGCTCGCGCACGATGGTGGAGACCATCTTCTCCACCCGCTCCGGCTCGACCTGCCGCTTGCGCAAAGAAATCTGCACCGAGCGCATCAGCTTGTCACGGTCGAACGGCACGCGGCGGCCGTTGCGCTTGATCACCGTGAGCTCGCGCAATTGCACGCGCTCGAAGGTGGTGAAGCGGAAATTGCAGGCGACGCACACGCGCCGCCTGCGGATCACGGAAGAGTCCTCGGTCGGACGCGAGTCCTTTACCTGCGTATCGAGACTGTTGCAGTTCGGACAGCGCATCCGCGTGACCCAGCCTTACTGATAGATCGGAAACCGATCGGTGAGCGCCTTGACGCGTTCCTTGATCGCGGCTTCCACCAGCGGCGCCTTGCCGTCGTCCGACTGCGCGATCGCGTTGAGGACCTCGGCGATCATGCCGCCGACCTGCTGGAATTCCGCGACGCCGAAGCCGCGGGTGGTCGCCGCCGGCGTGCCCAGACGAATACCGGAGGTCACAAACGGCGACTCGGGGTCGAACGGAATGCCGTTCTTGTTGCAGGTGATGGCGGCGCGAACCAGCGCCTTCTCCGAGGCGTTGCCCTTCAGGCCCTTCGGCCTGAGATCGACCAGCATCAGATGGTTGTCGGTGCCGCCGGAGACGATGTCGAAGCCATGGCTCTTCATCGCCTCGGCCAGCGCCTTGGCGTTCTCGACGACGTTCTTGGCGTAGACCTTGAAGTCCGGACGCAGCGCCTCGCCGAAGGCGACCGCCTTGGCCGCGATCACGTGCATCAGGGGGCCGCCCTGCAGCCCCGGGAAGATCGCCGAGTTGAACTTCTTGGTTAGCGTCTCGTCATTCCACAGCATCAGGCCGCCGCGCGGGCCGCGCAGCGATTTGTGCGTCGTCGTCGTGGTGATGTGGGCGTGCGGCACCGGCGAGGCATGCACGCCGCCAGCGACGAGGCCCGCGAAGTGCGCCATGTCGACCAGGAGGTACGCGCCGACGCTGTCCGCGATCTCGCGGAAGCGCTTGAAGTCCCAGGCGCGCGAATAGGCCGAGCCGCCGGCGACGATCAGCTTCGGCTTGACCTGTTCGGCCTGCTTGGCAACCGCATCCATGTCGATGATCTGGTCCTCGCGGCGCACGGTGTAGTGCGCGGCCTTGAACCACTTGCCGCTCATGTTGACGGGCGAGCCGTGGGTGAGATGGCCGCCCGCCGCGAGGTCAAGACCCATAAAGGTGTCGCCGGGCTGCAGCAGCGCCAGGAACACCGCCTGGTTCATCTGGCTGCCGGAGTTCGGCTGCACGTTGGCGAATTTGGCGCCGAACAGCTTCTTGGCGCGGTCGATCGCGAGGTTCTCGGCGACGTCGACCCACTCACAACCGCCGTAGTAGCGCGCGCCCGGATAGCCTTCCGCGTATTTGTTGGTCATCACCGAACCCTGCGCTTCCAGCACGGCCCGGCTGACGATGTTCTCGGAGGCGATCAGCTCGACCTCGTGGCGCTGCCGGCCGAGCTCGCCCTTGATGGCGGCGGCGATTTCCGGGTCGGCCTGCTCGAGCGGAGCGGTGAAAAACGAATCGGGCGCGGAGGCGGTTTTGGGTGCGGTCATCTTGCGAATATCTCCACCGCCGCAGCCTTTTGGCGGGCTACGGGCGGTCTGGTGTGGCGATCGGAAGCGGCGAGCGCGATCTACCACATCGCCCGCAACAGGCCAAGCATTTGCGGGTCGGGGATCTGAATTGTGCCAGATATGGTGGGAATCGGGGGAATTCGGAGGCGCTGGACCCTAGCCTTGATCCCTGACCGTTGCGAAGGCCGACCCGCAACCCATCTAAAATTGCGCCTATAATCAAGCGCACGCAGAAGGAGACAGACTTTCGGCGGGCCGGCGGGCTATAGGATTACCAGCGCGGCTTGGGCCGCTAAGGGAACGTGGAGGCATAATGTCAGTCAAGATCGAGCACTGCGTGAAGGTGCACGTCCCTTTGTCGAACCCCGGTCGTGGAACAGCCGAGGAACACGCTTCCATTCACAGCGTCTCCGACAGGCTGCAAGACGCAATCGTTTTGCAGGAAGTCGGCGAATTTGATGGCGACGAGTTCGGTGGCGGCGAATGCCAGCTGTTTATGTACGGCCCAGATGCAAATGCACTTTTCGAGGCAATCCTCCCGATCTTGAGCAGTTGGCCAGCTCTCAAGGGAGGATACGCCGTGAAAAGGTTTGGTCCTCCCGGATCACGGACCGAAAAGGTCAAGTTCGACTAGAGCTGCGGCCGATCTGGGTGCCGTAGCCCGGCCTCCCCTCCTACAACCCGGTATACCCCGCCTTCACCGGGTCCACGCTGCCGTCGAGCTGGCGCAGATACGTCAGGCCGCAGACCGTCAATCGGTGGGTGTCCTTCTCGCCCGCTTCCATCAGGATGTTGAGATAGTTCGTGACCTTCTCCCTCGCCTCCTCGCTGGCCGCGGCGGTGCGGTTGGCGAGCAGGTCATAGGTCTGCATGATGCGGTCGATGGCGGCTTCCATGGCACCCTCTGGTTCGTGCGATATTCTGGCTTCGTCGGTATTTTGGGACTGTTGATCAGGCAACGGCGCGGGCCTCGGCCTGCGCCTGGAACCGGGCGATCGCCGTGTTGGCGAGCCGGATCTTGTTGAACTCCCCGTTCTGGAGCAGCTTGATGATGATCCCGAGCAGGCGTTCGTCGGTGACGAGCGTATCGGGGATCGCGCCGGAACGGCGAAGGTAGTTTGCGGCGATGGCGTAGGCCTCGCTCACGAGTTCCACGTTCATCGCCTGCAGCCCGCGCTCGACCAGCATCGACCTTTCTCCGATCCGAAGGAGATAAGCGCCAGGCCCGGAACTGGTTCCTCGGGTCGCAAAATTTTCTTCGCAGGTGCAAAATGCAAAACGCACCGGTCCGGGGCAACTCCGGGCCGGCGCGCTGGGGAAGTTGAGGCACGTTCGGGCGGCTTGCCGGTCTTGTTGCGGGCCGGCTTGGCCTTATCCCTTGGAAACTCAGAGCCGATACAGGATCTGGTCGGTCCAGAACCGCTCGAGGCGGTGCAGTGACTTGTTGAGGGTCGAGAATTCCTCGCCCGAGATGCCGCCGACCTGCTCCACCGTCTTGACGTGCTTCTGGTAGAGCGCATCGACGATGCGGCGGACTTCCTGGCCCTGCGGGGTCAGGCGAATGCGCACCGAGCGGCGATCAACGCGCGAGCGCTGATGGTCGAGGAAGCCGAGCTCGACGAGCTTCTTCAGATTGTAGGAGACGTTGGAGCCGAGATAGTAACCGCGCGTGCGCAGCTCGCCCGCGGTCAGCTCCTTGTCGCCGATGTTGTAGAGCAGGAGAGCCTGCACCGAGTTGATGTCCGCGCGGCCGCGGCGATCGAATTCGTCCTTGATCACGTCGAGGAGCCGGCGATGCAGCCGCTCCACCAGAGTCAAAGCTTCCAGATAGAGCGACTGCACCGAACCCTGCTGGCCGGAGACGCGCTCTGCGGTATCTGCCGCAGTTGCGACGGCTTTCATCATGACACTTCCCCTGTTGTCGTTTTTATCGACACTTATTCGACGAAACTTGTGTCCCGTCTGATAGGTGCAACTTAAGGGGCTCGTTTGAAGATCGGCTTAAATAAGAGAATAAAGAGATCATGAATTTAAGACAGTGAATTGCGGATTAAGCCTGTGCCACAAGCACTTTTCGAAAGCCTCTGTTGACCTTCGCAAGGTCCTGTTCACCCTCCGTCCGCTGCAACTGTCGCATTCCAGAACAGCCCCGCTCCGTTTCGAAACGGGCGCGTAACGGCTGTGGCGGAACCGGCTGGTCAACGAAAACTTACCGCAAATTTTAGGCAACCAACGGTCAACCAATCCGGCACAACTCCGCGCCTTCGCTCTCGTGTCCCGGACAAGCGCAGCGAAGCGGAGCGCAGAGTCGGGACCCAGAAAGCCACAAACGAGATCGCGGAGAGATGGGCCCCGGCTCTGCAACGCATCACGCCGCAAGCGCGGCGCGCTGCGTTGCGTCCGGGGCACGAGAGCGCGCGTTGTCCGCGCGCTACGGCGGCCGTTCGCGCGCGGCCATCCAGGCGAGCGCGAGATAGGCGGCGAGCATGAAGGCTTCGACGCCGACGACGATCAGGCTGCCGCCGTAGATGCCCGGGAACATCAGCTCGATCACCGCCATCGACACCACGGTGGTGAGCCACACCACCGCGCCCCACGGCGTTGCCAGCCACAGGCCGACAGCGGCGACGAGTTCGATCACCGCGAAATAGACGGTCGCGGCCTGCCAGGCCATCGACTGGTTTTCGAACGCCTCGTCCTCGCCGCCGACGAAGCCCGTCACCTGCGCCCAGTGATAGAGGCCCTTCAGGATCGAGAGCAGCGCCATCACCCGCAGGAACAGCACGAGGCGGCGCGTCCAGACATTGTCGTCGGACTCCGAGCGCTCCGACGAGATCGCAGCCACCGACATCGCGCTGTCTCTGGCGCTGTCTCTGACGGCGTCCCTGGGGCTGCCGTCACGGGCCGCATCGCGGGTGGAAATCTCGGACATGGCCCCCTTCTGGCTGCTTCGGACTGCAAAATCAATCGGCGCCCAAGCTCGACTGCCAAGGTCAGCTCAATTCTGCCTTGCGGCAGGTCAAGCCGCGGTGGCGGGAACCATGCGAGCTGGTATAAGAATAATTCCAGCCGGAGGAAGAGTGATGGCGATCAAATACGGACGTCCGATCGAATTGCGCGAGGTTTCGCGCCGCGAGGGAGCGGCGGTGCCCCATGCCCTCGATCTGACCGTCCGCCCGCGCCGCAACCGCAAGGCCGAATGGGCCCGGCGCATGGTGCGCGAGAACGTCCTCACCACCGACGATCTGATCTGGCCGCTGTTCTTGATCGACGGCACCAGCAAGCGCGAGCAGGTCGCCTCGATGCCCGGCGTCGAGCGCCTCAGCGTCGACCAGGCCGTGCGCGAGGCCGAGCGCGCCATGAAGCTCACCATCCCCTGCCTTGCGCTGTTTCCCTACACCGAGCCCTCCTTGCGCGACGAGGAAGGCTCTGAAGCCACCAATCCGAACAATCTGGTCTGCCAGGCAGTGCGCGCGATCAAGAAGGAGTTTCCGGAGATCGGCGTCCTCTGCGACGTCGCGCTCGACCCCTTCACCAGCCACGGCCATGACGGCCTGATCTCGGACGGCAGGATCTTGAACGACGAGACGGTCGCCGTGCTGGTGCGCCAGGCGCTGGTGCAGGCCGAAGCCGGCTGCGACATCATCGCGCCCTCCGACATGATGGACGGCCGCGTCGCCGCGATCCGCGAAGGCCTGGACCGCACCGGCCTGCTCGACGTGCAGATCATGGCTTACGCCGCGAAATACGCCTCAGCCTTCTACGGCCCGTTCCGCGACGCCATCGGTTCGGCCAAGACGCTGACCGGCGACAAGCGCACCTATCAGATGGACAGCGCCAACACCGACGAGGCGCTGCGCGAGGTCGAGCTCGACATCACCGAAGGCGCCGACATGGTGATGGTGAAGCCCGGCATGCCCTATCTCGATGTCGTCCGCCGCGTGAAGGACACGTTTGCGATGCCGACCTTCGCCTACCAGGTCTCCGGCGAATACGCGATGATCGCGGCCGCCGCGAACAACGGCTGGCTCGACGGCGAGCGCGCCATGATGGAGAGCCTGCTCGCCTTCAAGCGCGCCGGCGCCGATGGCGTGCTGAGCTATTTTGCGCCGAAGGCGGCGGAGAAGCTGCGCGCGCAGGGATAAGGTGCCGTAGGGTCGGCAAAGCGAAGCGTGCCCACCAATCCATCCATCGCGCAAGATAGCGGGCAATGGTGGGCACGGCGCTACGCGCCTTTGCCCACCTTCCGGCACCGGTGTCCTGCGCGCGAGCGCCGCGCCCCATCCGCCCCCGAATCGCCGGAATATTTCGGCTTGTTAACGTCCCTGCGCCCTTGGCAGGGGAAGAGCCTGTTCCCATGTCCTGCCTTGAGGGTTTTCCTTCTGTTTCCCTCTGGGAGGACGGATCATGTCGTACGACTCGGGCAATTCGGGCGCCTGGCGCAATGACGGCGGCGCGCAGCCGCACGCCTACGACCCCTATCTGCACCCGGAGCTGTTCCGCGGCGTTGCGACGCGGCGCGTGTTCGCCTTCCTGATCGACATGGTAGTGATCTCGGTGCCGGTGATCCTCGGCTACATCTTCATCGCATTGTTTGGCGTGGTCACGCTCGGCATCGGCTGGGCGCTGTTCTGGCTGGCCTGGCCGGCCTCCGTGATCTGGGCCATCGTCTATTACGGCGCCTGCATTGGCGGCCCCTCCTCCGCGACGATCGGCATGCGGGTGATGGATCTGGAGCTACGCACCTGGTACGGCGCACCCGGTTACTTCGTGCTCGGCGCCACCCATGCCGTGCTGTTCTATGTGACGGTCTGCTTCCTGACGCCTTTCGTCGTGCTGCTCGGCCTGTTCAACGGCCGCCGGCGCTTACTGCACGATTTCGTGCTGGGAACGGTCGTGATCAACAATTCCGTCCGCGCGCCGGTGCCGCAGGCGGCAAGGACCTGGTGATCAACCGCCTACTAACCGGGATCCACTAAGGTGACTGCTGACCTGACCTGCCGAGCTGACCAATTGACCGGGGGCTTCCGTAGCGCGATGCTGATACTCACTTTGGAGGCCCACGACGTCCCTTGACCCAGCACTCGCGCGATACCCCCCAATTTTACCTTACGGCGCCGTCCCCCTGCCCGTATCTGCCGGGTCGGCATGAGCGCAAGGTGTTCACGCACCTCGTGGGAGAGCGCGCCGGTGACCTCAACGACCTCCTGACCCATGGCGGCTTCCGCCGCAGCCAGTCGATCGCCTACCGCCCGGCCTGCGACCAGTGCCGCGCCTGCGTCTCGGTCCGGGTCATCGCCAACGAGTTCCGCCCCTCCCGCAACTTCCGCAAGGTGATGGCGCGCAACGCGGACATCATCGGCGAGCAGCGCAGCGCGGTGCCGACCTCCGAGCAATATTCGGTGTTCCGTGCCTATCTCGACGCCCGCCACCGCCATGGCGGCATGGCCGACATGACCGTGCTCGACTACGCCATGATGGTCGAGGACAGCCATGTCGAGACCCGCATCATCGAATACCGCAAGCGCGGCCCCGACAGCGGCATCACCGGCCGTGGCGAGGAGCTGATCGCGGTCGCACTCACCGATGTGCTCAGCGACGGCCTATCGATGGTCTATTCATTCTTCGAGCCGGGCCAGGTCAGCCGCTCGATGGGCACCTTCATGATCCTCGACCACATCGCCCGCGCCCGCCGGCAAGGGTTGCCCTACGTCTATCTCGGCTACTGGATCGAGGGCTCGAAGAAGATGGACTACAAGGCCCGCTTCCTGCCACAGCAGCGCCTCGCGCCCTCGGGCTGGCTGCGGATCGACGCACAGGGCGATGCGGCGTCCGAGCCGCAGGATTAACCCTCACGGTTGCCCCTTCCGACCTCGCGCCGGCTTTCAACGCGCCAGAGCTACGACTGCCTCCGGGCCGGCCGCTTTGGAAATGCCCTCGCGGCCGAGGATGAATTTGAGCGCAGAGATTCCGGGAAGGAAGAAATAGCCTCCCCCCAGCGTCCGCGTAAAAGCAGCCAGCGACACTTCCTCGCCGCTTGCCAATCCCGGCATCGAGAAGCTCCTGGTGGCAGCGGGCTTGCCGACGAGAGGGTCGTCCTGGTCGTTGAGGCAGACGAACCGGGGATTTCGCAACCAGCGCTGGTAGATGAACTCGAACTGCCGCTCGAGATCGGCGTTGCACGCGATGAAGAAGATGCCCTTGCGCGGCTTATCGTTCGCAACCTCCTCGCGATAGGGCCGACCTCGGCGCAGCAGCCGGTGCAGCTTGACCGACTTGATGCTCGATTGCACGTCGATGCCGAGCGTATCCCTCGGATTGACCCGGCGGATATGGGCTCCCTTCGGACAGCCAAAGCCGTTCGCGTCGTCGACACGAAAGCGAAATGCATCGGCTTCCGAATCCGAAATCGAAACGTCGGGATCGCCCTGCCACGACAATGGCTTTCCATTCTTTCGACGGCCCATCACCTTCTCGCAGACGGCCTGGCCGTAGACCGCTTCAAATTTCGCGAACGCGTCGACATCCTGCTCAATCTGGCGAACCGCGAGATAGGTTCCGTTCAGCGCGAAGCGGCCGCTCGTATACGTGGCATCGCCCGGCCATCGCTTGACGTTGGGGCAATAGGTCAGCTCGTCATATTCGTTGCGATAGCCCAGAATGAATTCCCCCGGGGCGACGACGCGATCCTCGTACAGGATGCCGGCATCCCGCCTGATTTTCCTGCGCTCGGCGCCGCGCTCTTCCCTGAGCTCGCTGATCACGGGCTGCGCGAGGCCATCGCGAAACCCGAAGGACTCGTACAATCTCTCTTCTTCGTCGCCCGCCTTCTGCTGGAAGGCGCAGGGGTCGTTGTCGATCTTGATGACATCGAACACGCTGGGATCAGGATCCAGTTCTGCTGACTTCTCCGGCGCGCTCGCCATCTCGGCAGCGTTCCGTCGCATTCTCCATTCGCCAACCAGGACATGCACGGGGTCGCCGGCACCGCCTTCAACATCGGACCAGCGCCATTCTCGCGGGCTGTCCCTCAACAGCAACGCGCGCAGGTCGCAGCCCATGCCGCTGCTGAACGGGGACGGGAACGGATGCGCAGCAGTCTCGTCGCATCCGAGCTTTGCCAGCCCCAAATAGCTGAAAGCGATCGCGACGGCATCGTCGACGGGGTGGGTCCTCGATTTCCTGACATCGGCGGCACTGACGACCAGCTTCTTGTCGACGAGCCCTGCGAGCCACGCCCGGGCATCGTCCTCGCGGCCCGCCTTGATCGTCAGCAGCCAGAAGCGGCTGGTCTTCAACCAGCCAAAGCCGCTTCCGAGCATTCCCTGAATGTCCTCGAGCTGTTCGGAGAGATGCGAAGCCTTCATGTTTCGATCGCCCTCATGATGAAGTCGTCGTTCCTGTCGTTGCGCTCGCCGAACAGGGCATCGCGCAGGCCGGTCGCGAGGTCGATCTCCTCGATCGTCGCTTTGCACGCGTCGAAGCGATACATGTGCGGAAGCATGCTGTCGCGGGCGTAGGACTTGAATTTCAACTCGCACTTCACACCGCGAAAAAGCACGAAACGCGTCGGCGGAAAATCGCGCGGCACCTTGATGTCCGGCTGCCCGACCGCCGCCGATCCCCGCGGCCTCAGCGTCGTCCATCGCCAGGCCAACGTGGTCCCGATCGTCGCGCCGTTGATGAAATCGTCGAGGTAACCGCCGAAATTGCCGTCATAGTTCGAGCAGAATAGAAAGCGCCGGCCGTCCTCGATAATGTGCCAATGGCCGAAATGGATACCCGGTGCATCACCGAGCCGCCCCTCGGTGAAGAACACCCGCCCAAAGAAGGTCACGACACGCAGGGACACACGGATCCACCAGGCACTCCATCCGTTCGGGCTGCGGATATCAGTCAGGCTGACCATGTGCGCGGTCCCACTGGCCAACAGCGCTTCGCACTGGTCGATTGACGGATGAACCTGCTGGGCCCGGGCAACATCGTCTTCGTAGGGATGAAAGAACCACTTGCTCAAGGCCTCAAACCGGCGATTGATCCAGGAGAAGAAGGTCCCGATGCAGAGCAGCGCGACGATCGCAAGCACGCCGAAGAGGGCGAGCTCCCATCCCGGAACCCGCGCAGTCAAAGCCGTGATCCCTTCCATGATCGGCTTGGGATAGAAGACGAAGACCACCGCGCACACCAAAATGGCAACGAGCAACGGCACGACCACGATCCAGCCGACCACACGGGTGGAGAATGACGACCACGTCTCGGTCGGCCGTTCGAGTTCGCGGCGGACGCTGTCCACCCATCGCCGCCAGGGCGCGAACAGGGCCGGCAGCGCGACCAGGAGCAGCCACCCCAGGAACAGCAGCGCGACAAAGGCGAGAAGCGCCCTGACGCTCGCCCACACGATCGCCATGCTCACAGTGCTTATGACGTCCACCACGGACTGCACGTCGGGCCAAGATGCGCCGACGAACCAGGTGATCGCGCCGAACAATCCTTTCGGCAGCGCGCCCACGAGCCAGACCAGGGCCAGCCACAAGCCGAAAATCGTGAGCCCATAGCCGACCTTTGCCGAGATGCTCGCACCCTTCCCGCGCCAATAGGACCGCGGTGCAGGCTGCATCGCCCAGTCGAAGCGCGGGTCCTGGAATGCCCGCTGCGCCAGCGCAAGCGCGAACGATGCACGGTCATCGCCGTACATGGCTCTCAACTTGCGTCCCTCGTCCCGGGTCCATATCAGGAGATCGTGCTCCTTCCTGATCTGGCGGGCCGTTCGGTCGCGAGGACCGACGAAACCGCCATCGGCGAGACTGAGCCACCCGATCAGCTTGTCGAACAATTGTCCGTTGCGCGCGCTCACCAGCGCAGGCCCGCCGCCGGGCCAGTAGGAGCTGAAGAGCGACCACATCGCGCCGCTGGGATGATGGACCAGCCTGTACAGCATGTCCTTGGGGTCGATGCCTTCCTCGACGGCAAGCTCGAGCATCAGCAGCGGCGCCTGGTCCTCTGCGTCCGTGCGCGCCGGCAACAGTGCGATGGACGCGAACTGAATGACAGCAACATCGTCAAACAGTGCATTCAGCGCGGACTGCATGTCTCCCGAGTCGGAAAAATCCACCGCGCCGCGCCAGCCTGGCGCAATGATGCAGATCATCTGTTGCCGGACCATTTTGAGCATGGACTGTCCTTCCACGATCCGTCAGACGAACTTCACGCGCATGCGAGACATCAATGGGCCGTCATAGGCGATGGCCTTGCCCTCGCCCCGCGTCAGTCGCAGCTCGGGCAGGATCAGCAGACCGATCAGCGCGCTGGTCAGGATTTCGACCGCGTAATCCTTGGCAGGACATTGGCGGGTGCCGTATCCGAACATCAGCCAGCGCAAATCCTGATGCGGCCCCCAATTGCGGGCGGGACAGAACTGACGGCTCTTCTTGACCACCCTGGAATCGAACAGGGCGGCAATCGACCAGATCGCCATCTTGCCGCCAGCGGAGCACGGCGCGTTGTGCCGCGCCCCGGTCTCGAATTCCGTATCGCGCGGCACGTCGCGCGCGAGCAGCGGAAAGATGGGCCGAAAGCGCATCAGCTCGAGCACGTGCTCGCGCACCAGATCGCGGAACTTGGCGTCTTGCCAAACGCGGGCCGGCCCGAGCCGCTCGGCTTCCGCCCGCAAGGCCCGGTGAACCCCGGAGCGCCCGAGCAACTCCTGCACGGCCAGTGCCCCCGATTGCACCGTGACCGGATGCGAAATCCAGGCAAGACCGGCGGCATTCCGCGTGATCTCGCTGGCGGTGCTGTGGACACCCCAAGCCTGTTCGATGTCGCGGCTCACGGCGGCGATACGTGCCCGCAACGCATCCGAGCAGAGTTCTGCCCGTCGCTGAACCCTCAGCGTCGCAGTGCTTCCGGCAAGGAGCTGGCCTGCGACATATCTGATTTCCAGGAGATATTGCCGTTGTAGCCCCGGGTCGTTGAAATTGCCATGCGCGCCCGCCACCACCTTGCCCGTTGCCGCTCCGAACAGCGGATCCATCGCTCGAAACACGATCCACATCAGGTAGTCGTCAATGAGGTCGAACGACTTGTTCGTGCCGAGTTGCCCAAGCTGCTCGACGAGTCGCTGAACCTCCTGATCGGCCGCAGCCGGCAAGCTCGCAGCCAGCAAAGCCAACCGGGCATCGAGCAGACGCCGGTCGTCGTGGTAGGTAGGGCCCGGATCCATGCCAATCAGGTAATCGCCGGCGGCCAGATTGGCCGCATGGGCAGAGTTCGAGAAACTCTGCGGCCTGGTCAGGACACCCTTGACCGCACTGGCGCGTGCCGCCATGCCGAACCAGCCGCCCGCGAACGGCCAAAGCCGAAACAGGGCACCGACGGCTCGCAATGCCCTCGGACGGCGATTGGCCCAACAGAAGATCCCATAGGAGAGGCTGCGGAGCCCCGGCGGCATTGCATCAGGAGTGCCAGCTGAGATTTTCATGCTGCGTACCCGTCCTTCCGCCAATCTGCGAGCGCCGCGGCGGCCCGCATCCGGTAGTGAGGCATGCCCAGACGCTCCGCCGCCTCGGCGGTTCGCTTGAAATGCGCTTCGGCCCCGGCCTGATCGCCGGCCTGCCGCAGCGTTTCGGCGAGCTCATACAGGGCTTCGGTCTGGTGTCCGTATTCCTCGGCGGCTTGCTCGACCGCTTTGCGTCCGACGGCGATCGCATCGTCCAGTCGTCCGAGCTTGCGATAGGCGACACCCAGGCTCACACGCATGAACGTCCTGCCATAGGGGCCGGCCGCCTCGTAGATGCGATCGGCGAACCCCTTCTCCAGCATGGGCACCGCTTCGGCGGCCTTGCCATTGCGCGCCAGCGCGCTGCCGAGAACGCCGGTGCAGACGGACAGCATGGTCGGCACGTTGTGCGTCATGCATTGCTGCACACCCGTGCGCATCAGGGACTCGGCACGGTCGAGCTCCTCGCGTTCGACCCAGATCTGCGATTGGACCGTGTCGATCAACAGACGGGAATATGGGTGATCGATGTTCGACAGAATCTCATAGCTCTTGGCGAAGAAATCGTCCGCCGCGCCGCCATCCCCGAGGCGCCACAGCGTGCTGGCGTGAAATGCGTACAGGTTGATGATCGGAATCGCCGCCCAGCCGGGCTGGACATAATGCGCCGACAATTCCGGTTCGTAGTCCGACAGCAGGATCCGGCCCTCGGCCGCCGCGTCCGCGTACCGCCCGAGCGCATGCAGATGCATGAGGCGGGTCTGATGCGCCGCCATCATCATGTGACGACGCTGTGCGAGGCGAGCCGCTTCCAGTCCCTGCGAAGCGTAGCCCAGACCTTGCTCGAAACGTCCGCGCATCCACAGAAACACTGCCGTCTCGGTCGAAACCGCCGCTCGTGCACGCTGATCGTTCAGTTGCACGGCGATGGCTTCAGCCCGCTCCATGTTGTCGAAGATCTCGTCGATCTGCCCGAGAGCCAGCATTGCGCCAATGGCCTCCAGCCGGAGCGCGAGTTCCAGGGTCTGGGCGGTCGTCGCGCCCTCGACGCGCCGTGCCGCCTGGATGCCCTTCTCCAGCAATTGGACGGCCTCCCGATTGGCCGAGCGCGAGATGGCACGCGCCATCGACTTGACGGCGAATCTTGCCGCCTGCTCCCATTCCTCGCCCCCGAAGGCATGATGCGCCAGTGCCGGCGCGGCATCGACATCGGCGGCCCCGGGCTGGGCGTGCAGCGCCAGGAAGGCTTGGCGATGCAGCGCCTTGAGCCTGGCGCGCGTGAGCACCCCGAGCACGACGTCACGGACCAAGGCATGGCGGAACGCGAAGGCGTGCGATCCGTGCGAGCCCCTCGCCTGGTCCGGACTCGTCAGCAATCCGGATGCGACACAAAGGCCTAGCAATTCTTCGGCGCGATCGAGGTCCACGGCCTGCATCGCGGCAACCAGATCGCGCGTGATGGGATCACCAAGGATGGCCGCAGCCTCGAGCGCCGACTTTGCGGCTTCGGGCAGCCTGTCGACCCGCGCCCCGATCACCGCCGCGATGGAGCCCGGCACCCGCAGCTCTCCGAGAGGCCTCTGCAAACGGTAGGCGCCGGGGGTCCCTTCCAGCGACCCGTCATCGATCAGCGTGAAAACCAGTTGCTCCAGGAAGAAGGGATTGCCGTCGGCACGGGCGACCAGTTCGGTCATGACGCCAAGCACGGACGGATCATCGCCGAGACAGGCGCGCGCGAGCTGGAGCATTTCTCCGTCGCCCAGCGGCTCGATCACGCGCTCGGAAAACCAGGACGCCCGACGCCACTGATGGTCGAAATCCGGTCGATAGGTGACGCAAATCAGGACCGGCAGCGCCTGAAGTTTTGGAAGCAGGCCCTCGAACAGCCGCCGGCTCTCGCGGTCGGCCAGGAAGACGTCCTCGAGCACGAGCAGGAAAGCGCCGGACCGCACGCGTCTGCGCACGAGCCAGAGCAACGCCTCGCCGATCCGGCGCCGTCGTTGCGCCGGGTTCAGCGCCAGCCAGGCCTCATCCGGCGCCGCAAGTCCCAAGAGATCATTGACCGCCGCCAGATGCTCGGCGCCGTCATCGGGCCATTTCGCAATCAACGCCTGCTTGGCGGAATGCCGAATGTCTGCCGCGCTGGTTTGCGCAAGCCCGACCAAACTTGCAGTCAGATCGGTGGCGGTGCTGTAGGCCCGCGTGCTCGCATACCCTCTCGCCTGCGAAAAGCAGACGTCCACGCCCTCTTGCGCGAGGCTGTCCATCCAGTCGACGATCAGGCGCGACTTGCCGATCCCGGCATCGCCACACAACCCGATGGTTCGCATTCCGGACTTTTGAACGGTCTCCAGGGTCCCTTCCAGGATCCTCAAGGTGTCTTCGCGTCCGATCAGAGGCGCCCAGCGCGGCTTCCGCGTCAATGGCGCAGCCGCCGAACTTTCGGTCTCCACCACGACTTCATGCACTTCGATCGGAACATCCAGTCCGCGCACGATCCGCACGCCCGCCGTACGCGTGTCGATCTGCTGCGCGACCAGCCGCTGCGTCGCGGCGCTGATCAGGATGCCGCCGGGCGGCGCCATCTTCTCAAGTCGCGAAGCGAGATGGATTGTCTTTCCGTCCGCGCCGTAATGGGACCACCGGTACTGTCCGACGATACCGACCAGCACCTCGCCCGAATTGATACCGATGCGCAGCGTCGGGCTGACAACGCCTCCCACGTCATGGGCTGGAATGGATGCTCTCTGCATCTTGAGAGCGGCAAGGCACGCCCGCAAGGCGTGGTCTTCCTGCGCCACGGGCGCGCCGAACAAGGCGACGAGTCCATCGCCGAGCAACTGGCTCACCGTGCCGCCATAGGTCTCGACCGCTTCAGCCAACCGGTCCAATGCCCTGCCGAGATAGGCGCGGGCTTCCTCGGGGTCGACATGCTGCAACAGGGAGGTCGAATTGCAGACGTCGACGAACAGCACGCTGACCTGCTTGTTTTCAGTCAGCATCTGCGAGCGAACGGGAAGATGATGGTGCAGCTGCACGACGTGCGCATCGCGGTCCGGGGCGCCCGGCTCCTCCGCGTTACGATTGAGACTCGCACCACATTGAGAGCAGAAGCGATGCTCGCGGGAAATACGGGCTGAACAAGCGGGACACCTGGTCACGGCAGCACACACTCATCAATGACTTGTACGAAATTACCAACGCGTTCTGGCTTGAACATCGCCCCTTCGGGGCGTGAACCCGCTCAGCAGAAAAACAAGCTGTCGATCAATCCAAACGATCAAATCAAAAATTTCGTGCGCCAACTCTATTCGCGCACAACCGATAGATGAGTCCGGAGAATTGCAGTGGTCGCTCTTGGTCCGGCGCAGGACCCGCCGATCATCCCGCCGGAAGCAAAATCAATGCTGAAACAGGGGTTATTATTGTACGCCCGGTCAGCAATTGCAACTAGTATACGCGCGCCGCGCAAATTGAAAAGTGACAGTTTGCCAAATCGAGTTCCGACGCCAGGTTTTGCAACCCCTGCGCGCGAAATCGAAAGCAAAGTCGCCAGCTAAGACACCTAACGGGGCAGATGCTCGCTTTCGCAAAGGTCACGCTCGCTGCCTGATCGGGGGCCGTTCGAGCAAGGCCCACTTGAACGGGCCGGATAGATAGCCGCCGCCCTCACCCGAACAGCGTATCTACCAGCAGCTTCACGTTCAAAATCACGATGACGCCCGCGACGATCCACGCGATCGCCGCGACATATCCCGGAATCGCGAACTGCCCCATCTTGCGACGGTCGGAGACGAAGCGGACCAGCGGGATCACCGCAAAGGGCAGCTGCATCGACAGCACCACCTGGCTGAACACGAGCAGATCAGCGGTGCCGCGCTCGCCATAGATCGCCGTCACCACGATCACCGGAACGATGGCGATGCCGCGGGTGAGCAGGCGGCGCGCCCAGCTCGGCAGGCGCAGGTCGAGAAAGCCTTCCATCACGATCTGGCCGGCGAGCGTCGCCGTCACCGTCGAGTTCAGGCCGGAGGCGAGCAGCGCCACCGCGAACAGCGTCGAGGCGATACCGAGGCCGAGCAGCGGCGATAGCAGCTCGAAGGCCTGGCCGATCTCGGCAACGTCGGAATGGCCGCTCTTGTGGAAGGTTGCGGCTGCGACCACCAGGATCGCGGCATTGATGAACAGCGCCAGCATCAGGGCGATGGTCGAGTCCATCGTCGCCCACTTGATCGCCTCGCGCCGGCCGGTGTCGTTGCGCTCATAGGCGCGCGTCTGCACGATCGAGGAATGCAAATAGAGATTATGCGGCATCACCGTCGCGCCGATGATCCCGATCGCGATGTAGAGCATCTCGGGGTTGGTGAAGATCTCGCTCTTCGGCATGAAGCCGTGCAGGACCTCCGCCACCGGCGGCGCCGCAGCCACGATCTGGACCGCGAAGCAGACCGCGATCACCGCCAGCAGCGCGATGACGAAGGCTTCGAGGAAACGGAAGCCGCGGTTCATCAGCAGCAGCAGCAGGAAGGCATCGAGGGCCGTGAGCAGCGCGCCGCCGATCAGGGGAATGCCGAACAGCAGCTTCAGCGCGATCGCGGTGCCGATGACCTCGGCGAGATCGCAGGCGATGATCGCCGCCTCGCAGGCGAGCCAGAGCAGGAAATTCACCCCGGGCGAATAGGTGGCGCGGCAGGCCTGCGCGAGGTCACGGTCGGTGACGATGCCGAGCCGTGCCGCCAGCGACTGCAGCAGGATCGCCATCAAATTCGAAAGCAGGATGACCGACAGCAGCGTGTAGCCGAACTTGGAGCCACCGGCGAGGTCGGTCGCCCAATTGCCGGGGTCCATGTAGCCGACCGAGACCAGATAGCCCGGGCCGACAAAGGCGAGCAGCCGGCGCCACCAGCGGCCCGCGGCCGGAATGGCGACCGTGGCGTTGACCTCGGCGAGACTTTTGGTGACGGGCGCATCAGCGCGCCAGCCGGCGGCGTCGGGACTCAAATCAGGCGATCGGGCATCCATGCGGCGAGAATACCGAAATCGAGTCTTATTGCAACTCATTTGCAACTGCATCTAGCGGCATGGGTTCCCGCTCCGGCCGTTATTCGCCGCCGTGTCGGGAAGCGGGTGGGTTTGGCGGCCGTTGGCGCCGGATACTGGCGCCAACCCGACTTTGCAGGAAATGAGCCATGTCAAACCCGCCTCGCCTCCCCGACACCTTTGGCCGCCTCGCCTGGTCCAACCTCGCGGCGCAGTCGGCCGAGCAGATCGCGCTGGCCGCAGCTCCCATCGTCGCGGTGCTCACGCTCGGGGTCGCGGAAGGCCAGACCGGCCTGCTGCAGACCGCGCTGACCCTGCCCTTCGTGCTGTTCGCGATTCCGGCCGGCCTGCTCGCCGACCGCATCTCGCGCCGCTCGCTGATGGCCGGGGCGGAGGCGCTGCGGGCGGTGGCCCTCGGGACAATCGTGCTGCTGCTCGCGCTCGGCGCCCTCAATCTTCCGCTGCTGGCGCTGCTCGGCTTCGCAGCCGTGTGCGGCACCGTCGTCTACAGCGTGGCCGCGCCGGCGCTGGTGCCGTCGTTGGTGAGCTCCGACCTCCTGCCGGCGGCGAATGCCCGGATCGAGCTGGCGCGCACCGTCGCCTTCGCCAGCGGACCCGCCCTCGGCGGCGCGCTGGTGGGATGGTGGGGCGCGAGCCCGGCGTTCGGCTTCGCCGCGGCGCTCTCGGCGATTGCGGTGGTGCTGCTCTCGGGCATCTTCGAACCGGCGCGCGCGCCCGCCCCGCGGCGACCTCCGTTCCAGGATATCCGCGAAGGCGCGGCCTTCGTATTCCATCATCCGCTGCTGCGGCCGGTGTTCATCACCCAGTTCATCTTCAACACCGGCTGGTTCCTGCAGATCGCGGTGTTCGTGCCCTATGCCGTGCGCCATCTCGGCCTCACCGCCGCCGGCGTCGGCACGGTGCTGACCATGTACGGCGTCGGCATGGTGATCGGCGCGCTGTTCGCGACGCGCGTGATGCAGCGCGTGGCTTTTGGCACCGTCGTCGGCCTCGGCCCGGTGACGGGCTTCGTTGCAGCTGTGGTGATGGCGCTGACGGTGCTGGTCCCCTCGCCCTGGCTCGCGGCGTTGAGCTTCTTCCTGCTCGGCGTCGGGCCGATCCTCTGGGTGATCTCGACCACGACGCTGCGCCAGTCCGTGACGCCGCCGCGCCTCTTGGGCCGCGTCTCCGCCATCAACATCATGAGCTACGGCGCGCGCCCGCTCGGCTCGGCGCTGGGCGCGGTCGTCGGCGGCCTCTGGAGCGCCGAAGCCTGCCTTTATCTCGCGGCCGCCGTGTTCGGCGCGCAGGCGCTGGTGATCTGGCTGTCGCCCGCGGTGGCGCTGGATCGGCAGCCGGACATGGTGGGGGATGAAGTCGCGGCGCGGTGCTAATTCGCCAGGTACCGCTCGTAGCTCCCCGTCACCGGCTCGCTGGCGTCGACCTCGGGATCGAGCGTGTAGAGATCCTGCGCACGGCCGATGCCACGCAGCGCGTAGCGGCCGGTGGAGACCAGATAGCGCCGGCCGGCGGCATCCAGGCCCTTGTAGAATTCCGCCGATGCCAACAGCTCGCGGTCGACCGAGCGGCTCATCGAGGCGATGCGGCTGACCTCGTTGACGGTCGGCCCGACCACCGTGAAGTCGAGCCGGTCCTCGCTGCCGATATTGCCGTAGAAGACCTCACCGACATGCAGGCCGATATAGGCCGACGTGGTGGGACGGCCGTCGGCCTCCCGCCGCCTATTCAATGCCGCGACGTTCTTGCGGAACAGATGCTCGGCGCGGAGCGCAGCGCGCCGCGCATCCGCCATGTCCTCACCCCAGAACATCGCGAGCACGCCGTCCCCGATCAGCTTGAGCACGTCGCCGCCGGCCTCGTGGATCGCGTCGATCACGGCCTGCGCGTAGTCGTTGAGGAACGGGATGATCTCGTCGGGGCCGATGCTCTCGCTGATTCCGGTCGAACCGCGCAGATCCGAGTACCAGAGCACGGCGTTGATGCGCTCGGTGACGCCGCGCGAGATGCGGCCGCGCAGCACCTGCTCGGAGGCGTCGCGGCCGAGATAGACGCGCCCGAGCGTGCGGGCGATGTCGACCTGCTGGGCCGATTTGATCGCGAGCCCCAGCACCGGCACGAGATCGCGTAGCGCTTCGAGCTCGCCGCCGGAGAAGCCGCTGTCGCGGCGCGTGGTCCAGCAGGAATAGAGGCAGTCCATCAGGCCGAGCGCGCCGTTCTCGCCGAAGCGGTGCACGAAGGCGAGATAGTGCTTGTGGCCTTTTTCGGCGAGCTCGCCGATCTGGGAGAAATCCATCGACGGCGCGTCGGCCAGATCGATCACCATCTCGTCGTGGCCATGCTCCAGCATGTGGAAGAACACCGAGCGGCGCCAGCTTGCGGCGGCGTCGCCCTCGGCGGTCGAGCGGTATTCGAACGCGTCGCTCTCGTTGCTGGGACGGTCGCTCCAGCGGAAGCCGCGGCCCTCATAGATCGGATGCAGCGTGTCGATCACGACCAGCGCACGCGACAGCTCCAGCCCCTCGGCGCGGCAGCGCTCGCAGAAGCCGCGGAGCAGTTCGTTTTCGGGAAGGCCCGTGAGCCCCTGGCCGGTCAGCCAGTTCATCAGCGCAAGGCGCGAGGTCAATTGCATGCGCCATTATGGCGTGCATTCGTGACGGGCGAAAGGCCGCGCGCGAACGTGCACAACGAGGCTCCCGCCCGCAGCAGGTCGAATATGCCACAGGCGCGGTTGACGCGCTGTCGTGCCGGCTGCAAATGGAACCGATGTCACTGCCGACCAGAAATACAGGAATATGAGCCAGCGCCAGCTTCCGATCATCCTGGCGCTCGGCACCACGCAGACCCTGGCCTGGGCATCCAGCTATTATCTGCCGGCGCTGATCGCCGATCCCATGGCGCGTGACCTCGGCGTCTCCTCCAACTGGATCTTTGGCGCGTTCTCGGCCTCGCTGGTGATCTCGGCGATGCTCGGCCCGCGCATCGGCCGTCAGATCGATCTCGTCGGCGGCCGGCAGGTGCTGTCGGCTTCGAACCTGACCATTGCCGCCGGCCTCGCGCTGCTTGGCTTCGCACATTCCGTCCCGGTGATGGTGTTCGCCTGGCTTGTGCTCGGCATCGGCATGGCGATGGGGCTCTACGACGCTGCCTTCGCCGCGCTGGGGCGCATCTACGGCACCGAGGCGCGCAGGCCCATCACAGGCATCACGCTGATGGCGGGCTTCGCCTCCACCGTCGGCTGGCCGCTCACGGCCTGGGGCCTGTCCCATATCGGCTGGCGCGAGACCTGCTTTGCCTGGGCCGCTGCCAACATCCTGATCGGCCTGCCGCTCAACTTCTTCATGCTGCCGACGATCAAGGGCGCCAGGCAGGCGGCGGCGGCTGAGAAGCCGCATCTGCCGCTCGACCGCACCATGGTCCTGCTCGCCTTCATCTTCGCGGCGGTCTGGACCGTCACCGGCGCCATGGCCGCGCATTTCCCGCGCATCCTCGAGACGACAGGCGCAACCCCGGTCGAGGCGATCGCCGCCGGCGCGCTGATCGGCCCGGCCCAGGTCGGCGCGCGCATCCTGGAAGCCGGCTTCCTCAGCCGCTTCCATCCGCTGTGGTCGACCCGGCTCGCCTGCCTGACCCACCCCATCGGCGCGGTGATCGTGGCGATCTTCGGCGGCGCCGCGGCGAGCGCGTTCGCGCTGTTCCACGGCTCGGGCAACGGCATTCTGACGATCGCGCGCGGCACGCTGCCGCTGTCGATCTTCGGCCCGAAGGATTTCGGCTACCGTCTCGGCATCATCGGCGCCCCGGCACGGATGGCGCAGGCGGTGGCGCCGCTGACCTTCGGCCTGCTGATCGACCTCATGGGCGCCAAGGTGCTGATCGTCTCGTCCGCGCTCAGCCTCTCGGCGCTGGCGGCGTTGTTCCTGATCCGCACCAAGCCGCGGCCGGATTGACCATGCCCGAGGTTTCGCGCACAAGCGGGCCATGACCGACGACGCTGGCCCGCCCCGCACATTCAAAAGCCTCCTGCGCTGGGCCACCACCCCGCCGCAGGCCTGGGGCGTCTACCTCCTCGCCGTTCTCTTGATCTGGCTGGTCTCATTCTACGCCGGCACCCTCAAGCCGAAGAAGACGCCGGACGCGAGCCCGCCCACAGTGACGGCACCAAAAGGCTGATCCGCCTTAGTCGTAAAACTCCGGCGCCAGCTTCTGGCTGTCGCGCTGGGCCTTGTCGTGGTTGATCCAGAGCTGCGCCTTCTCCTTGGCCAGGGTGTCAGCGATCTTCTGCATCGAGGCCGCGGTCTGGTCCTTGTCGACGTTCATGCTGGGCACGCGGCGGTTCTCCCAATTATCCCTAAAATGGACGGCGTCGCCCGACAGCACCACCGCGCCGGTCTTCGGCAGTTTCACCAGCAGCGACTGGTGCCCGGGCGTGTGGCCGGGCGTCGACAGGATGGTCACGCTGCCATCGCCGAAGACGTCCTTGTCGCCGTTGAGCAGCTCGACCGGGTGCGATGGCTTGAAGCGCGGCTCGTTGTTGGCGCCGGGCCAATCATATTCGGCCTTCTGCACGTAGAGCGTGGCCTGCGGGAACAGCTCGACATTGCCGGTGTGGTCGGGATGCGTGTGCGAGACCGCCATCGCCTTGACGTCATCGGGCTTCAGCCCAAGCTGTTCGAGCTGGGCGGCAAGCGTCTTCGGCCGGCGCCAGGTGGTAGCCTTGGGATCGGCGGGCACGAGACCATTCGGCATGCTCGCGACGGAATCGGCGATGCCAGTGTCCCACAGGAACCAGCCCTTGCTGTGCTTGACGAGGTAGCAGGTGTCGACGAAGTCCATCGACTTGCCTTCGTTCAGGCCGGGCGTCCAGCGCGAGATATCACCTGCGGTGCCCTCGCCGCAGTTGAGCACATAGAGCTTCTCGACGCCGGCCTTTTCCGATTGCGCCAGCGCCGCGGGGCCGGACAGAGCGAGCGCAGCGAGGGCGACGGCGAACGTGATCCTGGGCATCATTGTTCCTCCGATACAGCCATGCGGGCTGCGACCGAGGATCAACCCCGGCCGCATCGCAGAATTCCGCTCGCGTGGTTCACGTCAATGCAGGCAGGTCTCGACCTCCACCGTGACGTGACTGAGGCCCTTCAGCCCGGCGAGCCGCCGCTTGTAGACGGCCGGCTGCTTCGGCTTGTCGGACACCACCGAGAGCAGCACGGCGCAATGGCCGGGACCGACCTGCCACAGATGCAGATCAGTGACGCGGTCGTCGCCGACCTCCATGCGCGCCCGGATCACCCGCTCCAGCTTCTCATCGGCGCGTACGTCGAGCAGCACCGCGCCTGACGACTTGATCAGGCCGAACGCCCAGGCCGCGATCACCACGCTGCCGATCAGGCCGACCGCCGGATCGGCCCAGACCCAGCCCGAATACATGGCGACGGCAAGAGCTGCGATCGCCAGCACCGAGGTCGCGGCATCGGCCATGACATGGACATAGGCCGCGCGAAGGTTGTTGTCGTGATGGTGGTGATGGCCGTGATGATCATGGTCGTGATCCCCGTGGGCATCATGCGCATGGCTGTGGCCGTGATCATGACCGTGATGGTGATGATCGTGGCTGCCTTGCAGCAGCCACGCGCTGGCGAGGTTGACGCACAGTCCGAGGACGGCCACCGCGATCGCCTCGCCATACACGATCGGCACCGGATTGATCAGCCGCAGCACGCTCTCATAGGCGATCTCGACCGCGATCAATCCCAAAATGATCGCGCTGGCGAAGGCGGCGAGATCGCCGAACTTGCCGGTGCCGAAGGTGAAATGCGCATTGCCCAGATGCCGCCGCGCGAAACGATAGGCGAAAGCGGCGATGCCGAGCGCCGCCGCATGCGTGCCCATGTGCCAGCCGTCGGCGAGCAGCGCCATCGAGCCGAACAGCGAGCCGGCGACGATCTCACCGACCATCATGACCAGCGTCAGGACGACCACGAACCAGGTGCGCCGCTCGTTCTCGTCGTGCTTCTGGCCCAGAAAGGCGTGGTCATGGGTCCATTGTTCGATGGAATGGGAATGCATCGAATTCTCCAGGGGATTCAGGTCTGCTGGGGTTCAGTATAGACCGGCGGGCAGCACTTTTCGAAGGTCCAATCGTCCCGCGGATTGACAGTGCTTCTTAGTTTCGATGTAATCTGCGCCATGGGGATTTGAGCGATCTCCCCACGAGGCGACACGCCCAAGCATCGCGTCCCGTTCGGTTCTTGCGAGGACGCATCATGTCTACATTCACGACCATATCGTCTGACAAATTGGCACGGTTGATCGGCACGGCGAACACGCCTGTCCTGATCGACGTGCGGACTGAAGAGGATTTTGCCGCCGACCGGCGGCTGATCCCCGGCTCTATCAAGCTCAGCCACGAGAATGTGACCGACTGGGGCGGCGACTTCGCCGGCCGCCGGGCTGTCGTCTCGTGCTTCCGCGGCGAGAAGCTCGCGCAGGGCACGGCGGCCTGGCTCCGCCAGCTCGGCGTGGAGGCCGAGACTCTCGAGGGCGGCTTCGAGGGCTGGAAGGCGGCCAAGCTGCCGCTGGTCGACGCCCGCAAGCTGCCGCCGCGCGATGCCAAGGGGCGCACCGTCTGGGTCACGCGGGCGCGGCCGAAGGTCGACCGCATCGCCTGCCCCTGGCTGATCCGCCGCTTCGTCGATCCCAATGCGGTGTTCCTGTATGTGGCGCCGTCCGAGGTGGTCGCCGTCGGCGAGCGATTCAATGCTGCCCCCTTCGACATCGAGAACGTGTTCTGGAGTCACCGCGGCGAGCTCTGCACCTTCGACGTGATGATCGAGGAGTTCGGCATTGCGACGCCGCCTTTGCTGCGGCTGGCCACGCTGGTGCGCGGCGCCGACACCGCGCGGCCCGACCTCGCCCCGGAGGCGCCCGGCCTGCTCGCGGCCTCGCTCGGGCTGTCGCGGATGTATGACGACGACCTCGCGCAGCTCGAGGCCGGCATGACGCTCTACGATGCCTTCTACCGCTGGTGCCGCGACGCCACCACCGAGACCCACAACTGGCCGACCAACAAGGTGAAGGCGTAATGGACACGCGGAATGTTCAAGCAGGAGCTGATGCCGGTCACGGCATCAGCTTCAGCGAAGCGTTCCGCGTCTGGCTTCGCGTCGCCTGCCTGAGCTTCGGCGGGCCCGCGGGCCAGATCGCGGTGATGCACCGCATCCTGGTCGAGGAGAAGAAATGGATCTCCGAAGGCCGTTTCCTGCATGCGCTGAATTACTGCATGCTGTTGCCGGGACCTGAGGCGCAGCAGCTCGCCACCTATGTCGGCTGGCTGATGCATCGCACTGCCGGCGGGCTGATGGCGGGGGGGCTGTTCATCCTGCCCGGCATCATCGCCATCATGGGCCTCAGCTACATCTACGCGGCTTTCGGCAACGTCAGCTTCGTCGAGGCGCTGTTCTTCGGGCTCAAGGCCGCCGTGCTCGCCATCGTCATCGAGGCCGTGGTACGCGTCGGCAAGCGCGCGCTGAAGAACCGCATCATGATCGCACTCGCCGCTGCGGCCTTCGTCGCGATCTTCTTCTTCGCAGTGCCCTTCCCGATCATCATCATCGCGGCAGGCCTTATCGGTTATGCCGGCGCGCGAAGCGGCCGCGCCGAATTCGCGCCGGCCGGTCACGGCCATGGCGCTAGCGGCGCCGCGATCGACAGCATGCTCGGCGAAGCCGTGCCCGACCACGTCAAACCCAACATCGCGCGCGCGATCCGCGTCGGCGCACTGTGGCTGGCGCTCTGGCTGGTGCCTGTCATCGCACTGCTCCTGGTGCTCGGGCAAGGCAACGTCTTCAGCCAGATCGCGCTGTTCTTCTCGAAAATGTCGCTGGTCACCTTCGGCGGCGCCTATGCGGTGCTGGCCTATGTCGCCCAGCAGGCCGTCGAGCACTATCACTGGCTGAAGCCGCACGAGATGCTCGACGGCCTCGGCATGGCCGAAACCACGCCGGGCCCGCTGATCATGGTGCTCCAGTTCGTGGGCTTCATGGCGGCCTATCGCGACCCGAGCGGCCTGTCGCCGATGCTCGCGGCGACGCTCGGCGGATTGCTCGCGACCTGGGTCACCTTCACGCCGTGCTTCCTCTGGATCTTCGTCGGCGCTCCCTATATCGAGCGCCTGCGCGGCAACACCGGCCTCGCCGGCGCGCTCAGTGCGATCACCGCCGCCGTCGTCGGCGTGATCCTCAACCTCTCGATCTGGTTCGCGCTCCACACGCTGCTCCGCGAGACCGTGCCGGTGCATGCGTTTCCGCTGAACTTCGATATGCCGGTGCTGAGAAGCGTCGATGTGCCGGCGCTGCTGCTGGCGATCGCAGCAGCAACGGCGATCTTCCGGCTCAAGCTGGGCATGCTGACGGTGCTGGCGGGCAGCTGCGCGGCGGGCGTGGCGCTAAGGCTGGCGGGGGTGATTTGAGGCACGTACTCGTCGGTTCGTTGGTCCGGTTTGCTGTTGGAAGGCGACATCGAAGCCGACGCGGCTGCATGGCGGCTTTGGGCCAGCAAGAGACTCGCGCATCGCACTCGGCCGTGGTCGCCTGAACTATCGGTAGAGCCACGCCGAGGTTGCGCGCCGTACTGGGCACCTCATCGGCTACCAACAGCTTATGCATCGGGTTGTCGGGATTGACCAGGATCGCGATTTGCGAGGCCCCGGGCACCAATTCCCGGAGGATTTCTATTCGCTTTGCTACGAAATATTGCGTCGCAAAGCGGCGCGAAGCGACCCGGCCGGTCGTCGCGAGATCTGCGCCTCATCGTCGTCCCTCTGTTTGAGCTCTTAAAGTCCATGTCAGCGTCGCTAGGCTGGTCATCGGCGCTACGACCGTTACGCCTAACGCAGGAACACCCTCGGAGCGGCAGAGTTAAGCCGACAAACCACCTACCCCATGAAGGAGAAAAAGTCATGGCCCGCGCAACAGCCCATCCGGATCATCACTGCATCTCAAGCGAAGACATTCAAGGAACCGAGGTGTATGGAGCAGATGGAAAGAATATCGGTGAGATTGATCACCTAATTATCGACAAGGTGTCAGGTCGCGTGGCTTATGCCGTTATGAGCTTCGGCGGATTTGTCGGCTTGGGTCACAGCCATTACCCCATTCCCTGGGGCGCTCTGACGTATGATACGTCACTTGAAGGCTTCCGAACCAATATCACGGAGCAACAGCTGAGGGACGCGCCTGAGTTTAGCGATGACTCCTGGGAAGATCGAAATTGGGAAACCCGAACCCACCGGTATTACGGGACGCCCACCTACTGGGAAGGGCGAGGTGGCCTATAACGCCGACTAGATCAGCGAAATCCGATCGTGAGTGCCAGCTGAACTGATCGGCCGGCCCCCACGCGGTCGGATCAGATCTGGCAGCTTTTGATTTCGTCCCAAGGTTAGGAACCCCAATCCGGTCGCCAATGGCGGCGAGGTCTCAAGCTTGGATGACGTTCGCTGCCGCATTGTCGAGCGAAGCTCTGGCCTGTTCCTGATCCATTGGCGCTGCCTTGCCAGCCGCACTGTGGGCCCCCCGATGTCCCGTTCGGGTCACGAGTGCCATTTGGAATGGTAGGCTGGTTGCTTTCGGTCTCCCCAATGAGCCTCCTAGCTTTCGCCCTACCGGCTCGGCGCGAGAGCGTACGTACGCCTAAGGAAGAGGGATGACTGTTTCAGAGGAAGTCCGAGTTTGGCGGTTACGAGCGCGAGTCTTTGCGGTTGCTGGAGCCCTATGTCTCGCCTTGATTTTCTTGCTGAAGATTCTCGATCCAACCGAGTTCGCGAAAGGCTTGATTGGTCCGCTTGTTCTGGTGCTCGTTTTCCTTTGGCTGTACGGGCTGTTTTGCACCTATCGGTATTGGAAAGATTTTAGAGAAGATGAAGTACGGCGCGGCGGATCAGCGGAAACCGCGCGTGAAAAATGGCATAAACTGCACCCGCCCGCAGGCTAGATGCTGGTGGGACGCAACGGGCCAAAAGCAGCAATAAACGCCATCCTGGATTGCCGTCGGGATTGCCTCTGAAAGCCGAACTGACACGGGTTCGAGCCATCAGCTGCTAAGGGCCATATCCGGACTCATGCAGCGCAGCAAACTCTATTCAATCACTTCATCCGCGCGAAGGAGCAACGAGGTCGGCACGGTGACGCCGAGCGCTTTGGCAGTCTTCATGTTGATCACTAGCTGGAATTTGGTCGGCTGCTCGACCGGCAGATCGGAAGGCTTCGTGCCTTTGAGGATCTTATTGACGTAACCGCCTGCACGGCGGAACAGATCGGCTATATCGGGGCCATAAACGACCAATCCGCCATTCGCGAATTCTCGTGAGAGATGAATAGCGGGCAAACGATGCTTCGCTGCGAGCGCAACAATTCGGGGGCCCTGGACCACAGTCAGAGGGTCGCCAAGAACGATCATTGCATCGGGGCGCTGGGCGGCGGCCGAGGCAAAGGCGGTATCGAGCTGCTCAGCCGAGGTCGCCTCCACTATCGGCAGAGCCACGCCCAGGTTCCGGGCTGTGGGAGGAACCTCCTCGACTAATATCAGCCTGTGCATCGGATTGCCCGGATTGACTAAGAGCGCGATTTTCGAAGCGCCGGGCACTAGTTCGCGGAGGATTTCGATTTGCTTTCCGATTGTTACCCCTGCGGAGGTCGCGAGACCCGTTATATTGCCGCCTGGACGCGATAGGCTTTGCACGAGGCCAAGCCCCACGGGATCGAACACTGCCACGAATACGATTGGGATGGTGGCAGTTGCGGATTTCAGGGCTGTGGTTGCCCGCGGCGCCGCAGCGACGAGCACATCGGGACTGAGAGCAATCAGGTCGGCAACTGAAGCTGGCAGTCGGTCTGGGGGTTGGGAAAAACGATACTCGACAATCAGGTTTCTTCCATCGATCCAGCCCTGCTTTTGCAGCCCATCAAATAACGCAAGCTCGGCTTGATTGAGGGCCCGCCCGCTCCCATCACCTATAGCAAGGAAGCCAAGTCGATGGCGTCTACCCTGCGCCCACGAACGTCTCGGCGAAACCAGCAGCGCCGCAGTACCCGCTATGAACTCCCGCCGCTTCATTCGATCCTCATCGCAGCTTGAGGACGAGGTGACGCAGCGTATCACGCATCGATGGTCGTCGCACCTGCTGAGGCGGCAATTGCTGCGTCGCAATTACGGGGCATCGTGCAAGACGGCTACAGGTCAAAGGCCGAAAGTCTCGCTGAAAGCAAATCTGGTCTGCACTGCCGCAGATGGCAGACATCGATTCGGCCGTGAGGATTTCTCAGTCGAGCCAGCAGACGAAGTGTCGCTTGTCGCCTTCGTATGTTCTATTCGTCGTAGTTGCGCCGTTGACCGCGGCAAAAAACAAGGAGCCCCAATGACCCGTCCGTCCATGTTGCTGCGGGACTCTTTGATAGCCGGCCGTATGGTTTTGCTCAGGTTACAGTCATTCGGACGCCGTTCGGTGACGTGGTAAATGTGTCCGGCCAGGTCGCTTGGGATGCCGATCGAAACATCGTCGGTGCCGGTGACATCGGGCGTCAACTTGAAAAGAGCCTAGAAAACCTGGCTGTCGCATTGGCATCGGTTGGCGCGACGCTCGATGACGTCGGCTCACTCCGACTCTACATCAAGCTAAGTCACATGCATGAAAGTGGAGCGATCACCACCGCTCTCAGGGCGGCGTTCGGCGAGAACCCGCCCTGCGCAACCTGGATCGGGGTGCCGAGCCTCGCCAACGACGCTTTCCTGATCGAGGTCGAACCCTCTAACGTTTTTCTTGCGCGCAAGTAGATGGCTGACGGCAGCAATGGGTCATAAGCCGTCGATGATGACCAAGCTGGGCGACTTCCGTCTTGCTCTTGGAAGCTGTCATTCACGAGCACCCGTCCTCAAGGAAAAGCTCGTCGCAGCGCGCCCGTCGGGCAAAACAGCCCGGTCAGTTTGACCAAGCCGCCTGTCAAGCCCTACCTCGCAAAATATTCCATTTTACCGAAATTCGGATTTGTCGTACACACTGCTCACCCTGACCCGAGACAAGGGGCGGATCGCGATCGTCACGAACCGCGGGCTGGGTAGCGATGGACGCGACGGCGTCGGGCGCGAGCGGGCATTGCAGGGCGGGACACCGTGAGCAATGGCTTCGCGCAAACGACACGGCGCCGACAGCGTCTTCGTATGGCTTCGGGGGCGAGCACACGCCACCCCTCGGATTCCCAGCGAGGACGTGCGCGGACGGAGAAGTCGTGTGGTCCCGGCGCCCGGGGTTCTGGCGTCAAGCCTTGGCGGTGATGTGTGGCCGACCGGCACGCGCATCGATTATCCGCAAGGCGACGGGGGCAATAGTGCAACGCTCCCCGAGGAGAGCACGAAGGACACCGTTAAAACCATTCGCGCAGGGAAGGCCGGGCGATCCGGCGAGACCTGTAGTCCACCCCGTGTGCATCTCTTCTGGCGCACGGACTTACGGGTGCCAGCCGGCGCCCGGCCTTCCCTGCGCCCTTGTCTTTGTCGAGGGCGGCACCTGGAGCAAGACTCGGGCGAGACGCGCCGCGAGAAGGCGATGGTGCGCCTGCTTGATGCCTCCGTCAGAGTTTTAGAGCCTCTCAAACCTATCCCGCACCAAGAGCGAAGGCTGTAAGCTACCTCACAGCCAGCCAAGATCTTCGACATGGCCGAGGGCACTCGCCGCATGCCTGCGTGCTGCCGACACGGGCCGCTTCCTTCTTGCCACCCGCTCAATCGGGATGGCAATTCATCGTGTGGGAGCGGCGGGCGGCGCGAAAAGCTCGTCCGCGTTCCATTGGAAAGGCGCAGATCGAAGCCGACAACCTGTCTGCGCGCGAGCGAGTTTCGGCTTGCTCGGCCCCGCACCGGCAAGCATCCTTTCCGACGCAAGATGAAATGGACCCGGAATAGAAGCGGCAATCCCAGCAACAACGGACTTGCCCAACGATGTCGCTGCAATCGTGATGGTCACCAAAGATAGGGCGACGACAAGCACATCGGTCACAATGCGCTTCGAAAGGTGCCTTGTCATGAGTGGGACCCTCACAACCAAAATAAAGCACTGCGCAACTGGAATCTTGCATCGTAGGCAAATGGGTATTGAAGCGTGCTCACCGCACGTGAAGTGCTTGCGGCGGTTATACGCCGCTGATGAACAATGGTGTAGCAGCGATCCAGACCTAGTCTGGTGCGAAACGCGCAACAGGTTCTGCGGCTCCCTGGCGCTCGCGAAACTCGACTCTCGTAACCAGAGATCGTGTCGTCGACAATCTCAAGATCGTGGATTGTGCATTCGCGACCTCGAGAGATAGGGAAGTGCGGTCGATCTGTGAACTGGTGAGCAAGGTCCCGCCACTTGCTCGGTCGTTGCGAGCGTAGCGAAACAAGCGGCGCGTTCCCATCCATCACCGTCACCCTGAGGTGGCCGCTTCTTCAGCGGCCCTCGAAGGGCGACGGCCCGGCTGGCGCTGCCAAGATATCGAAACATCTCGGCCGTTCATCCTTCGAGGCTCTCGGCGCGATGCTCTTGCATCGCGCCACTCGCACCTCAGGATGACGGAATAAGTGGAATCTGGCGCGGCAGAAACTACCGCATCATCATCCGCGCGATCGCTTCGCCGATCACTACCGTGGTGAAATGCGTGTTGGCGCGGCAGTCGGACGGCATGATCGAGGCGTCGGCGACGCGCAAGCCCGCGATGCCTTTCACGCTGCCATCAGGATTGACCACGCCGTCGGGGTCGCCAGCGCCGGTCATGCGACAACTGCCGGCGGCGTGCTGGATGTCGCCGGTCTCACGGCGCAGCACTGCATCGAGCTCATGATCCGGCAGCGCTGCCGCCTGCGGCAGCGTCAGGTCGGTGTCGGCGAGCCGGATCCAGTCCGCGATGCCTGCCAGCGCCGGCTGCGACGTGATCACGGCGAGCCGCCTCACCGCATCCATCATGCGCAGCATGTCGCGGGGATCGGCGAGCATGTTCTCCTCGACGACGGGATCGATCGCCGGATCGGTCGAGGCCAGCTTCAGCGTGCCACGCGAATAGGCGTTGAACAGGCCCGCGCCGATCGCCCCGGGATTGCCGATGCCGCGATGATTGAAGGCGATCAGGATCATGTCGCGCTTGCCGCCCTCGGCGAGGCCCGAGGAATAGGTCACGCAGCAATTGGTGTGACGGGTGTCGGGGTCGGTGGGACGCAGCTCCTCACGAAGCTGAATCGTCGTGCGAAACAGCGGATGATCAAAGTAGTGGCGGCCGACCGGCAGGTCGCGCGCGACGCCAATTCCCATCGCCTTCAATTCCTCGGCAGGGCCAATGCCCGAGCGCAGCAGGATCGCCGGACTGTGGATCGCGCCGGCGCAAAGCACGATCTGCCGCGCACTGATCTCATGAGTGCCCTGCCCTTCGATATGGACACGGACACCGGTGGCGCGGCCGTCGCTGATCAGGACGCGATCAACCAGTGCATGGCCGCGGATTTCCAGATTGGCGCGGCCTCGCGCCGGCTCGAGATAACCCTCATTGGTGCTGATGCGGCGACCATCGCGGCTGTTGATGGGATAGCAGGCAACGCCCTCGCCGTCGGGGCCGTTGAGGTCGGCGCACCAGGGATAGCCGCTGGCGAGCGCGGCATCGCGCAAGCCCCGATCGATCGCGCCCCAGGTCTCGGGCGGCGCGCGATAGACCGGCAGCGGTCCGCCGCGGCCATGGCCTTCGGCGGCGCCGAATTCAAAATCGTCCTCGATCACCGAGAAGAGCGGCATCACCTCGCTGGCCGACCAGCCGGTGCAGCCATGGGCGGCCCATTCGTCGAACGCATCGGCAACGCCGCGGATCGCGATCTGGCCGTTCATCATCGAGGAGCCGCCGAGCCCCTTGCCGCGCCAGTAGAAGCGCGGCTCCTGCCCGGCGACGCGGCGCGACAAGAGATCTGGCCACTGCCATTTCTCCTGGTACTCGCGCTTGTGGATGATCGGGATCGGGTTCGGCGTCCGCACCTCCCAGGGCGCCTCATCGGCGCGCCAGTCGCGCCCCGCCTCCAGCAGCAGGACGCGCCGGGCGGGATCCTCGGACAGCCGCGCCGCAACAGCCGCGCCAGCGGAGCCGCCGCCGACAACAATGACATCGTACATCGCGCTATTTCTCGACATTCCAGAACACCAGCTGGCGAACGGTATCAGACCGCGCGGAGTGGTGGAATGCGAATTGGAGAGCGGCGCCGTCGCAGCCCGTCATTGCGAGCGCAGCGAAGCAATCCAGAATCTTTCCGCAATGACGGTGTGAAAAGAGATGTGCGCAACACACACGCCTGTGCCCCGGACGCAGCGCAGCGCTACTTCAGCGGTGCGCTGCAGAGCCGGGGCCCATGTCTCCGAGCAATCCGTGTGGCGTGGATCCCAGCTCTGCGCAGCAGCGTTGCACGCTGCAGCGCGTCCGGGACACGAGCCCTACCCGATCACCTTGCCGAACTTGTTCGACTTCGGGAAACCCTTCGGCGGCAGGCGGCCGGCGTCGGCGCGGGTGCCTTGCCACTCGCTGAGCTCCTTCATGGTCGCCGAGAATTCGCGGCCCGCGGAGTCCTTCCAGGTCAGACCCGCCTTGGCCTCGAACACGGCAACGTCGGAGAGACCGCCGTCCTTGTACTTCTGCAGGCGGACGCCGCGGCCGCGGGCCATCTCCGGCACCTGGTCGAGCGGGAAGATCAGCATCTTGCGGTTCTCGCCGATGACCGCAACGGTGTCGCCGATCACCTCGGTGACCGTGCGCGCCTCGTTCGGCATGTCGACGTTGAGGACCTGCTTGCCCTTCTTGGTGGTGCCGACGCAATCGTCCTCGTTGACGACAAAGCCCTGGCCCTCGTGGCTCGCGACCAGGAATTTGCGCCCACCCTTGTTGACGAACAGCGCGACCGGCGCGGCCTCCTGCTCGAGGTCGATGAACAGGCGGATCGGCTCGCCGTGGCCGCGGCCGCCCGGAAGCTTGGCGACGTCGAGAGAGTAGAATTTGCCGTTGGTGGCGAACAGCAGCAGCTTCGAGGTCGTCTCGGCGAAGAAGGCGAAGCCGAGCTTGTCGTCCTGCTTGAAGGCAAGGCCCGAGAGATCCTCGACATGGCCCTTCATGGTGCGGATCCAGCCCTTGTCGGAGACGACGACCGTCACCGGCTCGCGTTCGACGAAGGCCTCCTCGATCGCGGCGAGATCGTGCTCGGGCGCATCGGCAAAGGTGGTGCGGCGCTTGCCGAGCGGCGTCTTCGGTCCGAACATGTCGCGGACCTTGCCGACCTGCTCGCCGACCTTCTTCCACTGCTCGGCTTCCGAAGCGAGCACTGCGTTGATGCCCTTGAGCTCGGCACGGAGGTTCTTGTCCTCGGTGCGGATCTCCATCTCCTCGAGCTTGCGCAAGGAGCGCAGGCGCATGTTGAGGATGGCTTCGGCCTGCACCTCGGTGAGCTTGAACTCCTTCATCAAGGCCGGCTTCGGCTCATCCTCGGTGCGGATGATCTTGATGACCTTGTCGATGTTCAGATAGGCGATCAGGAAGCCGCCGAGGACTTCCAGCCGGTGCTCGATCTGCGCCTTGCGGTAGTTGCTGCGGCGGATCAGGACGTCGCGCAGATGGTCGAGCCATTCGCGCAGGCACTCCGCAAGACCCACCACCTTGGGCACGCGGCCCTTGATCAGCACGTTGAGGTTCAGCGGAATCTTGTTTTCGAGCTCGGTGAGACGGAACAGCGATTCCATCATCAGCGCGGGATCGACGTTCTTCGATTTCGGCTCGATCACGATGCGGACGTCTTCGGCCGACTCGTCCCTGATGTCGCCGACCAGCGGCAGCTTCTTCTGGTCGAGCAGCTCGGCGACCTTCTCGATCAGCCGCGACTTCTGCACCAGGAAGGGAATCTCGGTGACGACGACGACCCAAGCGCCTCGTGCGCCCTCCTCCTGCTCCCACCGCGCGCGAACGCGGAACGAGCCGCGGCCGGTGGTGTAGGCCTCGGCGATGGCCTGCTTGGAATCGACGCAGATGCCACCGGTCGGGAAATCCGGGCCCTTGACCCACCGCATCAGCGCCTTGGACTTGGCGTCGGGCTTCTCGATCAGATGCAGCGCGGCTTCGCAAAGCTCGGCCGCGTTGTGCGGCGGGATCGAGGTCGCCATGCCGACCGCGATGCCCTGCGCACCGTTGGCGAGCAGGTTCGGGAAGCCGCCGGGCAGCACGACCGGCTCCTTCGACTGGCCGTCGTAATTGGCGCGGAACTCGACGCCGTCCTCGTCGATGCCGTCGAGCAGAAGCCGCGCGACGTCGGTCATGCGCGCTTCGGTGTAGCGGTAGGCGGCGGGATTATCGCCGTCGATATTGCCGAAATTGCCCTGGCCGTCGACCAGCGGGTAGCGCGAGGAGAAGTCCTGCGCGAGGCGCACCATGGCGTCGTAGATCGCCTGGTCGCCGTGCGGATGGAACGAGCCCATCACGTCGCCGACGATTTTGGCGGATTTCTTGAATGCCGTGCCGGGGTCGAGCCTGAGCAGGCGCATGCCGTAGAGGATGCGCCGGTGAACCGGCTTCAGGCCGTCGCGCGCGTCGGGCAGCGCGCGGTGCATGATGGTGGAGAGCGCATAGGCGAGATAACGCTCCTCGAGCGCTTCACGCAGCGGCACCTCGTGAATTTCGGCCGGTTCTTCCGGCGGAACGATTCGTTTTCCCATGCCGCCCGGTTAAACCGTGGAAGCGAATCGGGCAAGGATGGATTGGTTCCCAGTGGGCGCCTAATGCCCCGCCCAGCCGGCTGTCACGGTCTGGGTCTGGGTCCCACCAGGCGTTTGGGCAGGCGCCGGCACGTTGGTCAGGCACCGCCGGGCGGCCTCGATTTCGGCCTCCGTCGCTCCCTTCGACCGCGCCCATGTCTCTGCGGCCGCAGCAGAATATTTCGCCACATAATACCGGACGACCGTGCAGGACGCCCGGCGAAACACGCCGGGTTGCGGCTCGCCGGCCATTGCATCAGGCGCAAACGTGAGCAGCGCCGCGGATAAGGCGAATCCTCTGATCAACATTTAGGCTGTCCCCGCTATGGAACCTGAGGAAGCGAACTCAACCAGCCCTACTTCGTTCCCCCGGAACCCATACTCGCAGGCAAAGCAGAGTCCCACTCCGCTCATGGCGCGGGAATCGCCGCCTTCGCCTGCTGCCGGATCAAGGCGTTGATGAAGCCCGCGCGCGCGTCGGAATGGCCCTGCCCGCGCGGCTCCAGCACATGGCGCAGCAGGAACAGGCCGGTGAGCCGAAAACCGTCTTGGAGATCCTGCTCGGTGAGGTCGCTTGCGGTTTCGCCTTGGCGCAGAAACGGCGGCAGGCGCAACAGGCGGTCACGCCACGCCTCGCCAGCGCCGCGCGACACCGCGCCGCCGGATTTCGGCGAGACATAGATCAGGTCGGTGGTCTCGCCGGTCACGGCACAGTTTTCGAGGGCCAGCCCAAAGCCGAGCTCGGCGAGCATCGCCAGCTCGAAATGGATGAGGTGCACCGCCGCACCACCGATATCCTCGAAATCGTCGAGCGAATGCTCGAGCAGCGCGAAGATCTCCTCATGCGGATCGCGCTCCGGCAAGAGGCGCGCGATCGAGGCGAGATGGGTGACGCCGTAGACGCCATGGGACGAACCCAGCAGCGCCGCCGCGCGCAGCTTAAGCCCTTCGATGGCGTAGGTGCCGAGATGCTCGTCGAGCCGCGCTCGCCATACCGCGCTGACGCTGTTCCCCGGCTGCAGCAAGGGCCGCATCCGCGAGCCGGCGCCGCCGCGGACGAGGCCGAGATGGCGGCCGTGCGCGCGCGTCAAGAGCTCTACGATGGCGCTGCTTTCGCCATGCCGCCGCACGCCCAGCACGATGCCTTCGTCGGTCCATTCCATGAAGGAAGTTTAGCGCATTTAAAGCTGCCGTAGGGTGGGCAAAGCGAAGCGTGCCCACCAATTTGATCGACGGCGCGAGATGGTGGGCACGGCGCGCAAGGGCGCACCCTACGGTACCGCGCGAAACCTCACGCGTTGAACCAGCCCTGCGCGTCGCCGCTGAAGGAGAAATACAGGCCTACCGTCGTCAGCGCGCAGGAAACGATCTCGATGGCGCTGTCGAGCTCCAGGCCCTTCTGGCCGATGATCTGGCCAAGCGAGATCACCGACAGCACGAGCGCCGCCGCCAGCACCCAGCGCGGCCAGTTCTTCCGCTCATGCGCGGCGAGCCTGACGAAGTAGACTAGCAGCAGGATCATGCCGCCGGCGAGCAAGGTCCCCGTCATGATCATCTGCTCGGTCACCTCCGCATTGGGCGTGCGGTCCTGCACCGCAACGGACAAAGCATCCAGCATCAACGATGCATAGAGCAGCGCTTCGAAGCGCCGGACATTGCTGGGCACGCTCATCGGATACCGATCTGTTCTTGGTTATTCTCTCGGAAAGTCCAGGCCCATCTCGCGGTAGCGATCGGGATCGTCGCCCCAGTTCTCGCGCACTTTGACGAACAGGAACAGATGCACCGGCACGTCCAAGATCTGCATCAGCTCCTTGCGCGAGTCCGCGCCGATCGACTTGATGGTGGCGCCGCCCTTGCCGAGCACGATCTTGCGCTGGCTCTCGCGCTCGACGAAGATCGTTTGCTCGATCCGCACCGACTTGTCCTTGCGCTCCTCCCACTTGTCGGTCTCGACCGTGGACTGGTAGGGCAATTCCTGGTGCAGCTTCTGATAGATCTTTTCGCGCGTGATCTCGGCCGCCAGCTGCCGCATCGGCGCGTCCGACATCTGGTCCTCGGGATAGAGGAACGGACCCGGCGGCACCATCTCGGACAGCGTCTTGCGGATATCGTCGACGCCGTCGCCCGAGATCGCCGCGATCATGAAGGTCCTCGCGAACTTCATGCGCTCGTTGGCGGCCTGCGCCAGCGCCAGCAGTTTCTCGCGCTGGACCAGATCGACCTTGTTGATCACCAGGATCTTCTCGTGATTGACGCTGGCCGCCTTGCTGAGGATCGCCTCGGCTTCCTCGTCGATCCCGGTCTTGGCGTCGAGCAGCACGCAGACGAGATCGGCGTCATGCGCCCCGCTCCAGGCGGTCGAGACCATGGCGCGGTCAAGCCGGCGCTTTGGCAGGAAGATGCCGGGCGTGTCGACCAGGATGATCTGCGCGTTGTTCTCGATCACGATGCCGCGGATCAGCGCGCGCGTGGTCTGCACCTTGCGCGAAACGATCGTGACCTTGGCGCCGACCAGCGCGTTGACCAGCGTGGACTTGCCGACGTTCGGCGCGCCGATCAGCGCAACGAAGCCGCAGCGCGTGGCAGTGGGCGCCTCGCCGCTTGTTTCAGCCGTCATTGCCGCCGCCAACGCCTTCACGTTCGATCATCACTGAAGCTGCTACTTTCTCTGCCGCGCGCTTGCTGCCGCCGATGCCCTCGGCCGGCGCGAGCCCCGGCAGGTCCACCGCGACGCGGAATTGCGGATCGTGGTGCGGGCCGGTGCGCTCGACCTCGCGGTAAACCGGCGTCGGCAGCCCTTTGCCCTGCGCCCATTCCTGCAGCACGGTCTTGGGATCGCGCAAGGGACGGCGCGGCTTGTGCATGCGCTCGGTCCAGTTGCGCTTGACGAATTCGGCGGCCGCCGCATGGCCGCCGTCAAGGAAGATGGCGCCGATCACGGCCTCGCAGATGTCGCCGAGGATGGACTTGCGCAGGCGCGCGTCGGCGCTGGAGCCGACCGAGCCGAGCTTGATGTCGTCGAGCAGACCGAGCGACTTGGCGACGTCGGCGCAGCTTTCCTTGCGCACGAGCTCGGCAAGACGCTTGGACAGCTCGCCCTCATCAGCGTTCGGGAACGCGTGATAGAGCATGTCGGAGACGACGAGCCCGAGCACGTGGTCGCCGAGGAATTCCAGGCGCTGATAGCTGTCGCCGCGCTTGCGCCCGGACTTCAGCGCCGAGACATGCGTGATCGCCTGCATCAGCATATTCGGGTCAGCGAAGCTATGGCCGATGCGCGCCTCGAGCGCCGCGTTGGCATCGGTGCCCTTGGCCTTGCTGCTCCGCGTCCGCTTCTTCTTTGCAGGCGTCTTCGCTGCAGCTTCGCTCTCAGGAGCGGCTTGCGCCTCGGTCGGTTGGATCGCGATGTCCTTGGCTTCGTCTTTCATCGGACGATTTTGAAGAACCGATTCCAGCGCACCGCCCACGGCCAGCGCCAGAACATCCAGGCATGCTCGCCTTCGGCGATGGAGAAGAAGATCATCTGGGCGCGGCCGATCAGATTCTCCTGCGGCACATAGCCGACCTGGCCGAGGAAGCGGCTGTCGGTGGAATTGTCGCGGTTGTCGCCCATCATGAAGAAATGGCCGGCCGGCACGGTGTAGACGTTGGTGTTGTCCACGTAGCCGTTGTCGGCACAGTCGAGCGTCTCATAGGACACGCCGTTCGGCAGCGTTTCCTTCCAGCGCTTCACGCGGGAGATACCGCCACCTTCCGAGCCGCAGGGCTCCTCGCCGACATATTCGCTCATGCGCTGCCGCTCCACCGGCGTGTCGTTGATGTAGAGCAGCCCGTCCCGCATCTGGATGCGGTCGCCTGGAAGGCCGATCACCCGCTTGATGTAATCGGTGGAATCGTCCTTCGGCAGCCGAAACACGACGATGTCGCCGCGGTTCGGATCGGAGCCCCAGATCCGCCCGGAGAACAGCGGCGGCGAAAACGGAATCGAATAGTGGCTGTAGCCGTAGGAATATTTCGAGACGAACAGATAGTCGCCGACCAGCAGCGTCGCCTTCATCGAGCCGGACGGGATATTGAAGGGCTGGAACAGGAACGTGCGGATCACCAGCGCGATCAGGAGAGCGTGGATCACGACCCGGATCGTCTCACCGACGCCGCTCTCAGTTTTCGTTCCTGAAGTCACGCTCATTGCTCTCTCAATTCCGGCCGGCGATCACAGAGCGCCCTCCTCCCGCGAACGGCCCACCGGTTCGCGGCGCAAGGAGATTGTCCTGATTCTGATAGTGAGGGCCAATTCCGGCGTAAAGCCGAATTCGCCCAAGCTGATTTGCGTCCGCGGACTTTTAGACGGTTGTCGGAGGCCACGCAATCAAGGATCGCATCAAAACTGAATAAGGTATTGATTTATAACACAAATCATAAAATCGCCGGGGCCCCCTCAGGGTTTCGGCAGCGGGACGGCCGAAATGATCACGAAGGCCTGCGCCAACGGCCAGTCGTCGGTGATCGACAGGTCGATCCGCGCCTCGAACCCCTCCGGGGTCAGGGTCTGGAGCCGGGCCAGCGCCCCGCCGGTGAGCTGCATGGTCGGCCGCCCGCCCGGCAGGTTGACCACCCCCATGTCGCGCCACCAGACGCCGCGCCGGATCCCGGTGCCGAGCGCCTTGGAGCAGGCCTCCTTGGCGGCGAAGCGCTTGGCGTAGGTCGCCACCACCATCTTCTCGTTCTTGGCCCGCCGCTCCGCCTTGGCCCGCTCGGCCGCGGTGAAGATGCGGTCGAGGAAACGCTCGCCGTGGCGCTCGATCACCTTGGCAACGCGGGTGATGTCGATCAGGTCGGAGCCGACGCCGATGATCATGCCCGGCTCCGGCCGCGGTCCATCGCCGCGCGCATGCTGCGCACCGTCTCGGCAAGACCGACGAACAGTGCTTCGCCGATCATGTAGTAGCCGATGTTGAGCTCCATGATCTCTGGAAGGGCGGCAATCGTCTCCGCCGTCGCATAGTCGAGCCCGTGCCCGGCATGAACCTCGAGCCCGGCCGCCTTCGCCAGCTTCACGCCCGCCACGATCCGCTGCCATTCGGCCTCGGCCTTGGCGGTGTGGCCGTCGACGACGGCATCGCACCAGGCGCCGGTGTGGATCTCGATCACAGGCGCACGCAGCCGCGCCGCCATCTCGATCTGGGCGGGATCGGCGGCGATGAACAGGGAGACCCGAATGCCGGCATCGTTCAGTCGCGCGATATAGGGCGCGAGGGCGTTGTGCTGGCCGACCACATCCAGCCCACCTTCAGTGGTCACTTCCTGCCGGCGCTCCGGCACCAGGCACACCGCGTGCGGCTTGGTGGCGAGCGAGATGCGCATCATGTCGTCGGTCGCCGCCATCTCGAAATTGAGCGGCTTGGAGATCTCGGCCTTCAGCCGCGCCATGTCCTCGTCGCGGATGTGGCGGCGATCCTCCCGCAAATGGGCGGTGATGCCATCGGCGCCGGCTTCGATCGCCAGCAGCGCCGCGCGCACCGGATCGGGATGGCGGCCGCCGCGCGCGTTACGCACGGTTGCGACGTGATCGATATTGACGCCGAGGCGAAGCTTCGAAGCGGGCATTTCAGAACTCACGAAATCGGAGGGACGGACGGCTGCGGAGGACGCCTATCCATTAACACGTTCGACTTTGGCGACGACCGCCTTCGCGCGCAGCTGGGCCAGGATCGCGCTGAGGTGCTTGAGATCGTAGACTTCGAGATCGATCGTCGTCTCCGTGAAATCAGGCGAGCGGCGCTGCATGCTGATGTTGTCGATATTGCCGTCGTGCTCGGCGATCACGGTCGCGATCTGCGCCAGCGCGCCGGGCTCGTTGACGTTCTCGACCTTGATGCGGGCCGGAAAGCGCTGCGGCGCGGAGTCCTCGATGTCCCAACGGACGTCGAGCCAGCGCTCCGGCTCCTCCTCGAAATCCTTCAGCGCCGGCGCCTGGATCGGGTAGATCGTGATGCCCTCGCCCGGCGTCACGATGCCGACGATGCGATCGCCCGGCACGGCGCCGCCATTCGGTGCGAACTTGATCGGCAGGTCGGAATTGATGCCGCGGATCGGGATCGCGACCGGGCTGCGCGGCGGCTCCGACGACTTCTCCTTGAGCTTGGCGGCAAGCCCCTTCTTCACGCCGTAGCGCGCGATGCGCTCCTCCTTGTAGTCGGGGTACATCGCACGCGCGACGTGGGAGGCCTTGATCTCGCCGCGCCCCACCGCCGCCATGACGTCCTCGATCGAGGTGCGCGCGAGCCGCGGCAGCGCGCCCTTGAGCTTGTCGTCGGCGTATTCGATCTTGGCGCGCTCGAACAGGCGCTCCACGATGCGCCGGCCGAGACCGGCGTATTGATCGCGCACCGCAGTCCGCGTGGCGCGGCGGATCGCAGCGCGCGCCTTGCCGGTGACCGCAAGCGTCTCCCAGGCCGAGGGCGGCGCCGATTGCGCTTCCGAGGTCAGCACCTCGACCTCGTCGCCGTTCTGCAGCTCCGAGGACAGCGGCGCGAACTGGCCGTTGATCTTGCAGCCGACTGCGCTGTTGCCGACGTCAGTGTGCACGGCATAGGCGAAGTCGATCACGTTGGCGTGGCGCGGCAGCGCGATCAGCTTGCCCTTCGGGGTGAAGCAGAACACCTGGTCGTGAAACAGCTCGAGCTTGGTGTGCTCGAGGAATTCCTCCGGATTGGCGCTTTCCGAGAGGATGCCGATGGTGTGGCGCAGCCAGGCGAACGCATTGGATTCGCGCTTGAGGAATTCGGTCGGCGAGCCGACGCCCTCCTTGTAGAACACATGCGCGGCGATGCCGCGCTCGGCGATCTGGTCCATCGCCTCCGTGCGGATCTGCAGCTCGACGCGCTGGTTGCCGGGGCCGATCACCGTGGTGTGGATCGAGCGATAGTCGTTCTGCTTCGGCGTCGAGATGTAGTCCTTGAAGCGTCCCGGCACGACCGGCCAGGTGGTGTGGACGATGCCGAGCGCGCGATAGCAGGCCTCGATGTCGTTGACGACGAGACGGAAGCCGAAGATGTCGGACAATTGCTCGAAGCCGACCGACTTGCGCTCCATCTTGGTCCAGATCGAGAACGGCTTCTTGCGGCGGCCATAGACCCGCGCCCCTAAGCCCCGGTGGCGCAGATTGTTGGAGAGCTGGTCCTCGATCTCGCCGATCAGATTGCGGTTGCGCTCGGCGAGCGCGTCGAGCCGCTGCATCACCACCGAATAGGCTTCGGGATCGAGGGTGCGGAAGGACAGATCCTCCAGCTCCTCGCGCATTTCCTGCATGCCCATGCGGCCCGCCAGCGGCGCATAGATGTCGAGTGTCTCCTCGGCGATGCGCCTGCGCGATTCCGTCGGCACGAAATCCAGCGTGCGCATGTTGTGCAGGCGATCGGCGAGCTTGACCAGGAGCACACGGACATCGTCAGCAATGGCCAGCAACAATTTGCGCAGGTTCTCGGCCTGCTTGGCCTCCCGCGACACCAGCTCGAGCCGCTTCAGCTTGGTCAGACCCTCGACCAGCGCGCCGATCTCCGGCCCGAAGATCTGGTCGATCTCGGCCCGCGTCGCTTCGGTGTCCTCGATGGTATCGTGGAGCAGCGCGGCCACGATGGTGGCGTCGTCGAGCTTGAGGTCGGTGAGAATCGCTGCCACTTCGAGCGGGTGCGAGAAATACGGATCGCCCGAGGCGCGGGTCTGCGAGCCGTGCGCCTTCATGGCGTAGACATAGGCGCGGTTCAGCAGGTCTTCGTTGGTGTTGGGATTGTAGGACCTGACGCGCTCGACGAGGTCATATTGACGCATCATGCGCGCGCGCGGCTTGGCCGGGCGCGCGACCGGCGCAGTCGGGGCCACGGCAACCGACTCGGTTGCGGCCTGCATCTGCGTGGATCTGCGGCGCCGATATACCATCCCGTCCTGCCTTCAAACGAACCCGAGCCGGCCCGCTGTATACATCTTAGCTCCGATCGCGCTTGTGTCCGATCAATTCAGTGACAGGACGCATCGCCAACTACAACGCATGGTAACCACGAAAACGTCAACAAAAGCAAAGGCCCGAACACCGGTTCGGGCCTTTGATAAAATCACAAGAAATCGACGATCGCGACGGACGATTTACTCGTCTTCCTCGGGCTGCTCCTCGGGCGGCGCGAGGCCTTCGAGACCCTTCAGGAGCTCCTCTTCGGTCATGCGCTCGACGGCGACTTCGGTATCGTCCGCATCGACGCTCGCGCCCGCGGAACCGATCAGCGGCACAGTATCCGGCTCGGGCTCGTCGACCTCGACGAACTTCTGGAGCGAGTGCACCAGCTCCTCGCGCAGATCCTCGGGCGAAATGGTCGTGTCAGCAATTTCGCGCAAAGACACAACAGGGTTCTTGTCGTTATCGCGGTCAACCGTTAGTTGTGAGCCGGACGAAATCATGCGGGCACGGTGGGCGGCCAGCAGGACCAGGTCAAACCGGTTGTCGACCTTGTCGATACAATCTTCTACGGTGACGCGAGCCATGGACTGTCGCTCCGTTGTGGGTGGGACGAAATATGTGGATGATTGGGGCTAGTTATAGGGGCTGGGGCGGTTTCGCAAGGCCAATTTGTGATTTGGCCTCGCCAAACGGCTCTGCTACCCCCACATTGGGGCTGGGATGGGCGGTTACCCGGGCTGCCATCGAGGGCGGCGCCGGGTCTATGAAAGTCCGCCATAACTATACCTTGTTTGCCCCGACTTCTCCGGATTTGCGGCTTCGACGGATTTCGGCGGCACCCTAGAACTGCGCGGCCTGCTGCCGCCGCGCCAACAATAAACGATCAATCACGAACACTACGCGAGCAAACTGAATGTCACCTTCCTCCACCGACAAGATCGCGCTCTTCATCGACGGAGCCAATCTCTACGCGACGGCGAAAACTCTGGGCTTCGACATCGACTACAAGCGCCTGCTGAAGGAGTTTCAGAGCCGCGGAACGTTGCTTCGGGCGTTCTACTACACCGCCATCATCGAGGATCAGGAATACTCCTCGATCCGCCCGCTGATCGACTGGCTGGATTACAACGGCTACACCGTCGTCACCAAGGCGACCAAGGAGTTCATCGACGCCTCCGGCCGCCGCAAGGTCAAGGGCAACATGGACATCGAGCTCGCCGTGGACGCCATGGAGCTTGCCGAGCACATCGACCAGATGGTGCTGTTCTCCGGTGACGGTGACTTCCGCTCCCTGGTCGAGGCCGTGCAGCGCCGCGGCGTTCGGGTCACGGTGATCTCCACCATCGCCAGCCAGCCGCCGATGATCGCCGACGAGCTGCGCCGCCAGGCCGACGTCTTCACCGACCTCGTCGAGCTGCAATCCAAGCTCGGCCGCGATCCCTCCGAACGCCCCGCCCCGCGCGACCGCGGTGATCGCGAGGCCCGCCACCACGCCCCGCAATTCCTCCAGCGCGCAACCACGATGGCGCCGAGGGGCGATGACGACTTCGAGGAGTGAGGCGGCCCGGTCAAGCCGCCAGCCTCCCACCCTCGTTCCCGACCGCAATTGTCCGCTCTGTCCGCGCTTGGTCGCCTTTCGTGAGGCGAACCGGGCGCGTGAGCCGTTGTGGCACAATGCGCCGGTTGCGCCCTTCGGCGACATCAAGGCCCGCCTGTTGATCGTCGGCCTCGCGCCGGGGATGCAGGGCGCCAACCGCACGGGACGGCCGTTCACCGGCGATTACGCCGGTGACCTGCTCTACGCCACCCTGCTCGAATATGGATTTGCCAAGGGCACCTATCAGGCGCGTCCCGATGACGGCCTGAAGCTGGTCGACTGCCGGATCGCCAATGCCGTGCATTGCGTTCCGCCACAGAACAAGCCGCTGCCCGTCGAGATCAACACCTGCCGCCAGTTCCTCGTGGCGAATCTCGAGACGATGCCGAAGCTGCGCGCGATCATCGCGCTCGGGCGGATTGCGCACGACAGCGTGCTCAAGCCGCTGAACCTGAAGGCCTCGCAGGCCCCCTTCGGCCACGGCGCCGTGCATCAGGCCGGCGCGTTCAGGCTCTACGACAGCTATCATTGCTCGCGCTACAACACGAACACCGGCGTGCTGACGCCGGACATGTTCCGGTCGGTGTTCGCGAAGGTGAAGGCGGATCTCGATTAGCGCCCTGGTTCAGGCCTTGGCCGGATTGGCCTTCAGCCAGTCCAGGACGTCGCCGGCGTTCCGGTCGGGCGGAAACACCGGGTAGAACACACGCGTGATCCTGGCGTCGTCGATGATCAGCGCAAGACGCTTGATCAGCGTCAGGCCCGCGACCTCCATCGTCGGCAGATTGAGCGCGCGCGTCAGCGCCAGCTTCTCGTCCGACAGCACGGGGAACGGCAGATGCAGCCGTGACGCCATCTCGGTCTGGTACTCGTTGCTCTGGGTCGAGAGGCCGAACACGTGGGAGGCGCCGGCGCCCTTCAGCTCGGCGAACAGATCGCGAAACGCGCAAGTCTGCGGCGTGCACCCGCGTGCACCCGGGATCATGTCCCAATCGTCGACCAACGAAATCTTGCCGGGTTCGCCGGTGCGGGGATAAGCGAACACCACGGTCCGGCCGCGCAGCGCCGACAGCGTCACCGAGGTGTCGTTGGTCGCGAGCAGGCCGATTGGCGGCAGCGTCATGCCGGTCAGATGCGCGGCGGCGCCGTCGTCTTCAGGTGCGGGAATCTGGCTCCAATCGACCTCGAGCAGGTTCCGTTGATTCATCTCGCTATCCCCTCGCCCGCATCAGGCGGCCCTTCTCCCGGCTCCAGTCGCGCTTCTTCTCGGTCTCGCGCTTGTCGTGGAGCTTCTTGCCTTTTGCAACCGCAAGCTGCAACTTGGCGCGCCCACGCTCATTGAAATAGAGCTTGAGCGGGATCAGCGTCATGCCCTCGCGGTCGACGGCGCCCATCAGCTTGTTGATCTGCCGGCGATGCAGCAGCAGCTTTCGCGGCCGCTTCGGCTCGTGATTGAAGCGGTTTCCTTGCAGATATTCGGGAATGGTGGCGTTGATCAGCCAGATCTCGCCGTCCTTGGAATCGGCATAGGACTCCGCGATCGTGCTCTTGCCGTTGCGGATCGACTTGACCTCGGTGCCGGTCAGCGCAATCCCCGCCTCGATCGTATCCTCGATCGCATAGTTGAAGCGGGCCTTGCGATTTTCCGCCATGACCTTGATCGGACGTTCGTTCTTTTCAGCCATGGCGACGAAACCTGAGCGCGATGCGCAGCGATGCTAACAGTTTGGATGAAGCGCGCGCGTCACTTCTTGAGGAGATCGCGGATCTCGGTCAGCAGCACGACCTCCTCCGACGGCTTCGACGGCTCCGCGGGCTTGGTCTCTTCCTTCCGCTTCAGCGTGTTCATGGCGCGGATCACCAGGAACAGCACGAAGGCGACGATGATGAAGTTGATCGTCAGCGTCAGGAAGCTACCGTAAGCAAGTACGGCGCCTTGCTTTTTCGCATCCGCTAAGTTGGTGGCGGTCACCGACTTCGACAAGGGGGCGAAGTAGTTCGAGAAGTCGAGGCCGCCGGTCGCAGCGCCGATGATCGGCATGATGATGTCACCGACAAGCGAGGTGACGATGGCGCCGAAGGCCGCGCCGATGATGACGCCGACCGCGAGATCGACGACGTTGCCCTTCATGGCGAACTCACGGAACTCCGTGAGCATCCGCCTGCCCTTTTCGTCGACGCTCATGAACGGCCTCCCCGATAGGTCAACCCATCAGTTGATCAGGCCAGCGTGCACCATGGCGCTGCGCACGGCAACGCGGGTCGGCTCGGAGACCGGCACCATCGGCAGCCGCAGCGTCTCGTCGAGCTTGCCGAGCAGCGACATCGCGTACTTGATCGGCGCCGGGTTGCTCTCGATGAAGAGGTTGTTGTGCAGCGGCATCAGCTTGTCGTGGATCTTCAGCGCGGTGGCATGGTCGCCCTTGGCCCAGGCGGCCTGGAACTCCGAGCACAGGCGCGGCGCGACGTTCGAGGTCACCGAGATGCAGCCGTGGCCGCCATGCGCCATGTAGCCGATGATGGTCGCGTCCTCGCCCGAGAGCTGGTTGAAATCCTCGCCCATCGCCGCACGCTGCTGCGACACGCGCACCATGCTGGCGGTGGCGTCCTTCACGCCGGCGATGTTCTTCAGCTCCCACAGCCGCTTCATGGTGTCGACCGACATGTCGATCACCGAGCGCGGCGGGATGTTGTAGATGATGATCGGAATGCCGATCGCGTCGTTGATCGCCTTGAAGTGCTGGTACATGCCTTCCTGGGTCGGCTTGTTGTAGTAAGGCGTCACCACCAGCACGGCATCCGCGCCCGCCTTTTCGGCGTGCTGAGCGAGCTCGATCGCCTCCTTGGTCGAGTTGGAGCCCGCACCCGCGATCACAGGCACGCGGCCCTTGGCTTCAGCGATGCACCATTCGACCACCTTCTTGTGCTCGTCATGGCTGAGCGTCGGGCTCTCGCCGGTGGTGCCGACCGGCACCAGGCCGTTGGTGCCCTCCGAAATCTGCCAGTTGACCAGGGATCGGAATGCCGCCTCGTCCAGCGAGCCGTTCTTGAACGGCGTGACCAAGGCGGTGAACGACCCCCGGAATTTCGTCTTGGCTGCCATGGACTTCCTCCGTACGCGGCTATCTCTTGAGCAAGCCCCTTTCATATCGGGTCTATCCCGCCGGTAAAAGGCCCGCTTCCGTGTGACGCACCGTTTAGGCCGCGATTTTGCCGCGGTAGTGGTGCAAATCGGCCCCGCGGTAAGCGGCTGTTGGTATTTTGTCCGCATATTCAATCAAATACAGCTAGATCTTGAGCCACTTGACTGATTCGGGGCGACCAAACCCGTGACCTCATTCCCTCGTGCCGCCTGGCGATCCACCGGTCTGATCGTGTGCCTGATGGCAGGGCTATCGGTCGGCTGCGCCGCCCTCGCCAAGTCCAATGAGACCACGGCGGAAGCTGGCAAGGACACCGCGAAGCCAGCCGCCAAGGACACTGCCAAGGACAGCGCGAAGGGCTCGTCCAAGGGAACCGGCAAGGAAACTTCGAAGGACGCGGCCAAAGGAGCAAGCCAGGGAGCAAACAAAGGCGCAAGCAAGGGTGCAGCTCCTGCCCCGGCCAAGGACGCTGCGAAGAAACCGGCCAAGGAGGCAGGCAAGGACGCCGGCAAGAGCGCCGGAAAAGAGCCCGCGAAGGACAAGCCCAAGCCCGCCGCAGCGGCCCCTGCGCCGAAATCGCATCCGGCCGCCAGCGGTTCGCCGCCGAAAACGGCCCCCGCGCCGGCCGTGACGGCTACCGTCAGGCCTTCCGCCCCTGTCGCCAGACCGGCCGCAGCGCCGGTGCTGGCGCCGGCGACGCGCCAGCACGCCGCGCCGCGCAAGCCGGCCATACCGGCCGCGGTCGCTGCGACGTCGTCGACGCCCCAGGGTGACAAGGACGCCCTCGAGAGCGTCATCGAGCTCGTGCGCAAGCGCAAGGCGGGTGAGGCCAGCAACGTCGCAGCGGGCATCTCGGATCCGGTCGCGCGAAAACTCGCGGAATGGATCATCCTGCGCAGCGAGGACAATGGCGCGACCGTGGAGCGCTATCGCGCCTTCCTCTCCGCCAATCCGAGCTGGCCGTCGCAGACCTTCCTGCGCCGACGCCTCGAGGCCGCGATGTGGGACGACAGGCGCGACGATTCCGTGGCGTGGTCGTGGTTCGAGAACGAATCTCCGATCTCCGCCAAGGGCCGCTTCACGCTCGCCAAGGCGATGCTGGCGCGCGGCGACCGCGCCAATGCCGAGCGGCTGGTGCGCGAGGCCTGGCGCAGCGATCCGATGTCCGAGGATACCGAGAACAACGCGCTCGACCAGTTCGGCGCCCTGCTGACGCCGGGCGACCAGAAGGCGCGGATGGACACCCTGCTCTACGGCAGCGAGAACGAGGCGGCGTTGCGCGCCGCAAAGCGCCTGGGCGCCGGCTATGTCGCACTCGCCAAGGCCCGCATCGCCGCCGTCAAGAAGGCGCCGAACGCGCGCGCGCTGCTCGACGCCGTGCCGCGCGAGCTGCACAACGACCCCGGCTTCACCTTCAGCAAGATCCAGCTGTTGCGCCGCGAGGAGAAGTTCGCCGAAGCAGCCCAGCTCATGCTGTCGGCGCCGAAGGATCCGAACCGGCTCCACAATCTCGACGAATGGTGGATCGAGCGGCGTCTTTTGGCGCGCAAGATGATCGACACCGAGGAATTCCGCAGCGCCTATCTGATCGCGCGCGACGCCGCACTGCCCTCGCGCGACATCTACAAGACCGAGCAGGAATTCACGGCCGGGTGGATTGCGCTGCGCTTCCTCAACGACGCCGCGGCCGCCACCCAGCATTTCGCCCGCATCGGCGTCGGCAGCGTCAATCCGACCGCGCTGGCGCGTGCCGGCTATTGGCAGGGCCGCGCCGCGGAAGCGGCGGGGCGCCAGCAGGAGGCGCGCAACGCCTATGCCCGCGCCGCCGAACAGTCGACCAGCTATTACGGCCAGCTCGCCCGGGCCAAGCTCGGCCTGCCGCAGATCGAGCTCAACAGCCAGCCGCGCGGCCGCGGCACCGAGCGGCTGGAGATCGTCCGCGCCGCGCACCTGCTCTACGAGCTCGACGAGCGCGAGATAGCGATACCGCTGCTGGCCGACATGGGCGAGAACGGCGATCCCGAAGCGCTCGCCGGCCTCGGCGAGCTGACCCAGCGCTACAACGATGCGCGCGGCATGCTGCTGCTCGGCAAGGCCGCGCTCAATCGCGGCCTGCCGTTCGACTTCTATGCCTATCCAGTCAACGGCATTCCGCAGTTCACGCCGATCGGTCCCGAAGTCGAGCGCAGCATCGTCTATGCGATCGCGCGGCAGGAGAGCGCATTCAATCCGTCAGTGGTCTCGCCGGCCCAGGCCTACGGCCTGATGCAGGTGACGCCCGACGCCGCGCGCTATGTCTGCAAGCGCCACGGCGCGACCTACGATCTGGGACGGCTGAAGAACGATTCGGTCTACAACGCCACGCTCGGCTCGGCCGAGCTCGGCGGACTGCTCGAGGATTATCGCGGCTCCTACATCATGACCTTCGCCGCATACAATGCCGGCCGCGGCAGCGTGAAGAAGTGGGTCGAGCGCTACGGCGATCCGCGCGATCCCAAGGTCGATGCGGTCGACTGGGTCGAGCTGATTCCGTTCTCCGAGACGCGCAACTACGTGCAGCGGATCATGGAGAACCTTCAGGTCTACCGCGCCCGCTTCGGCGGCGGCACGCGCCTGCAGATCGAGGCCGATCTGCGCCGCGGCGCCGGCAGCGTGGAATAGCGATCCGCTCTTTCGATTCAGCCGCGAGCATGGGTGGCAAGCGCCGCCGTTGCCTCGCGTGCAGATGAAGGCGCCTATCGCCACCGCTGCAAAGGCAGATCAGCGAGGCGTTGCACGGCCCCACGCCGGCCAACGACAGTCCTCCCCCAGCGCGCCGCTGTCAGAGATGGGAAGCGCGGAGCTCCCCTCTCCCAACCAGAGCAATCGCAATTGGGAGCGACTTCTGTGTGGCCATCCTTCGAGACGCCCGCCATTGGCCGGCTCTCAGGATGATGGGTGCGCGGCGGCAGACTTGACGGGCATCGACGCTGCTTGGCTGCTAGGAGATCGCCACCGGGTCCGCGCAAAGCGCGGCCCGATGACAGGCTTCTCGAATGACACGGCGCGCGCTCAGCTTGCGGAAAATGCCCTGTGCGATCGCCCTGCTCTGGCGATGCGCCAAACTTGGCCCATTGCGCCAAGCGAGAAGGCAAGGGGCAAAAGAAAAGCCCCGGCGGTTTCCCGCCGGGGCTCTCTGTCAGGTCGTTAGACCGAACTTACCAGTTGCGCTGAGCGCGGAGGAGCAGGGTGATGGTGTCCTGATCCTTCAGCTCGTACACAGCGGCCGGCTTGGCCGTTGCGCCAGCACCGGCGTAACCAACCGTACCGGAGTACTTCTGGTCGAGGTGGGTCCAGTTCAGGTCAGCGGAGAACGTCAGGTTCTTGACCGGGGTCCAGCGGGTGATGACACCGACCTGCGCAACGGCGAAGTCAGGATTACAACCCGTCACACCGACCAGGCCACCGAACACGCCGCCTGCACCGCCAGCGCCGCAAAGCGTGGTCTTGGCGAGCGAGCCGAACTGCGCCTGAGCGTAGGCACCGTACAGCGCGGTGTTCCAGTAGGGATCCCAGTTATGGGTGTAAGCGCCGCGGAAGCCCCAGGTCTTGACGGTTTCCTGCGAGCTGCCGGTCACGAACACGGTGTCCGGAGCGATGGCGAAGCCGACGCTCTGGTAAGCAACGCCCGAGCTGCCGAACATCGAGTAGCTGCCGCCCGCGAGGTTCTGGAAGTTGTAGCGGGACGCGCCGTCGGTGTAGACGCCCGAAATGTTGATCACGTCACCCGCACCAGTCGGGATGTTCTTGATCGACAGAGCGAGCTGAACAGCCCAACCCCACTTGTCGTCGGGGTGGCCAGTCGGCTCGGTGGCGCCGTAGTAGGCAACGTGGTTGTCATGCGCGGCGACCGACGCCTGGAACAGACCCCAAGCCTGGTCGACACGAACCATACCGACGAGGTTCGGCGAGCGCGAACCGCCGATGGCGTTCGAGCCATACGAACCGCCGATCATGCCAGTCGCCGAAGCGCCGGTCATGTTGAGGTTGCCGGCCTGGTAGTAAGCCGTCGCGTCTTCCGCCGAGAACGACGCCGTCACGCCCTGACCGAAGTCAGCGGTGTAGGTGAACTGGTTGACACCAGTGACCGTGCCGGAACCGCCGACGAGGCTGTCGAAGTTGTTGCCGGGATAGTTGGTCCAGGGCGCGTCGAACTGCGACACGGCCTTACCCATGGTGAAGCCGGCGAACTGGATGAAGGCGTAGTACACGCCGAGCGAACCGCCCGAGGTG